>JBOHCG010000046.1:0-24465 GCA_050698735.1 Streptosporangiaceae bacterium | reverse complement strand
CGCTACCCGTGACCTTCGTGATCGACCCGGGAGGGAAGATCACGGCCCGCCACTTCGGCCAGCTCACCTACGCCGAGATCGTCGCCGTGCTCGACATGGACTTCCCCAAGATCCCGCCGGTGTGAGGGCGGACCCTCCCGGTCCCCGCGTCGCGGCCGATGGGGGTCCACCACCACGCGTCGCGGCCGGCCGCCGCCGGTCGGGGCCTGCCTGCTCGCGCCCGGCGGGCACCTATCCCATCACCGCCACCTACAACCGTGACACCAGCTTCGCCGGATCGCTGCAGCCGGCGCGCAGGGCGGCCACCGCGGCAGCCGCCACGAGCACGGCGGACACTCTGCGGGGGTTCCTCACGGGCTGCTCCCTACCACGAGATCGCAGGAATCGCGATTACCACCAATGACCGGTATTCTGCATCGAGTCGCCGCGCCTGTCGAGCATTCGGACCACGCTGCGGCATTGCACAGTCCCGGCACCGAACATGTGGTTTTACCGCATTGACGGCGCGGTATTACGCGTAACCCAGATCCTGAAAGCCGCACATTCGATGTGGCAGGCGCCGGATGCGGGACGAGTCCGGTGCGGCTAGCGTCGTCAATTGTTTCGGCAACATGAATTCGACGCAGCACCTGGGGGGCCTAGATGCCGGCCATCCGAATCCCGGCCGTCGCGCCCGTCCCGTACCGTCGACTCGCCGCCGTTGCCGCGTTCCTGCTCGGCGCGATCGTGGTCACCGGAGCGACGGTCCGGCTCACCTCCTCCGGCTTGGGCTGCCCGACCTGGCCCAAGTGCACGTCGACCTCACTTGTCGCGCCCGCGAGCTACCACGCGCTGGTCGAATTCATCAACCGGGTCATCACGTTTCTGGTGGGCGTGTTCGTCGCGTTCGTCGCGGCGGGCTCACTGCTGCGCACCCCACGGCGACGCGACCTCATCTGGCTGTCCTGGAGCCTGGTGGCCGGCTTCTGCGGCCAGGCGGTCATCGGCGGGCTGTCGGTGCTCTACCACCTCGACCCGCCGTGGGTGATCGCCCACTTCCTGCTGTCGATGGTGCTGATGTGGGTCGCGCTCGTTCTGGTTCACCGCGCGCACCCCGGCTGGACGCCCACCGCCCCTGCCGTCAGGGTCGAACTGCTGTGGCTCGGCCGGCTGCTGGTGGCCGTCGCCGGGTGTGTGCTGGTGCTCGGCACCGTGACCACCGGCACCGGACCGCACGCCGGCTCCGGCGCGGACGTGAAACGGCTGCCGTTCCCGCTCGAACGGGTCACTCAGTTGCACGCCGACTCCGCGCTGCTGCTCACCGGCTTGATCGTCGCCACGGCGGTCGCGGTCCGGCTCACCAGCGCCCCGTCCGCGGTCCGGCGGAGGGCGAACTGGCTCGTCGTCGCCGTGCTGGTGCAGGTCGCGATCGGTTACACCCAGTACTTCCTCGACCTGCCACCCAGCATCGTCGAACTGCACGTCGCGGGTGCGACGGTCTTGTGGAGCGTCACCGTGTGGATGCACCTCGGTTATACGGTCCCTGCGCCGGTCCGATCCGCGCATCCGCCTGCGGTGGGACAGGGAGGCTATCCGGCGCCGGACCCGCGCGCTGCGATCTCCGGCCCGGTGTCCGACGTGGCGTTCCCCGAAGATGGCATGCAGCGGCTCCCTAGCAGTCTCAGTGCATCCGCTTACCGTACGCCAACCCGGGCCCACCTCGACGCGGACCACCGGCCGCAGCGTCGCAGGCGACGATGACCGGCCCCGCGGCCACCCTGCTCGCCAGCTCGGTGACCGGCCAGATCCAGGACGGATCTCTGTTGATCGCGCTCCCCATCGCGCTCGCCGCGGGCTTGTTGTCGTTTGCCTCCCCCTGCGTGCTGCCGCTCGTACCCGGCTATCTGTCATACATCACCGGCATGAGCGCTGCCGACATCGCCGGCGCCGAGGTCCACCGCAAACCGGTCGCCGCGAGACCGGTCGCCGCCGGGCACGCCGGCACCGGGCACGCCGGCACCGGGCACGCCGGCACCGGGCACGCCGGCACCGGGCACGTGGCCACCAGGCAGTACCACGACAGCGCCCCCGCCCAAACTCCTCATCCTCCGCGGCGGACCGCGGCGAAGCTGCCGGGAGGGCGAGTCCTCATCGGGGCGTGGCTCTTCACCCTCGGCTTCGCGCTCGTCTTCGTCACGCTCGGTGCAGCCTTCGGTGGCCTGGGCGGCATGCTGCGGACGCACGAGACCACCCTCACCCGTGTCTTCGGCCTCATCACGATCCTGCTCGGGCTGAGTTTCGCCGGGGCGTTCCGGCGGCTGCGCATCGCCAACACCGAAGTCCGGTTCCACGGCTCGCGCGCACTGGGGCTGGCCGGAGCCCCGGTACTCGGGATGATGTTCGGGCTGGGCTGGACACCCTGCGTCGGGCCCACCCTCAGCGCCGTTCTCGGCCTCGCTGCCTCCACCGGCGCGTCGGCGCAACGCGGCGCGCTACTCGCATTCGTATACTGCCTCGGCCTCGGGCTACCCTTCGCCGTGGTCGGGCTGGCGTTCCGGCGCGCCATGGCCGCGCTCGCCGTGATCAAACGGCACTACACCCTGGTCATGGCGGTCGGCGGGGGACTGCTCGTGATCATTGGACTACTAGAGGTTACCGGCCTGTGGAGCCAGGTCATCGAGAACCTGCAGACCCGCCTCCCCGCGACACCCTCGATCCTGTGATGCTCGCGTCGGCCCCGGAGCCCCGGACATGACGTCCGCGGCCGTGCTGGCCGTGCGTGATCCCGACGAGGAGGCGCGCCGGTCGCTCGGCTCTGTGACCGATCGGATCAACGGAGTACTGGCCGGCTTTCTGGATTCACGGTGCGAGTTCCTCGCCGCTGTCGGGCCGGAACTGGAGACCGTCGCGGCCGCCACCCGCCGCTTCGTCCTCAACGGGGGCAAGCGGCTGCGCCCGCGCTTCGCCTACTGGGGTTGGCGCACCGTCAAGGATGCTGACGCCGACGACGCTGGGCTGCTCCAGGCAGCGGCCAGCCTGGAACTGCTACAGGCGTGCGCGCTGGTACACGACGACATCATGGACGACTCGGCCGTCCGGCGTGGCCAGCGCGCGACCCACGCGGAGTTCGCGGCGCTGCATCGCGACCATCACTGGCTGGGCGACGCGCAGAAGTTCGGCACCGCCGCGGCGATCCTCATCGGGGATCTGCTGCTGACCTGGTCCGACACCATGTTCGCCGCGGCGCCGCTACCCACCGCCGCCCGCCCAGCCACTCGTGCGGTCTACGACCAGATGCGCCAGCTCGTCATCGCGGGCCAATACCTCGACGTGCTCGTCCAGAGCCGTGGCGAGTTCTCCATCGAGGACGCGCTGCGCATAGCCAGGTTCAAGACCAGCACCTACACCGTCGACGGTCCGCTGCATCTGGGTGCGGCCGCCGCCGACGCGCCGCCGGAAGTGCTCGCCGCGCTGTCGGACTACGGCGCGGCGATCGGCGAGGCGTTCCAACTTCGCGACGATGTGCTGGGGGTGTTCGGCGACCCGTCCCGTACCGGCAAGCCCGCAGGCGACGACCTACGCGAGGGCAAGCGCACGCTGCTCGTCGCGCTCGCCATCCGCGCCGCATCCCCCTCGCAAGCCGACCTGCTCCGGCGCGAACTCGGCGACCGCGGCCTGGACGACGCCGACGTTACCGCGCTGCGCGAGGTGATCGTCCGCAGCGGCGCGCTTGATCAAGTCGAACAGCGGATCGCCGAGCGCACCGCCGAAGCACGGTGCGCATTGCAGACCGGCGCGATCAGCGACCAAGCGCGCACCGCCCTGGAACATCTGGCGGTCGCCTCGACCGACCGGCGCACCTGACCGGCCGAGGCCGTACCCGCGCCACGCCGCCCAATTCTACCGGGCCAGCCCGTTGAGGGTGATGAGCACGGTCGGTGACGCGAAACGGCTGGCGGGTTCCGAGCCAGCGCCGCGTGCTGCCCTGTGCCGTGCCAAAAGTCGTTCAATTTCGCTGACCTGGTGTTTCGCGTTCGCTAAGCAGCTCTGCGGTATTCGCTGATCAGGCCGCAGACGGCCCGGCCCTGCACGAGGTTTCGGCACAGGACGCCTTACCGGCACCCACGGCGTTCAGGCATCGTGTGGTGCAAGGACAGGTATCCCGGCGTCCGCGGCGGCTTTGGCGAGCCGGTCGTCATAGGTGAGCAGGGCGGTGAGTTCCGGGCCGAGCAGCCGTGCTGTTGCTAGGTGGATCGCGTCCAGGGAGCGCAGCAGGCGGTTAGGCTCGACGATGGCGGAGCGGCCGACGTCCTCGTCGACCTGGACGTACTCGAACGCATCAAGCAGCCGCTGGGCGTCAGGGATCAGCGCGGGCCAGTTTCGTGCCACGGCACGGCTGACCTCGATCCGCAGCAGGTCCGAGCTGATCCAGTTGTCGCCGCGGTGCTCGCGGTAGAAGGCCAGAAACGCGTCAGCGTGCTCCTCGGCGGCCAGGAGCTCGAACGCGGCGCTGGTGTCCAGGTAGTACGCCAACGCCTCGCAGCGGATGCGCGACGAGCTGACCGCAGACCTTCAGGCCCGGTGGGAGGAATCCCTGCGGGAGCGTGCCGCCATTGACCCGCACTCCACGGTCCCGCTGCTCGCCACCCTGCTGGCGCCATTCCGTACCGAACCAGTCTGGGAGGACACGATCTCCCAGACTCCTCCCAATATGGTGACAGCTCCCATCCGCCGGGTAGGATGAGAGCTGTAGGTGAGCCTCTGACCTGCAAATTCTCGGTGGAGCTGAGGGGATTTGAACCCCTGGCCCCCTCGATGCGAACGAGGTGCGCTACCAGACTGCGCTACAGCCCCGAGAAACCTGAGTCAGCCTAGCAAACTCCGGACCATGCGTGCGCCTCATGCCAGGTGCCGGCCCGCGGCGAGGACACGGTGACAGCGCCGCCGACGGACGGCATCATGGGAATCATCTGGCCCTGACCCGAAGGAGGCGCGCGATGACGGCCGAAGACACCGCGCCCGGCTGCCCCGTCGACGACTCCTTCGACCCGCTATCCCCCGACTTTCTCTCCGATCCCTACGTGGTCCTGGCAGACCTTCCGCAGCGAGGCGCCCCGATCTTCTTCGCCCCCTCGATCGGGTACTACGTCATCACGCGGTACACCGACATCGAGGAGGTATTCAAGGACCCGGTCGCCTACTCGGCGGCCGTGGCGCAGGCCCCGCTCGCCCCGCTGGTGCCCGAAGCACAGCAGATCCTGCTGGCCGGCGGCCATCGCCCGCAGCCGTCGATGGTCAGCCTGGACGAGCCGGAGCATGCCAGGCTCCGCAAGCCCGCCGCGCGCGCGTTCAGCATGAAGCGGGTCACCGCGATGATCCCCGCCATCGAGGCCACCACCAGGAACCTGCTCGATGCCGTCGCCGACGCCGACGAGTTCGACCTGGTCGCCGCGCTGGCCTTCCCGCTGCCCGCCACCGTCGTGTTCTCCCTGATGGGCGTGCCGGAGCAGGATCACCCACGGCTCAAGCAGTGGTGCGGGTACCGGGCCGCGCTCGGCTGGGGCCGCCCGGCGCCCGAGGACCAGGTGGAGATCGCCACCAACATGGCCGCCTACCGCAAGTACCTGCGTGACCTGGTGGACGCGAAGACAAACCAGCCGGGTGACGACGTGACCAGCGACCTGATCGCGATCCACGAGGAGAACCCAGACCGCCTCACCCTGGATGAGATCGCCTCGATCCTGTTCTCGCTGTCGTTCGCCGGGCACGAGACCACCACCGGTCTCATCGGTAACACCGTCCGGCGCCTGCTCGGGGACCCGGCTCGCTGGACCGCGATCGCCAGCAACCCCGGCCTGATCCCGAATGCGGTGGAGGAGAGCCTGCGCTACGACCCGTCGGTCCCGGTCTGGCGCCGGGTGACCACCCGGCCGGTCATGCTTGCCGGGGTGAACCTGCCCGCCGGGGCCAGGCTGTTCCTGTGGCTGGCCGCATCGGGCCGGGACGCCGCCGCGTTCGCCGACCCGGACACGTTCGACCTGCACCGCCAAGATGCCGAACGCCACCTGGCCTTCGGCAAGGGCCTGCACTACTGCCTGGGCGCAAACCTAGGCAAGCGGGAGGCCCAGATCGCGATAGCCGAACTCGCCCGCAGGTACCCCCGGCTGCGGCTGGCGCCGGACCAGCGGCTCACCTTCCACCCGAACATCTCGTTCCGCGGCCCGCAGGTCCTCAAGGTCCGGACCAGCTAGCCGCCTGTCAGTCCCCGACCGCGCGCCGCTTGGCGTCCGCGTCCTGGTCGTAGAGTTGCTCCTCCTCGACCTGCTCCCAGGTCGCCGAGATCTCGATGACCTCAGCCCGGCGCTCGGGAACGTCGGACACCTCAGCCGAGGCCGCCCTCGACCTTGCCGTCGCCGAGGGGTCACGCGCGGCGCGCGATCGAACCGCCCGAAGCCGTTCGGCGTCGGCCTTGGACGCCTCCCTGAGGACGCCCAGGTATCCGAGCAGCATGACGATGGGCGGCAGCACCACCCACCAGGCCGCGAGCCGCCGTTCGGCCAGCACGCCGGACGCGATGGCGAGCAGCACGAGCAGGCCGAGCAGCCGCCTGCGCGCGGACAGCATCCGAGCGTGATCCCGGTCCCGGTCCCGGTTCCGGTCCCGGTCCCGGTCCCGGTCCCGGTCGCGGTCCCGGTCGCGGTCCCGGTCCCGGGCGGGAGAAACCGGCCGCCGCTCAGCACCGCCGGCCTCAGCGCCGGCCTCAGCACCGCCGGCCTCAGCACCGCCGGCCTCAGCGCCGCCGGCCTCAGCACCGCCGGCCTTAGCACCGCCGGCCTCAGCACCGCCGGCCTCAGCGGGACGACGCTGGCGGCGACGGGACGACGGACCGGGCCGCTCGCCGGCCTTGGCCTTGGCCGTCTCCGCCTCGCGCCCGCTTTCCTCGGCCGGCTCGCCGGCGTCGGACTCCTGCTCCGGGGCCGCCGAGGCAGCCGAGCTGTCCCGTCGCAGCCACCGGGGGATGAGCACACCTGCCCAGATGAAGACGATCGCGACGTACAAGATCGCGCTGCTCAACAATCCTCCCCTCGGCGCGATGGGTAGCCGACCGTCCGGCGACGATGACAGCTCCGGGTGCCGGACGTGGGCATACTGCTCCCGTCAAGCCCAGGCCTCACGTGACGCAACGTAATAGCTCAGGCGAAGACAGGCGAGCACCCGGCCCGGTGTGTCGCCACATTCGTCGCGCCGGTACCTAACCCAGACGGACCGGGCACTCCGGCATCCCAGGCGGACGGAGGCGATCAGCCCGCGTTGGACCGCGACGCCTGCAGGATGCTCCGCCACCGCGGCATCAGCCCGTGCGGGATCTCCTCGGCGGTCAGCGCGTAACATATGTGGTCCCGCCAGGCCCCGTTGATGTGCAGTTGCCGCACCCGGACGCCTTCCTCGCGGAAGCCGAGCTTCTCCACCACCCGCCTGGAGGCGTGGTTCTCCGGCCGGATCGACGCCTCGAGCCGGTGCAGGCCGATCACGCCGAAACAGTGGTCCACGGCCATGGCCAGCGTGGTCGGGACAATGCTCCGCCCGGCATAGGCCTCGTCGATCCAGTACCCCACCTGTCCCGAGCGCGCCGAACCCCACGTGATCGACCCGATGGTCAGCTGCCCCACGAACACCCCGTTGAACGTCACGACCCAGGGCACCGCCTGTCCCTGCCGCGCCTCCCGCCGCATGGCCCGGACCATCGCGTAGTAGGGGCCCAGGCTGGACCGGTACAGTGGGGTCTCCGGGTTGGTCGGCTCCCAGGGCCGGAGCCACGGCGCGTTCCGCACCCGTATCTCGCGCCACATGCGGGCGTCGGTCACCCGCATCGGGCGCAGTCCTACCGGCTCGCCCAGCAGATGAGGCTCGGTGAGCGTCACCGGCCAGCCGCGCATACGTCCCACATTCCCATCATTCTCCTGTATTCACGCAGACGCCACGCGATCCTCGATCAGCGTTTGGCCTCAGTGTCCGCCCTGGCGTGATCGCCGCCGTGGATCTGCGAGACCGCGTGCTCCAGAACGTCGGCCAGCACCGCCATCCCGTCGCGCACGCCGCCGGTGGATCCGGGCAAGTTGACGATCAGGGTCCGGTCCGCCACCCCGGCCACCCCGCGGGACAGGATCGCGGCCGGCACCCCGGCCGCGGCGCCCGCCGAACGCAGTGCCTCCCCGATCCCCGGAATCTCCTTCGCCAGCACGCGCCTGGTCATCTCCGGCGTCAGGTCGGCCGGGGTCAGCCCGGTCCCGCCGGTCGTGACCACCACGTCGTAGCCCGCCGCGACGGCGTCTCGCAGCGCCGCCTCCACCGGATCCCCGTCCGGTATCACCAGCGGGCCGTCCACCACCGCGCATCCCGCCGAACGAAGCAGTTCCACGAGTACCGGCCCCGACTTGTCCGCGTACACCCCGGCGGCCGCCCGGTTCGAGACCGTGACCGCGAGCGCCCTCATGACCGCACCCAACGCCCGGACTTCCCGCCCTGCTTCCACTCCACCCGCACATCGGTGATCGCGGCGGCCGGGTCGATGGCCTTTACCATGTCGATCAGCGCGAGGCCAGCCACGGCGACCGAGGTCAGCGCCTCCATCTCGACCCCGGTCCGGTCCGCGGTGCGCGCGATGGCGGTGATGTCCACGCCCTCGTCGGTCACGGCCAGGTCGACGGACACGCCGTGCAGCCCGATCGGGTGGCACAGCGGGATCAGGTCAGGCGTCCGCTTCGCGCCGGCGATGCCGGCGATCCTGGCGACGGCGAGCGCGTCACCCTTCGGCACCTCACCGGTCCGCAGCGCGGCGACCGCGGCGGCCGACAGCAGCACCCGCCCGGACGCGCACGCCGACCTGGCCGTCACGTCCTTGCCGGACACGTCGACCATCCGCGCGTGCCCGGCCGCGTCCACGTGGGTCAGCCCGGCCATGACTTCGCTCATGGAGCCACACTACGGTCAGGGCAGCACCAGCACGCCGACGGTCTCGCCCGCGGCCATCTGCACCACCCATTCGGGCACGATGATCAGCGCGTTGGCCTTGCCGAGGGTGGCGATCTGGTGCGAGCCTTGCCCGGTGAGCGGCTCGACCCGCCCGGTCTTCCGGTTGAGCACGCCGCGCAGGAACGAGCGCCGGCCCGCCGGCGAGCGCACTGGCGTGGTCAGCTCGGCCTGAACGGTCTCCAGGCCGAGCTTGTCGTAGCCCTGCAGCGCGCCGATGGCCGGCCGGACGAAGACCTGGAACGACACGTAGGCGCTGACCGGGTTTCCGGGCAGGGTGAAGATCGGCACGTGCTCGACCGGGCCGGGCGTGCTCAGCGCGTCCTCCGCCGCCGCGTCGAACGGCCTGCGCCAGATGCGTCGCCTGCTCTTCTCCTCAGGCGCGGCGGGGGCGGCCAGGCCGATGATGCCGAAACCCTGCGGCAGGCCCGGCTGCATCGCGACCTTGCGGAACGTGATCGTGCCGAGCTGCCGCAGCGCCGCCTTGACCACGTCGTGCTCGCCGCCCTGGCTGATCCCGCCGGTGGTGACCAGCAGGTCCGCGCGGACCAGCTGGTCCTCGAGGGCCGGCAGCACATCCTCGGGGTTGTCCGGCACGATGGCCTGCCGGTAGGCCAGGCAGCCCGCCTCTCGCGCCGCCGCGGCGAGCATGAAGCTGTTGGAGTCGTAGATCCGGCCCGGGATGATCGGCGTGCCCGGCTCGGCCAGCTCGTCGCCGGTGGAAAGGACCACCACCCGGGGCCGCGGCCGGACCCTGACCACCGCGCGCCCGGTCGCGGCGATGACCGCGATGTGCATCGGCCGGAGCATGGTGCCCTGGGTGACGAGCACGTCGCCGGCCTTCGCGTCGCCGCCCGCCAGCCGCACCGCCTGCCCGGGCTCCGCCTTGACGCGGACCGTGACCCTTGCCGCCCCGCCGTCTGTCCACTCAACCGGCACGACGGCCTCGGTCCCGCGCGGCAACATCGCGCCGGTCATGACCTTGATGCTGGCGCCCTCGGGCAGCACGTACGCGCCGGTGTCGCCCGCCGCGACCTCGGCCACCACTGGCAGCGTGACCGGGTGCTTCTCGGAGGCCTTCGCGACGTCCCGTACGCGTACCGCGTACCCGTCCATCGAGGAGTTGTCGAACGACGGCAGCGGCCCGGGCGCCGTGACGTCCTCTGCGAGGACCAGCCCGAGCGCGTCGGTCACACTGAGGTCGGTCGGCGTGAGCGGCCTGATCACCTCGAGGATCTCGCCCAGGTGTGTCTCCACCGAGGTCAGCGCCTCGTCCGCCGCGACCGGGTTCACGGTCTCTGTCATGCTCTGCCCCCCTTCGCTAGCCTCCGGGCCGCGGCCCTTCGGCCCGGTCATGCGAGGCTGTCCAGGTACTTGCGCAGCCAGGGCACGATCTCCTCGGCAAGGTCGGATCTCTCGCAGGCGAACTGGACCATCGTGCGCAGGTAGTCGAGCTTGTTGCCGGTGTCGTAGCGGCGGCCGTGGAACAGCACGCCGTGCACGCCGCCGCCCTCTGCCTGGCTGCTCTTGGCCAGCGTCAGCAGCGCGTCGGTGAGCTGGATCTCGCCGCCCCGCCCCGGCGGCGTGTGCCGCAGCACCTCGAACACGGCCGGATCGCAGACGTAGCGGCCAATCAGGATCCACCGGCTCGGAGCCGAGCCTGGCACCGGCTTCTCGATCAGGTCGGTGACCGTGACGACGTCTTCCTCGGCCGTCGGCGTGATCGCGGCGCAGCCGTACTGCGAGACCTGCTCGGGATCGACCTCCATCAGCGCGACCACGCTGCCGCCGTAGCTCTTGCGCACCTCGATCATCCTGGTGAGCAGCCGGTCGCGGCTGTCGATGAGGTCGTCGCCGAGCAGCACGGCGAACGGCTCGTCGCCGACGTGCTGGGCGGCGCAGAGCACCGCGTGGCCGAGCCCCTTCGGGTCGCCCTGCCGCACGTAGTGGACGGTGGCGAGCTGGCTGGACTCGCGCACCAGGGCGAGCCGCTCGGCCTCGTCCTTGGCGGCCAGCGCCTCCTCGAGTTCATAGGCCCGGTCGAAGTGATCCTCGATGGAACGCTTGCTCCGGCCGGTGATCATCAGCACGTCGTCGAGCCCGGCCGCGACGGCCTCCTCCACCACGTACTGGATCGCGGGCTTGTCGACCACCGGCAGCATTTCCTTCGGCGTCGCCTTGGTCGCGGGCAAGAACCTGGTGCCAAGCCCCGCCGCAGGGATGACCGCCTTGGCCACAGCCTCACTATCAGCCATGCTCAGAACACTAGCGAACTCCTCGGACTGGTCCCTGCCGGAGGCTCTCGGTACGGTGGGCCCACCGCATTTCTCTGACGGGGGTGGGCGTGCCCGAGGCCAGGGGCGAGAAGGCCGCGTTGAGGTCGCTGCTGCTCGCCGCGCGGGCCAGGCGTTCCGAGGAACAGCGCGCGCAGGCCGGAAGGCTGATCAGGGACGCGCTCCTCGGGCTGCCCGAGATGGGGATGGCGGGGACGGTAGCGGCGTATTACTCCGTCGGGTCGGAGCCAGATACGCGGGGGCTCATCTTTGCCTTGTGGAAGCGGGGGACGTACGTGCTGCTGCCGATCCTGCGGGAGGACGGCGACCTGGACTGGGCGTCGTATGAGGGGCCCGAGTCGCTGGTCCGGGGGAGACGCGGACTATGGGAGCCGGGGGAGGAGGCACGGGGAGTCGATGCGGTGGCTCGCTCGGATGTGGTGCTGGCGCCGGCGCTCGCGGTGGACCGGGCGGGGAACAGGCTCGGGCGGGGTGGCGGAAGCTTCGACCGGGCGCTCGTGCGGGTGGGAGCGCTGATCCCGGTGATCGCGTTGCTGTATGACGACGAACTGGTCAAGCGCGTCCCGAACGAGCCGCATGACCTTCGGGTGCGTGCGGTAGCGCGCCCGGCGACCGGCATCACGACCTTGCCAGCCTCCTAATGAGCCGCTCGAACGGGACTCGTGTGCCCCGGTGCCCGTTTCCCGGGCCTCGCAAGGGGGCTTGCGTGCTCCGGTGCTGCTAGGGAGCCCGGGCAAGCGCATCCCTTTGCACCTTGGTGGCGCGGCGCGGAATCTCGGGAGGTGCTGCGGGGTTAGATATGCTTAGCAGTCGCATACCGCGAGTGCTAATGTGATCTACCGAGTTGCGCCCGCGCTGGTCCTGGCGGCCCGCGTGAAGGAGGGTCCGTGCCGACATATCAGTACACCTGCACCGACTGTGGTGAGCCGGTTGAGGTGGTGCAGAAGTTCACCGACCCGCCGCTGAGCGTCTGCGCGGCCTGCGGGGGCAGGCTAAGGAAGGTCTTCTCCCCGGTGGGCATCGTGTTCAAGGGATCGGGTTTCTACCGCACGGACAACAGGAACGGGTCCTCCTCGGCGGCCTCCGAGAAGACCGAGAAGAAGGACAAGCAGTCCAGCGACTCCGGTTCGTCCAGCACGTCGACCGACTCGGCTTCGAGCAACGGTTCAGCCGAGAAGTCGGCGAAGAAGTCCCAGCCCGCGGCCGCCGCGCCCAAGTCGTCCTCGTCCAGCGAGAAGGTCGCCTGACCGGCCATGGCGGACGTGGCGGGCATCGCCGTCGTCGGCGGCTCGGGCTTTTACGAGTTCCTCGAAGACGCCGAAGAGGTCAAGCTCGACACCCCGTTCGGGCCACCCAGCGACCCGGTTACGGTCGGCGAGGTGGCAGGCCGGCAGGTCGCGTTCCTGCCCAGGCACGGCCGGGACCACAGGTTCCCGCCGCACAAGATCCCCTACCGAGCCAACATGTGGGCGCTGCGCTCGCTCGGCGTGCGCCGAGTGCTCGCGCCGACCGCCGTCGGCTCGCTGACCCCCTTCTACGGGCCCGGCACGCTGGTCATCCCCGACCAACTGGTGGACCGCACAAGGATGCGGGAGCAGACGTATTACGACGATGGCGCCTGCCATGTGCCGTTCGCCGACCCGTACTGCCCGTCGCTCCGCCCGGTCGCGATCGAGACGGCGCGCAAGTCCGGCTGGGTTCCGGCGGCATCGGGGACCCTGGTCGTCATCGAGGGCCCGAGGTTCTCCACCCGCGCCGAGTCGCAGTGGTTCGCCGCCCAGGGCTGGACCCTGGTCGGCATGACCGGCCACCCCGAGGCCGTCCTTGCCCGCGAGCTCGCTCTGTGCTACACCCCGCTGGCCCTGGTCACCGACCTCGACGCCGGCCTCGAGGAGGGCGAGAGCGTGACCCAGGCCGAGGTCTTCGAGGTGTTCGCCGCCAACATCGAGCGCCTCCGCGCCCTGGTCGCCAAGATCATCGCCGCGCTTCCCGCCGAACGCGAAGACGACCTCTGCGCGCAAGCCCTGGACGGCATCAGGCTCCCCTTCGATCTGCCCTAGTCCCTGGTGTGATACCACGGCTCGTTCTGAATAAATGTCTTTCCCAGATACGGCGGGTCAGGACCGCACCTTCCCAATATCGGTCCAGGTGGCGGGGGCTGTAAGGTCTGCATCGTGACGGATATTACGATTGCGCCGGGCGGGTCCGCCTCGGTATTCGTGCTGCACGACGGTTACGTCGGCCGGGATGGCGACGACGAGCGGGTGGCCGGGACGGTCACGCTGATCATGGACGGCGGCGCGGTGATCGTCGTCGATCCCGGCATGGTGGCCTCTCGCAGCGACCTGCTGGCGGCGCTGGCCGCGCACGGCCCAGGGCCCGACGATGTCACGGACGTGGTGTTCAGCCACCACCATCCCGATCACACCGTCAATGCCGCGCTGTTCCCCGCGGCACGCATCCACGATCACTGGGCGATGTACGTCGGCGACCGCTGGGTCGACAGGGACGCGCACGGGCTGGCGCTGTCGCCGTCGGTTCGGCTGCTGCGCACCCCCGGGCATACCGCGGAGGACATCTCCACGGTGGCGTCCACGCCAGGTGACGTGTTCGCGTGCACGCACGCCTGGTGGGGCGCGAACGGCCCAGCCGAGGATCCGCTCGGCTCCGACGCCGCCGCCCTGCACGCCAGCAGGGACCTGCTGCTGTCCTTTGCATCGGTGATCGTGCCGGGTCACGGCGCCGCGTTTCGGCCGGTCGGGAACACGCCCCGGTAGTTCGGCGGCCGGTGCGGTCCGCAGGTAGGCTATGGGGCGGCAGGCCCCGATAGCTCAGCGGATAGAGCGACTGCCTCCTAAGCAGTAGGTCCCGCGTTCGAGTCGCGGTCGGGGCGCAGCTCAGAGGGTTATTGGGTCACCGGGCGGCGCGGCAGAAAGCCTAACGGATAGCCTAAGTGTTACCCTCTCGATATGTCTGAGGCCACAGTCCGTCGCCGCCGCCCTCGTGGCGAGGACGGAATCTACTTCGTCGCGTCGAGAGACCGGTACGTGGGATCGGTCTCGATCGGCTATGGGCCGGACGGGAAGCGGATCCGGCGGACGGTCCTCGGCAAGACCAAGCAGGAGGTCCGGGCCAAGCTCAAGGATCTGCACAAGGAGCTTGACCGCGGGGTGCGGTCGTCGTCCACCTACTCGGTGCGGGAGGCGGTGGAGGACTGGCTGGCCGAGGGGCTCGACGACGCCTCCTCGCGGACCCGGACCCTTTATGAGGGACTGCTGGAGCCGGTGCTGGAGATGATCGGCGCCAGGCCGTTGCGTGACCTGAGCGCGGGGGATGTCCGGTCGGCGCTTGGCGAGCTAGTGACCCGGTATTCCACCCGGTCGCTGCAGATCACCCGGAACTCGCTGGAGCGGGCGATCCGGCACGCCGAGGGCAACGACCTTGTCGGGCGGAATGTCGCGGCGCTGGTGAAGGCGCCGCGGGGCCGGGGCGGGCGGCCGTCGAAGAGCTTCACGCTGGAGCAGGCGAAGGCCTTGCTAGCCGTGGCGGAGGGGACGCGGTGGCATGCGTACCTGGCGCTCAGCCTGCTGGCGGGGATCCGGACCGAGGAGGCCCGGGCGCTGCGCTGGGATCACGTGGTGACGTGGGTGGATGATGCCGACGGGTGGCAGCCGGTCACCGTAGCTGGGCTCGATGCCGCCCGGGCGGGGGAGGACCGGTTCGCGATTTATGTGTGGCGGTCCGAGCGGTACGGCGGGGACACCAAAACCGAGAAGTCACGGCGGACGCTGGCGTTGCCGCAGCGGTGCGTGGAGGCGTTGCGGGTACACAGTGAGCTTCAGGCGAGAGACCGGCTGAGGGCCGGGGAGGTCTGGCAGGATCACGGTCTGGTCTTCGCGTCCACGGTAGGCACGCCGCTGTCCGCGAACAACGTGATCCGGGCGTTCCGGGCGACCACTAAGAAGGCGGGACTCGGTGAGGACTGGGTGCCCAGGGAGATGAGACACACCTTCGTGTCGGTCCTGTCCGCCAACGGCGTCCCGGTAGAGAGCATTGCCCAGCTGGCTGGGCATGAGCGTACGGCCACGACCGAGTTGGTCTACCGCCATGAGATCCGGCCCGCGCTTACCCAGGGCGCCGAGGTGATGGACAAGATCTTCGGCTAGCGTCGCCCCTAGGCAAGGAGGCTGTTGCTAGAACATAGTTTCGCCATGGGAGGATGACGGCTACTCTGGTGGGATGAACGCCGAGCGTCCTGTCGCGGTGCGGACCCAGTACCAGGCGCGGCCCGGACGCCGGGTGATCGTGGTCACCGACCTGGCCAGCCTGCGCGGGCCGTCCCGTGGCACCGTGCAGCTGCCGCTGCGGCTGTACTGGAGCGGCCCCAGCCCTGTCTTCGACCTCGGCGAGCCGTACCTACGGCGGTGGCTGTACCAGATCGTGCTGCGGGAGGCTAGCCGGCCGGAGGACCTGACCGGGTACCTGGACCGGGGCACGCTGATCGCGGTGTGGTCCGAGCTGGATCTGCCCAAGGGCGTGCGGCAGGCCTGGGAGGAGCTTCATCCGCAGCTGCGGGCGGCTGCGGCCGGGGCGGCCTGATGCCGGTCAGCGACCTGCACCGCCGGGTCGCGGCGGTCGCTCTGGCGGCCGCCCGCGAGCATGGGTTCGCGTTGGGCGGCGGCAACGCGCTGCTGGCCCACGGGTCATCTCCCGGCCTACCCAGGACGTCGACCTGTTCACCGACCAGGAGCACGGCGTGCCCGCGGCCGCCGACGCGGTGGAGGCGGCGCTGAGCAGCGTGGGCTTTGTGGCTGAGCGGCAGGACCAAGCGGGCGGGCTGAGCGACATGTTTCCCGATATCGGTGAAGGGCTGGCGGAGTGGGTCGTGACCGCTCCGGGCGGGGAGCAGATGCTGCTGCAGCTGGCCTATTTCGAGCGGGGCCGGGATCCGGTGGTGATGGATCTGGGCCCGGTGCTGGACCTGGAAGACGCCGTCGGCGGAAAGGTCGGCGCGCTGGCTAGTCGGGCCGAGCCGCGGGATTACGCCGACGTGGCCGCGGCGATGGACCGCTACAGCGTGGCCCAGCTGATCGGCTTGGCGCGGCGGCTGGATCCGGCTCTGACCGGCGAGGACTTCGCCTATGCCGGGCTGCGGCTGGACCGGATGGACGACCGCACGTTCGCTGAGATCGGGCTCAGCCAGCGCGACGTCGCCGTGCTGCGGGACCGCTTCACCGCTTGGCCCCGAGACGCCCGGACCGCTGACCAGGAACCCGAGCCCGGCAAGCCGGCCCGGCACGAACCTGAACCAGGCATGGGCGATCTCCACCCGGGCGGCCGACGGCAGCACCAGCCCGGAAATCGACCTGCCGCCCAAACCGGACGGGACGACCCGGAAGCCGAGCCATGAGCGGCCTGCACCGCCGTCGACGCTCGCGACTTACGGTTAGTCGTCGGCGATGCAAGGGCTCTTGAGCATCTTGCTATCCGGCGCGGCCGCCTTGACCGCGCGATGCGGGCACAATCCAAAGGATGTCCGTTGTTCTGTCCATCATCGCGGCACCACCGAGATCCAGAAAGGCCATCTCCCGTAGCCTGGCGTGAGCGAACCGCAGGGACCGGTCCCGCGTTCGAGTCGCGGTCGGGGCGCAGATTGTGCAGGTCATTGATTATATTCGAAACTATCATCGCTCGCATGATGTACTGCTCGCAAGCAGTCAATCCCACGTGACGTATCGTCTTGCTAACGCGCTTGCGGGGAGCGCTGACCAGGCACAATTAGGGTTCTGGATATGTGGCGCCGAGCGGCCCGACGGCATGGGTAGCCAAGCGGAAAGCCTACGGCGCTCGGGTTCGCAAGCGCTTTCCGCCTATACAGCCTCTTCGCGCGTGCTGGCAGAGGCACCCGCAGCAGCATCCGGGTGTGCCCTGCCGACTGGAGAGCCATGCCTTCCGCCGCGTCTATTCGGCGCCGTGCTGACGGAACGCGACCAACACCCTGCGACCAATTGACATTAATTCGCGCATAACGCCGAATCCGTACGCCAGACAACCGGGCTGGTCATGCTGGTGACTGTACGCAGATCGGCCAGTTCTGAATTACCTTTGATGCCGGCCGGTGGTGATCAGTTGCATGGATGTCATGTCCGCGGGTTTCCGGTCAGGACTTGCTGCGATGAAGGCTAAGCGGGATGGCTGTTCGGAGTCAGTGTCATGGAGCCGCCCGAGGTCCAGTTCGATCCTGTGGCCGTGGACGATGACGACGATGCTCGCAGCATCGGCGCCCGTAGCGGTCAGGTAGTCGTACAGAGTGGACAGCAGCATGTCCCCGCGGCTCTCCAGCCGGGACACTGCCCCTTGGCCGACTCCGAGCTTCCGTGCGACCTCCACCTGGGTCATTTGCGCCGCCTTGCGGATCATCGCCAGGTTCATCGCGTAAACCCGGTCCATCTCCTCGGCCCCGGCGTTGGCCTCTGCCACATCGGCGGCGATCTGCGGATCGGACAGCAGCCGGTCCAGGTGCTCGTTCCCGCGCACGAAGACAGGCTCCTGCGGAGTGGTGTCCTCAGTCATGGCTTCTCCTCGTAGGCTGTCTCGCGTTTCCACTGATCGATCATCGGATCGGCGCGGGCGGCCACGCCGTCATAGAACACATCGCCGAGCTTTGCCTTATCGGCGGCGAACAGCGCGACGACCACCGTGCCGGCCTCCTGCGGGAACCAGCAGATCAGCCGTACGGCTGTCTGCGGGTGGTAGGCGTGCGAGACGCGCCACAGCGGATAGCGGCGTGACTGCCGCACCCGTCGCAGTGTTGCCGTCTCGGTCTCCTCGCCGGGCGGCTCAGCCAGGTTCCGCAACTGGCCCAGGGCACGGGCAGTGAATGCCAGGATCATGCGCGAACGCTGGTCGCCGGAACGCGCTTCGTCTTGGAGCCGGTCCAGCCATCGCCCGAACTCCGCTGGCCAGTCGATGTCCACTTCCCCAGTATGATATCCAAGCCATATTCCTTGCAAGTCATATCAGCGGCGGGCTGCGGTGAAGCCGCGGCGTGCTGCGAGCGGAGCTGTCCAGTGCCGAGCGAAGCGCGCGCTCAGCATCCCAGCGCCCGGCAGCCCCGACCGGACGCTATAACGAGGCGCCGCCGGGCTGGATGACAGCAGCGGCCAGGAGCGGCCTTTCGGCGGCGAGATACAGGTCTGCTCGCTGTACACACTCAGATCGTCCATGACTCGTGTCAGGCCGGGCGCCGATCACCCTGATCTGCATGCGCCGCGGATGATGGTGGCATACTCCGATCGCCGTACCGAACGGCGGATATTGAACCCATCGACCCGGCGAACGTCGCGGTCGGTGATAGCCGCGCCTCGCCGGTCAGGCTGCGTGAGGTTCGAACCACACGGAGCCGAGGTCGTGTCCAGCGGTCAGACGTACGTCGGCGTCCAGGGCAGCGGCTAGGCGGCGCAGCAGGGCGATAGTGGGCTCAGTGCCGCCCTCTTCGATGCATTCGAGCTCATCTACAGTCATTTCCGCGCGCCCGGCCAGTTCGGCGATGCTGAGGCCTAGGGCGCAGCGCTGGTCATACACGGCCTTTCCGAAGGCCAGGGCCTCGCGGATGGCGACTCGCTCTGGATCCTCGGCCTGCTCGGGCACGCGGACCCACCGGGTGTGGTAGCCGGTCATCACACCTGCCTTTCGTAGGTCTGCACCGCGGGCCTGCGGTGATCACGCTCGCACAGCTTCTGCGCCCGGACTGCCCGGTCGATCTGCCGCTGGTCATGCTGCCTGGTTTTCCGGAACACGGTCAGGAGCACGATCGTCCCCTCAGAAGTACACCAGTACGTGATCCTGGCCGCAACATCGCGCAGCCGGACTCGCAACTCCCAGACCGGTCCCTCAAGGTGGTCAGACCACGGGCCGCCGAGTTCGGTCCCGTGCTCGGCGAGCATGCCGCATACCTCGTCGACCCGCTTGAAGTCGCTGTCGCTGAGGCCGTCTACCCAGTCGCGGACCTCCGGTTCGAGTTCAAAGTCGTAAAGGCCCCGTATTCTGCCGCTCACGCTTGGTCAGGTTACCTGGTGTCCCGCCGGATATGGCCCCATCGCGGCATGATCCTCACCGGCCTGTCGCGTACGGGACGCGCGCCCGGCGTGGTTCACCGTGGCACGAGCACGCGCAGCCAGATTCAGCGGGCTCGGCGTGGTATGCCTCCGGACCCGTGATCGGCGACCGCATCAGGTCGATAATCTTCAAATATTAGCATTGCTAACGAGATTCCGGAAAGCCTAACGGGTAGCCAACGGCCACAGGCACCGGGCCACGCCAGGCCACGTCCAGCCATTCTCTCCCCAGCCGAACGGCACGTCAGGCCACATCCGGCACCGTCCGCCTACGCTTCGAAAGTGCCTCCTAAGCAGTAGGTCCCGCGTTCTAGTCGCGGTCGGGGCGCAGATAGTCCAGTTCAGCCATTATATTTGAAACTATCATCGTTCGAATGACGTACTGCTCGCAGGCAGTCACTCCCACGTGATCTATCGTCTTGCTGATGCGCTTGCGGTGGGCGCTGACCAGGCACAATTAGGATTCTGGATATGTGGCGCCGAGCGGCCCGACAGCATGGGAGCCAAGCGGAGAGCCTACGGCGCTCGGGTTCGCAAGCGCTTGCCGCCGATACAGCCTCTTCGCGCGTGCTAGCGAGGCACCGTGGCAGCATCCGGGTGCGTCCTGCCGGCCGGGCGAGCCCTGCCTTCCGCTGCGTCTTTCGGTGCTGCGCTGACGGACGGCGACCAACAACCTGTGACCAATTTACTTTAATTCGCGCTGTCGAATCCGTGCGGCTGAGAGACGAGCTGTCCGCGCCGGTGGCAGCGTGCGGATTAACCAGCTATGGCGTTCAGGCGATTGGGTGTAATCCCGGCATTCTGGCTGTAGAAGTGGCTGGCGGACACGCGGTCGAAGGCGCGGTCGGCGACTACGAAGCGCACGGCGTCGCGGACGATCGCCAGCCCGTCCGGCGGGCCAGGCTGAGCGATGGCGACCACGGCCGGGCTCTGGCCGATCCCGGCGACAAATGCCCGCAAGTGCCGCGTCGAGATCCCCGTGTCACAAGCCACGTCGAGCGTGCCGTGGCCGGAGGTCGAGCCGCCCTACCACGCGCCGTCCGCGTCGCGGGGACCAGTATTCGAGCTCCGGTTCCGCGCCGTCCCGTTCCCGTCGACCAGCGCAGCGTGCGATCACCGTCGTGCTCGACAAGCAGGACGAACCGGGGATGCCATCTGCTGGTGCGGATGATGGTCTCCGCCGATGGCCCGTCCGTGAGATCCTCGTTAGCCGATCCGCAGAGGGCGGCTCCCATCACGTCGTCTAAGCCCTTGGGTTTAGACCGCCGTGCCGCAAAGTCCAACCCGCGGGCTGGCGACTTCGAGAGCCGGGAATTCGACGATGGATGCATGACGACTACTGATTACCTCATCAACTTCGCTCTCATCGCCCTCGTGATCCTCCAGATCCGCGGCAGCCGCTGTGACCTGAGGACCGCCGTGCGGCCGCTCATCCTGGTGGGCGCAGCGGCCGTCTACTACCTCCGCGGGACCCCGGCCGCCGGGAATGACCTCCTGCTCGACGGCGTCCTGGTCGGCGTGGGGCTTGTCCTCGGCATCACCTGCGGTGCGACGACGAAGGTGTGGCGGGCGGGCGACGGCTTCAGCTATGCCAAAGCCGGCGTCGCCGCCGCGGTGCTCTGGGTGGTCGGCCTCGGTGCGCGCCTGGCCTTCGAGGAGTTCTGGTCCCACGGCGGGACGAAGGCCATCGTGGGCGGCGCTCACGAACGTCGCGCGGCACGCCGCCGGGGCCAGCACGCGGGTCGAGCTCCGCTTTGACGCCAACCAGGTCCGGCTGACGGTGACGAACGGCAAAGGACAGCACAGCGCGGTGGTCGCCGAGGGCAGCGGCTGGGGACTGGCGGGCGTCCGCGAGCGGATGAAGCGCCTCGGCGGTGAGCTGGCCGCCGGGCCGTCGGGAGCGGGATGGTCGGTCACCGTCAGCGTGCCGGCATGACGGGTACCACAACCGTGCGCGTTGTCGTAGCCGATGATCAGCGGGTGGTCCGCGACGGCCTGGCCGTGCTCGTCGGGCTCTGCGACGGCATCGAGGTAGTCGGCGCCGCAGCCGACGGGACGGCGGCGGTCGCACTGGTCGCCGAGCTCGCTCCCGACGTGGTGCTCATGGACCTGCGCATGCCGGAGATGGACGGCGTCGCGGCCACCCGGGCGATCACCAGGAGCGGCACCGCACGGGTCATCGTGCTCACCACGTACGCCGACGACGCCTCGATCTTCCCGGCGCTCCGGGCTGGTGCGGTCGGCTACCTCACCAAGGACGCCAGCGCCGAGGAGATCGAGGCCGCCATCCGGGCGGTTCACCGCGGCCAGACCTGGCTGGACCCGGTGGTTCAGGCCCGGCTGGTCAGCGCGCTCGGCGCCGGGGACCCGGGCGACGCCGCCGATCCGCACGAGCCGGCCCGCCCGTCGCGCGGTCTCCCGGGCAATCTCACCGCCCGGGAGACCGAGGTACTCGCGCTCATCGGCGAAGGGCTATCGAACCACGAGATCGGGGAACGGCTGGTCCTCGGACAGGCGACAGTCAAGACCCACGTGAACCGCATCTTCGCGAAGATCGGCGTGCGGAACCGTGCCCAGGCCGTGCGGTATGCGATCGGCAACGGGCTGGCCAGGCCCGGTCGCGAAGCATAAAGCGACCCGCCGCTCCCTGCGCCCGACTTGGTCGCGGCGGACATGATCACGGCATGACGATGGCGCTGATGTTCTGCGCCAGCTGCGATCATGCGAACGCGCGACCGCTTCTGGCCTGGCCCCCGGGTCCGGTGTCAGCCTGGCGATGCCCGGGGGTCGCGTCCGGTGAAGGCGGCGAGGCGTTCCCAGTCGCCGGCGCCGGGGGGTGGCGGCACCTCGGCCCCGAACGGCGATCCGGGTCCCGCCATGTCGCGGTATCCGGGTTTGATCAGGGCCCGCGCCCCGTCGAGCGCCGGCTGAGCCAGGGACGGGTCCAGCCTGCCGGGTTGCCCGGTAGCCCGGGCTAGGTCCCAGGCGTGGGCAGCCAGCTCAGCGAGGTACATGCTGACCAGGGCCGCACCCGTGTAACTCTCACCCCACGGCATGGTGAACGACGAGGCCAGCCGGGATTCCTCACCCCATGCCTGCGCGGCTTGCGCGGCGGCGCGGCGTAGCCGGGCGGGCGCGCCGGAGAGCTCCACGCGGGGCGAGTCGCCTCCGGCCGGGGGAGTCTGCCCCCGGCCCAGAGTGGTCGCCCGGCAGGCCGCCTCGACGATGTGGCCGGTCAGGCCGGCCACGTCGTAGCCGGGGCATGGTGTCGGGTGGCCGGCCTGGCCGGCCGTAATCCCGGACACGATCACCGCAGCGTTCTCGTAGGAGTGCGGCAACGTGCTCCGGCGGTCCGGCTCGGCCATAGGATCACTCCTTCTCGCGACGCGCTAGGTACCGCCCCAGTATCGCCGCAGCGGTGTGGTCACTGCCTGCGGGACATCCCGGCCGCTGCCACTCAGCCGTCGCTCTGGTCCGTAACCCGCCCGCGGTCAGCGGCTGAGCTCCGGCCGTGCCCGGCGGCGCAGGGCTAGAGCTAACGCAGATTCTCTCATCGGCGCAGGAAGCAGTGGTTGCGAGCGCTACCCAAGGCGGGGACAGATCGGCGGCTATGGTTCGGGACGGTGGGGCTGATCGATAAGGCTATCGACCAGGTCCGCCAAGATGGCCCGCATCGTTCCTTCCACCACCCGAGACTCGATGCCCCGGGCCAGCGCCTCAAGCATCTCGTCGTGAAACAGCAGCGCGTAATGACGAAGCTGCCGGAACGAGGCGTCGGAATGGTGCGGGTGAACCGAGTTGACCTTGATCGCCTCCTCGATCCACGCCGAATTCACGACCTCGTGCGCTCGGTAGGCAGCCAGACCCCTCCCGTGCAGCGGGTGTCCGTGCAGTGCCTCATCGTTCGGGCCGCCGAAGCGGATCTCCGCGCATCCCCGCAGTTCGATCACCACGAACAGCGACGGGGACTCATCTGCGGGCGAGACCAGCCGCACGTAGGTGCCATCCCAGGACGGGTCAGGCTGATCGGCGAGGCAGGCGACGAAGGCCCGCGACCCATTGCTGACCAGGTGCGGCAGCGGCGCGCCGGCATCCCATCGCGGCCCGATGTCGATGACCCTCGCGTACTGCTCGCCCCGCGCGGCAGCCAGGTCCCGCTCCGCCTGGAGTTGCTGGTCCCACATCGTGCCCCGGCTGAGGCCCCTGCTCAGCTGGCGAACCCGGTCCTGAGCGGCAGCCAACCGACCTTCCAGATCCTCACTCACCCGTGCATTCTGACGCCTTCCAGCGCGCAGGGCAGCCTGATCTGCACGCCACCGCAACTCATGCGCCGAGCAACAGGAACTACGGCAGGATGGCGGCCACTGTGCCCTTCGCTCTAGATGAGGGATGACTACGCAAAGTGGCGGGAAGCGTCCCATCTCCGGGATGCTGATCGCCGAATATTTTCCGCTGATCGCGATGGAAAACTGTATGGTCGAGGCAGGTGCATAGCGTCCATTCCGGCGCTCCTCCCGGCGGCTGGCCGCGGGGCGGTGTCAGGTCAGCCGGGCTGTCTGGCGGGCGGGGAGTGCTGCGCGGCTGCGGGCCGGCTGGCGTGCGTTCATCCGGCCGCCGGCAGGCGGCGCATACCGCCGCGGGTAGTACGCCGTCCGGGCCGGTGCTGGTGCGATGACCAGCGCGGCGTTGCGGCCGGTGCCCCGGATGATGTCCTGGGCGCGCTGGTCCGCGGCGTGGAAGCGCGGCTGGACGTGGCGGAGGACTCGCGGGCGTGCTTGATCATAGCGTACGGGGTCAGCCACGGCGCAGGCACGAAGCCGGCCAGCGAGGCGGTGTTCACGATGTGCCCGGATCGCTGAGCGATCATGACCGGGCAGGCCGCGTGCAGGCCGTGGAGGACGCCGCGCAGGCTGACGTCGGTGACGCGCTCCCAGTGCGCCAGCGCCGGCCTCGCCGGCCTCGCCGCCTGCGCCGATGCCGGCGTTGCTCGCCATCACGTCTAGCCGGCCATGCTGGCCGCGGACCTGGCCCGCCAGGGCCCGGGC
>JBOHCG010000045.1:0-24754 GCA_050698735.1 Streptosporangiaceae bacterium | reverse complement strand
GAGCCGGCTCATCGCGTCGGCCAGCGCGTCGTGCCAGCGCTGCGCCTTGCCGCGGGTGTCCTGCGCCCCGGCAGGCGCGGACAGCGCCTCCAGCACGGGCCGCAGTTGCCGTCCGGGTCGCTATCGCCGGGGTCCTCGTCGGGGATGCCGGACCGGGACTTCTCATACATCTGGGCGGCGAGCCGGGCGATGTCATCCTGCCGGGCACCCGCCCGGGCCAGGCCGAGCAGGATCGCGTCGGCCGCATCCCGGTCCGCGGCCGGGAGCTTATCCGTGTAGTCGGAGATGACCTTGCCCATCGAGTCCGGCACCCGGCCGCCTTCGGCGAGGGCGGCGGCAACCAGGGGGTGGGCCTGGACGCGGCGGGACCAGCCGATGTGCCCGGCCGCGCAGCCCGGGGTGACGCCGGTCTTGCGGATCAGCCAGGTCCGCCCGGAGCCATCCGCGTCGGCGGCGGGCCCCTGCGCGGAGAGGAACGCGCCCAGGAACCAGGCCCGCGCCACCGTCGCGATCGCGTCGCACTGCTCGATCTGGATCAGGGCATCGGCCAGCTCGGTGGTCGTGAAGCCGGTGGGGTCGGCGGCGGCCAGGTAGCTGTCCGCGGCCCGGCGCATCGCCAGCGCCTCGGCGTCGCCGTGGCGGGCCTGGTCGAACAGGTCCGCGGGGACGGTCAGGGACATGGTTAGTCCTTCCTGTATGTAGCCGGTTAAGTACGCCAGGACAGCCTACATGAGAATGATTCTCATTTCTAGTAAGCAGCACAGCGGCCGCCCGGCGGCCCACGGCCACCGCGACCTCGGCCATGATGCCCGGCCAGCAGTCGGCCGGGACCTCGAGGTCTATCCTCACGATGGATCTAGGCTGGCTGCCGGACAGGTGACAGGTCGTCGCCAAATCCCGGTGATTAAGGCGATTAAGGAGCCCGATGGATGCCAGATCGAGCGGGCCGGCGCGGCCGGATGGCGGGCCCGGCCCGTCGTCAGGCAAGCCCGTTGCCGGCCCAGCCGCCCGCCGGGATCGCTGGGCTCGGCTGCGCCGCTCCCTGTGGCAGCCACCCCGCCCGCACGGCGAGCAGCCGCACGAGCGCGTGGTCGGTCCGCTCGAGCTCTTCTACGACCTGGCCGTGGTCGTGCTGGTCGCCCAGGATGCCCACCGCCTATCCGGGCACCTGACCTGGCCCGGACTCGGCGACTTCGCCGCGGTGTTCACGCTGGTATGGATCGCATGGGCCAACGGCAGCCTGCACCATGAACTGCACGGTCACGAGGACGCCCGCGCCCGCAGCACCTTCCTGCTGCAGATCCTGGTGCTGGCCGCGATGGGCGCCTTCATCCCGCAGGCAGGCGGTTCGCGAGGAGCGGGGTTCGCGATCGCCTCGGCGGTGCTGTTCGCGGTGCTGGCCGTGCTGTGGCTGCTGGCCGCGCGCGGCGACCGCCCCGAATACCGCCGGCCGAGCCAGCTGTTCGTCGCCGGGACCGTGGCCTGCGCCGTCCTGCTGGCCGGCACCGCGTTCCTGCCGGCCGACGCCCGGGTGGCCGCCTGGGGCCTCATCGATGCCGGCTACCTGGCCGGCTTCTCTGCCATCCTGGTCAGGACGGACCCCTCGGACGCGCCCGGGGTGGTCATCACCGACTCCCTCACCGAGCGGTTCGGGGCGTTCATCATCATCGTGCTCGGCGAGACCCTTACCGGCGTGGTCACCGGGCTGTCCAGCCGGCCGATGAGCGCGCTCACCCTCGCCGTCGGGCTGGTCGCCGTCGTGGTCGGCTTCGGCGCCTGGTGGACATACTTCGACTTCGCCGGGGGGCGCCATCCCAGAACGCAGCGGTCGGCCAGCGTGCAGTGGATACTCGGCCATCTGCCTGTCGCGGCCGCCATCGCCGCGATGGGCGCCGCGATGATCAGCCTGATAGACCACGCCCACGACGGCCGCACCCCGGCCGCCACGGCGTGGGTGCTGTGCGCGGGCGCCGCCGTCGTGCTGTGCGCGACCATGCTGCTGGCCGCGAGCCTGCAGGCCTGGGACCGGGACCGCGGCCTGTACCGGCCGCTCGCCAGGATCTGCGCCGCCGCCGCCGTGGCATGCGTCGGTCTCGGCGCCGCCCGGCCCGCGCCACTCGTCCTCGGCCTCGTGCTCGTCCTGCTGCTCAGCATCCCCTGGACGTACGCCGTCGTCCGCCGCCTGGCCAACCCGGCCGACTCACTCGCTAAGGCCGACTCACCCGCCCGGTAGCCCGCCCGCGACCCGGATCGGGAAGGCCTGTGCGCGGGGAACCACGCGAGGTCCCGGGTTCGTGACGAGCGACCAATGGAAGAACGCGCCCTGCGCCTACGCTCGGCGATAATGAGCACCGATAACGATTCGACAGGGCCAGCCGCGGAGGATGCCGTGGCGGCCCCGCTGGACCTGCTGCTCGCCGACGCGGCCACCGGCATGCTCCGCCGGGTGAACCCGGGTGAACCCGGGCGGCGCGGGCCTGCGCCTGGCCGCGGCGCTGGCCGTCAGGCCCCGGCTCGTCGCCGGGCGGGGGCGCCGGCTGCTCGGCGAGCTGGGCCGTATCGCCGCGGGTACCTCACAGGTACAGCCGTCCCGGCGGGACCGCCGGTGGGGCGCCGCCAACGCACTGGTCAGGCCGGGCGCCGCTACCATGCTCGGGTCACCGGTGGACCTGGCCGCGGTCGACAGGGACAGCTACCAGGTCGCGGGGATCACCGACCACATCTGCCCGTGGCAGAGCTGCTACCGGTCCACCCAGCTGCTCGGCGGCCGCACCCGGTTCGTGCTGTCCACCAGCGGGCACATCGCCGCGATGGTCAACCCGCCCGGCAACGAGAAGGCCCGCTACCAGCTAGCCAAGCAGTGCCCGGAAGACCCGGAGGAGTGGCTGCGCTGGGCGGAGACCTGCCACGGGTCCTGGTGGCCGGACTACGCGAGCTGGCTGGCCGCGCGCTGCGGGGAGGAGAAGGCCGCGCCAGGGGAGCTCGGCGGCGGCGGGCTGGTGCCGGTCAGCGAGGCGCCGGGGACGTATGTTTACGACCATTGACCCGCCGGGTTCCAGGCCGGCCGGGGATGACCGCGAGGGTTCTGGCCTGGACCGGATGCTAGGCCGGGTGCGGCGGCGGTCCGGGCCGGCTGGACCGGCCGAGCGGATGAGGATCCTGACCGTCGGCGGCCGGGCGATACGCGCGGCCTGCCTGGTCGCGGCGCTGTTCCAGGTACTGGCGCTCGGCGGTGTCGTGGGTCAGGCTGATCGCGCTTTCGTAGGCCGCGATGGCCTCTTCTTTCCGCCCGAGTCGGTCCAGCAGGTGCGCGCGGGTGGCCTTGGCCGGCTGGAACAAGCGGGCGCGCTGGCCGGCTTCCGTCAGCAGCGCATCGAGCGCGGCCAGCCCCGCCGCGGGCCCGTCGACCTCGGCGGTGACGGCGGCGAGCGCGACACCGCTGCCGAGCGAGGGCGCGACCGACTGCAAGATGCGGTGCAGGGTGAGCAGTGTCGGCCAGTCCGTAGTGCCGTCCGGCCCCCGGGCGCAGTGCACGGCCTGGATGGCGGCCTCGAGCTGGAACCGCCCTAGCCGCCCGCGCGCGTGCGCGGCCCGCAGGTGCTCGTGCGCCCTGCCGATCAGGTGCGGGTCCCACGACGAGGGATCCTGGTCGGGCAGCGGGACGAAACGCCCGCCGGCGTCAAGCCGGGCCGGCGCGCGTGCCGCCGAGAGCTCGATCAAGGCCGCGAGCCCCCGGGCCTCCGGGTCGCCGGGAACGAGCGTGGCGAGCACTTCGGCCAGGTGCAGCGCCTCCGAGGGCAGCGCCTCCGAGGGCGGGCGCCGGTCCTGCGGCCCGGTTGCCCAGTCGATGACGTAGGCGCCGTAGACCGCCTCAAGGACCGCGGCCATTCGGGCCGGCAGGTCCGCCCGGTCCGGAATGCGGAAGGGGATGCCCGCCGCCTTGATGCGCTTCTTCGCCCGGACCAGGCGCGTCGCCATCGTCGACGACGGTATGGAGAAGGCCCGCCCGACCTGCTCAGCGGTGAAGCCGAGCACCGTGTTGAGCATGAGAGGCGTGTGCACGGCGCGTTCGATCGCCGGGTGCGCGCACACCAGCATCAGCTCAAGCCGACAGTCTGGGATCGAGTCGACGTCGACGTCGACATCGATGTCGTCGATGCGGGCCAGCGCGTCATAGCCGTCCTCCAGCGGGACGGCTCGCTGTACCCGCGCTGACTTCCACTCGTCCCGCAGCCGGTTGCGGGCGACGGTCAGCAGCCACGCGCCCGGGTTGCCTGGCACCCCCTGCGACGGCCACGTCCGCAGTGCCCGCTCGAACGCGTCGGCCAGCGCGTCCTCCGCCGCGGCGAGGTCGCTCGTGGCGGCGGCCAGCAGGGCGAGCAGCCGCCCATAGCTGTCCCGGGCCGCCACGCTTGCGGAGCGGACGGCCGGCCCCGGCTCATCCTGGCCGGTGCCGGCTTCCCATCCGGTGCCGGCTTCCCATCCGGTGCCGCCGGAGGATGTCAGCGTGTCCACGCGCCGTCGACGAAGGCGGTCGCGGTCGGACGCAGCTCTATAAAGCCCCACTGGGCGCCGGGACACTTCTCGGCCCAGCCGATGGCCGCGTCAAGGTCCGGTACCTCGAGCACGAAGATGCCTGCCAGCGCCTCCTTCGTCTCGGCGAACGGCCCGTCCTGTACCCGCAACCCGCCTTCCCTGCAGGTCACGGTCGTCGTCGCGGCCGACGGCTGGAGCACGTCAGCCAACAGCAGCACACCGGCGGACTCCAGCGCGCGGCCGTAGGCATCGAACGCCTCCTTGGCCTCCGTGATCGCCTCCTCGCTGATCTCGCCCTCGGCGGGCTCCCGGTAGTGCATCAGCAGTGCGTAACGCATCGTCGTTGCCTCCCATCCCCAGTGTCGCGCCGATCGCGACAGCTGCACCGAGATGACGACCGAGCAACCCTCAGATCGTCACCCGCGGCGCGGAATCCGACGTGATCGTGGACTGGGCTACGACGCCCCGTATCCGCTGGCCGGCGCCGTTCAGCCGAGCTGGCCGGCTCTTCGGATTGTCTCATCGACGGGATAGCCGTCGGCGATCTCGAGGTCGTCGGTGACGGCGCCGTCCCTGAGCCTGATCAGCCGGTCGCAGCGGGCGGCGATCTGCGGGTCATGGGTGGCGATGATGACCGTCATCTGGTTGTCCTCGCGCACCCTGGCTAGCAGGTCGAGGACTCCGGTGGCGCTGCGGGAGTCTAGGTTGCCCGTCGGCTCGTCGGCGAGCAGCAGATGCGGGCTGTTGATCAGGGCCCGGGCGATGGCGACCCGTTGCTGTTCGCCGCCGGACATCCGTGACGGCAGCGACCGCTCCCGCCCGCCGAGGCCGACCGCCTCCAGGAGCTGCCTGCCGCGAGCGGCCTTGTCCCAGCCGGTCCGGTACGGGAGCACAGGCGCGATCACGTTGTCCAGAGCGGTTAGCGCGGGAAGCAGGTTGTAGCGCTGGAACACGAACCCCACCGTTCGGCGGTAAGCCGCAAGCGCCGCGCCGTGCAGCGCGGTGACCTCGGTGCCGTCGTTCACGATCGTGCCGGAGTCCGGGCGCTCGATAGCGCCGACCAGGTGCAGCAGAGTCGACTTGCCGGAACCCGAGGCGCCGGACAGCGCGATGAGGCCGCCGCGGGAGATGGCGAAGCTGACGTCGTCGGCGGCAGCCACCGACTGGCCGCTGCCTGTTCCGTAGTGCTTGCTGACGCCGCGGAGCTCGATGACGGCGTGCTGCCCGGCGGCGGCGCTGACGGGATCGGAGCCGGGAGGTCGGTCGGGGCCGGGGCCGGGGCCGGGGCGCCGGCGCAATAGATTCATGGCTCACTCCTGGGCGAGTAGCTGTGCGGCGGGCAGCCGGCGGAGCAGGTGGGCGGGCAGTAGCGCGGCCGCGCAGGTCACCAGCACCCCGGCCGCGGCCGCGGTGCCCGCCGCGGCGTACAGCAACGGCGGGAGCTGCCCGGCGAAGACCGCGGCGCCCGCCAGTCCGATGACGGCGCCGATGACCGAGCCTGCGATGCCGGTCAGCGTGCCCTCGGTGATCACCATGCGGCGAAGCGCCCGCTCGGGCCAGCCGAAGGCGCGGATCGTGGCGAGCTCCGGCGCCCGTTCGGTGATGCTGATCAGCAGGGCATCGGCGATCGCAAGCACGCCCAGGATGACGGTCGTCAGGACGGTGAAGGCCGTGGTCGCCACCAGCATCCCGGCCAGCAGCGCCAGCCGCCGTGCTGCGGCGCCAGCGAGTGCATCTGCTCACGGAACTGCGCAGCCTGGCTGACGCCAGAACTGCCGCCTCAGGAACACCACTGGTAGAACTGCTTGTCACAGCTGCGGAACTGCACACTCGCGCCGACCTCGGGGTGGTCGACGCCGCGGAGCACGACCTCACCCCCGGCGCGCTCGCGGCATTCCGGATCCCCGCCTGGCCCGCGGCCACACCGAGTATCCGGTCGAACCCGGCATGATGACAGGCGCGACCCGCGCCTGCATACATTCCGCCAGCTCAAAGGGTCAATGGCGGCTCCGTTCCAGAGCTTTGGGTCCGGGATGGAGGTCATCAAGAGGGACTGGGGTCCAGTCCAGTGCCTGCGATGAAGCTGCGGTGCAGGGCGCTGGCGGACGTGAAGGTGACGGTGTGCATTCCGAGGTCGCGGGCGGCGCGGGTGTTCTCGGCGCGGTCATCGATGAACAGCACCTCGTCCGGTCGCGCGCCGAGGTCGCCCAGCACGAGCTGGAATGCCCGCGGGTCGGGCTTGGCGGCACCGAGGCGGCAGCTGTAGTAGCGGTGGTCGAAGTGCCGCGACCAGTGGGAGTGGTCGACGGCTGAGGCTATCGGTTCGGGAGCGTTGGACAGCAGTGCCAGCCTGGCGCCGGTACGGCGCGCGTGGCCGAGGAGCGTGCGCAGGGTAAGAGGGTTCAGCCGGAGCCAGCCTTGGACGTCGATGCTCGTCAGCCGGTCCACGACCTCGGGTTCCCCGCTCAGGTCGCGGTCCAGGATCTCAGACCAGTACTCGGCAGCCGGCAGGCCGAGGTCGTACGCGGCCCGGTGGCGCCAGTAGCGGTCGAGGACTGCGGTGCGTGGCTGGCCGGCGAGCGCGGCCAGGTCGGTGATCGCGCTCTGCGCGAGCGGGGCGCTGATGACCTCGCCGTAGTCGACGAGCAGACGGCGGATCATCTGGCCGGCAGGCACTGGGCGTGGGCACGGGGCTGGCCCTCGCGCAGGGCGCGTGAGCTGAGGGTGCCGGCGATGAGGAACGCGGTGAGCAGCGGCAGCAAGCCCAGCGCGACGGGCAGCGATGCCCATGCGGACAATCGGCCGATGACTGAGGGGCCGCAGACGAATCCGGCCCAGCCGCAGGCTGACGCGGTGGCCACGGCGGTGCCGGGGGGCAGGCCGGGTATCCGGCCGGCGGCGCTGAACACCGCCGGGATCACGGAGGCCAGTCCGATGCCGAGGCAGCCGAAGCCGAGGAGGGCAGCGGGCGGCTGGGCGATGAGCAGCGCCGCGGCGAATCCGGCCGTCGCGACCGCGGCCAGCGCGGGCAGCAACCGGCCGGGGCGGAAGCGGGTCAGCAGCCGGTTGCCTGATCGCCGTACGGTGACCATCGCGAGGGAGAACACGGCGTAGGCGAGGCCGGGGACCACACCGCTAGTATGCAGCGGGCCGGACAGATAGACGGCGGACCAGTCGGCGGTAGCGCCCTCGCACAGCATCGCGGCGAAGGCGATCATCGCGGTCACCGACCCGACCGGGGCGCCGAGCAGCGCGAACCCGAGCGTGCCGTCGGTCAGGCCGAGGTGTTCCTTGACGCCGGGAATGTGCGCGGTCCAGGACGCGAACAGCAGCCCGTGGACGACGAACACCGCGGTAACCGCGATCCGCGGCCAGCGCACCGAGCTGCCCGCGGCCGTGGCGGGGCGTTCCTTGAGGTCAGACACGGTGTACCTGCACCCCCGCGGCCTCCAGCGCGGCCACTGCCTGCGCCGGGGCGGTGTCGTCGGTGACGAGCACGTCGACCGCGGCAAGCTCGCAGACCACTGCCAGCGCCTCGCGTCCGAACTTGGAGCCGTCCACGGCGAGCACGCTGCGGCTCCCCGAGGCCAGCAGCGCCTGCTTGACCGCGGCGTCGCCCAGGTCGTGGGCCATCACGTGACCTTCAGGCGACACTCCGCAGCAGCCCAGCACGACGGTGTCGAAGCGCAGCGCCGCGATGCCGGCCAGGGCCAGCGGGCCCACCATGGCCAGCTCCCCCGGGCGGGCCTCACCCCCCGGCAGCAGCAGCCGGACCGACGCCGACCCGGCCAGCGCCATCGCCGCGTGCAGCGACAGCGGCATCACCGTCAGCCGCCGGCCGGCCAGCGCCCGTGCCGTCTCGGTCACCGTGGTGCCGCTGTCCAGGCCGACGGCCTCGCCGTCGGCGATCAGTTCCGCCACCGTCGCGGCGATCCGGGGTGTCCGACCCACCTAGCTTAGGTTAGCCTTACCTAACTGTCCAGGATGGTTCTGTGGCCGGACCCGTAGTCTCGTCTGGTGGCGCACGTTCGCACGGTGCCGGCGGCCGCTGGCATTGCCCTGGCCGTGCTGTCGGCCGGGACCTTCGGGACGTCCGGGATATTCGCCTCGGCGCTGATCAGCGCCGGATGGAGCCCGGCCGCAGCCGCGATAGCCCGGCTGGGCGGATCAGCGGTCCTGCTCACCGTCCCTGCCGTGCTGGCCTTGCGTGGCCGGTGGGCGCTGCTGCGCCGGGAGGCGGGCCGGGTGATGATCTTTGGCCTGGTCGCCATCGCCGGCGGCCAGCTGGCCTACTTCTACGCCATCGAGTCGATACCGATCAGCCTGGCGGTGGTGCTTGAGTACCTCGGCGTGGTGCTGGTGGTGGGGTGGCTGTGGATGGTCCGCGGTCAGCCAGCGGGGTGGCTGACGGTGGCGGGCGTGGTGACGACGATCGCCGGGCTCGCGCTGCTGGCCGGCCTGGCCGGGGCATCGCGGGTAAGTCCGGACGGGATCATGTGGGGCCTGCTGGAGGCCGTCAGCCTCGCGGCCTACTTCCTGCTCTCGGCGGCGGCCGGTGAGCAGGTCCTGCCGCCGCTGGTCATGGCGTGGGCCGGGTTGTGCACCGGCGCAGCCTTCCTTGCCGTGGCCGGATGGGCCGGGGTGGTGCATATTACCGTGAGTACTGGCGATGTCGGGCTTCTGCACCGCCACCTCAGCTGGATCGTGCCGGTGCTGGAACTGTCGCTTGTCTCGTCGGTAGTCGCCTATGTCGCCGGGATCGCCGCGGCCCGCCGGCTCGGGGCCAAGCTCGCCTCGTTCACGGGTATGGCCGAGGTTTTCTTCGCGGTGCTGTACGCATGGCTGCTGCTTGGCCAGATGCCTTCCGCTGTCGAGTTCACCGGCGGCGCGCTCATGCTCACCGGCGTCATCCTGGTCCGCGTTGATGACATCAGGCGGTCCGCACTTACCTGACACGGCCGCAATGGCAGCTTTCTGATATCAGAAGACTCAGGCATGGTCGACGAAGAGGTCGACCTGCGGCTGCGCGCCGGGCAGGTAGGCGTACTGGTCGAAGTCGGTCACGCCCTCGGCGGCCAGTACGTCCTCGCACAGGAACGCGTTGCCGGTACACTCCCGGCTGGGCTTGGTGATCACCGCGTAGGCGGCGTCGGCGTACACCTCGGGCCGGCGGGCGCGGGCCATCGCCTCGTCGCCGCCGAGCAGGTTCTGCACCGCCGCGGTGGCGATCAGCGTCCGCGGCCACAGCGCGTTGGAGGCGATGCCGTCGGCGGCGAACTCGGCGGCGAACCCCAGCGCGGCGAGCGTCATCCCGTACTTGGCGATCGTGTACCCGATGTGCGGGCCGAGCCACCGCGGCTCCAGGCTGATCGGCGGGGACAGGGTCAGGATGTGCGGGTTCGCCGACCGCTTCAGGTGCGGGATGCAGGCCCGGCTGACCACGAACGTGCCGCGGGTGTTGATCGACTGCATCAGGTCATACCGCTTGACTTCCAGCGCCTCGGTGCCGGACAGGTTGATCGCCGAGGCGTTGTTGACGCACACGTCGATCCCGCCGAACCGCTCCACGGCCAGCGCGACGGCGCCCTCCACCTGCGCCTCGTCGCGGATGTCGCCGACCACGGGCAGCGCCTGACCGCCGCCCGCCTCGGCCTGCACAGCCTCGATCTGCGCGGCGGCGGTGTACACCGTCCCCTCCAGCTTCGGGTGCGGATCGGCCGTCTTGGCGATCAGCGCGACGTTGGCGCCGTCCCGCGCCGGCGGCGCTACCCAGCGGAAATCACTCAGAAAGGGTGATGCAGGCTCACCCGGCCCGGGACGAAACTACGTTGACATGGCAGTGAGCAGCACCAGACAGAGCGGCTATCCCGGCCCCGGCACGCCGGAAAGGGACGTCACGGGACACCTGTCCGTTTCGCATCGGGCTACCCGGCTGATCTTCGACGTGGGCCAGCCCTACGAGAGGTTTCTCAGCAGGTTCGAGGCCGTCGTCCCTGCAGCGGATCCGAGGCGGCCTCGCGAGTTCGACGGACGGCACGCCCGCTGGCCCGACATCGTCCCGGCGACGAAGATGACCAGCCGGCACGGATTCGTCCTGTACTGGCGCGCGGACATGACGGCACTGATGACAGAAGAGGGCGACCTGCGGCCGTGTACGGGCTACCTGATGGGCAACCCGGCGATCGCGGAGCATATCTACCGCCATGACCCGGCGATCATGCTGTACGCGCCGCTGCGCACGCTCATCTACATCGACACCGACGACCGGACCCGGCTCGCCGTCGACCAGCCGAGCACGGTACTGGCCAGCTTCGCCCATCCGGCCATCGCCACGCTCGGTCTCGACCTGGACGGCCAGCTCGCAGAGCTGCTCGACGCGCTCGGCGTCGAGGCGAGCCCGCTACTTCGCACGGCCCGGACCGTGTCACCACGGTCCGTTCGGGAAAGCTTGGATCTATATCCGAACGCTCTATATCCGAACGCAGGGTGATGCGCGTACTCCAGGGGAGCGGCCCCGCGGCAACGTCGAGGTCACGCTCACCATCGACGGGACGCCGCTCGCTCAGGCCGGGACCACAACCGCCTGAACGTTGGGCCGGCCGATCAGCCACCGGGCCATCGACCGGCGCGGTGACAGCCGCGGCCTGCGCCGTTCGCCGACCACCACGGCGATCGGGGAGATCTCATTCACCAGGCACGTCACGATGTCGTGCACGACGCCCCTGCGCCACGTGAAGGCCCACTCCACCGGCGGCCCGAGGGCCAGCACGTTGCCGACCCTGTCCCTGAGTTCGTCGGCGGCAGCGCAGTCCGCCTCGGCCAGCATGGCGGTCGGGACCGGCATGCCCGCCGCGCCGCCCCACCACATCCGCGGCGCGGCGGCGTGGGCGACGTGGAGCCGGGCCTGCCGGCTTTCGGCGATCTCGGCGGCCAAGAGCAGGGACGCGAGGCTGCCGATCGTGTCTTCGACCAGTACGAGCACCACGGGCCGGGCATCGACCTCCGGCGATCGAGGCCACGCTTGTCCCGGTTGCTCTCCGGTGTACATGTCATCACCACCTCGCCATCTGCGGGTAGTCATGTATCAGCTAGCCGGATCCGTTGCCACGTGCGCCGTCAGCGAGCCCCGGGTCAGCGGCGATGGCGGGCTTCGCCTGTGCCGCCTGCACCGCATCCGCACCGGACAGCTGCCCGACGAGCAACTGGCGCACCTGCGCGAGGTGGCTGGCGATGCTGTCCTGTTGCCGGGAGAGGTCATCGACCTCGCGCTGGGCCGCGACTCGGCGGCGGCCGGCATCGGCCTTGACCTCGGCGAGCAGCTGGTCGGCCTGTGCCTTGGCCTGTCCGGCGATCTGGTCGGCGTTCTTCTTGGCGTTGCTGACCAGCTGCCGGGAGTGCTGGTCGGCGTCCCGGCGGGTCTGGTCGGCCTGCGCGGAGGCCTTGGCCACGCGCTGCTCCGCGGTGGAGGCCCGCTGCTCGGCCTCGGACACGAGCTTCTGCGTCGCGGACTGAGCGGCGGCCAGCCGCTCGGCCTCCTGGCGCTCGCCTTCTTCACGGCGCGCCGCGACCTGGATCTCGAACTCGGCCTCGGCCTGGGCGCGCTGGGCCTCGCTCTCCTCCAGGATCCGCTGCGCCCGGCTGCGCATCTCGTCGGCCTGCCGCTTGGCGGTGGTGAGGATCTCGTCGCGGTCCCGCTTGGCGGTCGCCTTCAGCTGGGCAACCTCGCGCTCGGTGCCGGTGCGCAGCTTGGCGATGTCGCGCTCGGCCACGGCCTGCTTCTCCGTGACCTCATGGCCCGCCAGGGCACGGAGCTGGGCGACCTCGCGCTCCGTGGTCGAGGTCAGCTCGTCGGCCTCGCGCCTTACGGTGGTCCTGACCGAGTCGGCCTCGCGCTCGGCCGCCTCGCGCAGGTCGTCGGTCTCGCGCTTGGCATCCGAGCGCAACCCAGCGGCCTCATTTCCGGCGCCAGCCCGCAGCTCGGCCACATCGGCCTTGGCCGCGGCATTGATCTGGCCGGCTTCCGACCTCGCCTCCTGGACAAGCTCGGTGGCCTGCTCCTCGGCAAGCCGCAGCAGCTGCTCGATGCGGGTCCCGAGGCCGGAATAGGTGGGGCGCTCCTGTTCATGGACCTGACGGCGGGCTTCGGACAGCTCCCGCTGCATGGCATCGGCTTGCTCGCGGTGCAGCTGCACTTCGGCCTCGACCTGCCTGATGTGCTCGTCGACCTGCTGACGGTCATACCCCCGCATCACCGTCACGAAGTCACGCGGCGGGGCGTCCTCGAAAGAACCAGCCAACTGAGCGTCAATGTCCGGTTGCATGTGGCCTGACCCTGGTTAGACGTGACGACGGACTATTCACGGTTTGCCCCAGGTGACCGGGCCCATCATCCGAACCGCGGGCCCCGGGCTCCCACCCAGTGACACGCACACTACTCCTACTTTGGGGTGCTGGCCGGTCTGTCACGCTTCACCGCCTAAGCCGCGCTCGCGCACATGCTGTGACATGCGCGCTCATCGGGGTCCTCTCCTTACCTGGCTGGGCGTGCGGGGTTAGATGGCGATGATGGCGCGGGCCCGGTCGGCCATGGCTCTTCGGGCTACTGGCCTCCGGGCCCGGAGTCGCCATCTGCCACAGCGCTCCGGCCAGGCTGGTCGTGGTCGCGACCACGTCGACCGCCTCCAGCTCGGTCAGCCCGAACAGGCGGATGAGCTCCCCGCCGATCGTCGGCATGGCCGTCGGCGGCGGCGCGCCGCCAGCGCGGCAGCAGCGCTTCGGTGAGGGTGAGCGCGGCGCCCTGCATGGCGCGCTGGCCCGGATCGAAGAACTCGGACTCGAACTGCTCGAGGTCCGGCAAAGCCCGCAGAACGAGCAGTAGCGTGTTCGGTGGCGACGCGCGAGGGTGCCCGGCTGGGCACCGCGAGGTGGAGGTGGGACGGCGTGCGGATCCGGGCGGGCGTGGTCGGCCTGGCCGTCCTATGCGGCTGCGGGTGCGCCGCGGCCGCGCCCGCCGCAGTCTCGTCATCCTCCGCAGTCTCGTCTTCTTCGGTCGAGCCGTCCGCGGGCGCGCCATCCGCGCGTCCGGCGGCCATGACCGCCGCTAGGCAGGCCGGCAGCCAGCTTGTCACGGTGATCGCGGCGTCCTACCGGGCGACGCGCGCGGAGCTCACCGCATATCGCCGGGTGGGCGGGCAATGGCGCCGGGTGTTCGGGCCATGGACCGCGTGGATCGGGCGCAACGGGATGGCTCGGCCGGGCGCCAAGCGGGAGGGCGACGGGCGGACCCCATCCGGAACCTTTGGTTTCGGTTTCTTCTTCGGTGTGGACCCAGACCCTGGGGTGCATTTCGCGTACCGCAGGATCCACGCCTACGACTTCTGGGACGATGACCCAGCCAGCCCGCGGTACAACCTGTGGGTTAACGCCCTGCAGGCCAGCCCGGGCGCCGATCCCGAGCCGATGGACGTCAGCGCCTACGACTACGGCGCGGTCATCGCCTACAACACGGCCCGCACACCCGGCCTCGGCAGCGCGATCTTCCTGCACATCAACATCGGGACGCCGACGGCTGGCTGCGTGACGCTGCCGGTGGGCGAACTCCTTGAGGTCCTGCGCTGGCTTAACCCGGCCGACTCGCCCCGGATCACGATGGCCGTCAAGACCTGAAGCGAATCATCGCCTGCGATCCCTTCGCCTGGACCGGGTGACGTGGAACAACTTGGTCCTGCTGCGGGGCGACGTCGCCGCGGAGGTGGCAGCGCTGAAGCGCCAGCCCGGCGGCGAACTGCAGGTCCACGGCAGCGCAGAACTGATCCGGACGCTGATGAAGCACGATCTGGTCGACGAGTACCGCCTGGTCATCCACCCCGTCGTGCTGGGCAGCGGCAAGCGCCTGTTCGCCGACGGGACCATCCCGGCCGCCCTGGAGCTCATCGACACCAAGACCACCAGCCGCGGCGTCGTCGCCCACATCTACCGGCCAGCAGGGACGCCGCAATACGGCTCGGTCGCCCCTCAGCAAGAAGACGGCATCTTCACCGACCCCGCGAGCCGCGCTTGATCACCCGCGGGTGACCAGGTACCTGGCGAGGTGGTCGATCACCGCGCGCGCGTCGTCCTCGATGCCGCAGATGAACGTGGACCTGCGCCGCCGCAGCACGGGCAGGCCCAGCGCGTAAAGGCCCGGGCTGTCGATCACCCCGCCGTCGTGCCGCAGCTGGCCCTTCGCGTCCACCACGGGCACGTCGAGCCAGCCGTAGTCGGGCCGGAAACCGGTCGCCCACACGATCGCGCCGATCTCGCCGCTGCGCAGGTCAAGCTGCAACCGCGGCGCGGCGGGCACGCCCGTCGGCTCGAAGCGCTCCGCGGGTCCGACCTCGCCGTCACGCCCGGCCTGGATGGCCCACTCGTCGAACGTCTCAAGCAGCCGGCCCATCTTCAGGTCCGCGAGCGAGAACATGTTGCGCAGGCCGCCGGAGAATAGCGCCCGGCCGTCGCGGACGGCCGCCCAGCGGCCGACCATCTCGACGCCGATCGAGGCGAGCGCGCCCAGATCTAGCGTCGCGCGCTCGGGTGTCCCGACGAGCTGAGGCGAGGGCAGCCGCCGGGCCCGGGTGAGATCCTCTACCTCGTCGTACCGCTGGTCCCACACGCCCGACGCGTCCATCCACCACAGCACGTCGCGGCCGCGGTACGTGCGCGGCAGCCGCACGTGCTCCCCCACCGAGAGGGTCACCGGCCGGCCCGACCGCTGGATCTCGCCTGCCAGCTGCACGCCGGTCGCCGACGCGCCCACGACCAGCACGCCGCCGTCGGGGAGCTTGGCGGGGTCGCGGTAGTCGAACGGCGTCAGCTGCTCGACGGATGCGGGCACCGAATCCGCGAAAACCGGCACCGAGGGCCGGTTGCAGGCGCCGCTCGCGATGACCACCGCCCGGCAGGCAATCTCCCCGTGGCTCGTGGTCACGCGATATCCGTCGCCGTCGTGCCGAACAGACGTGACGTTCGTTCCGGTCCACACCGGTGCGCGCGAGGCCATGGCGAAGTGCTCGATGAACTCGGTCACCTCCGGCACGGTCATGTAGCCGTCGGGGTCCGGGCCTTCGTAGCGAAGGCCCGGCAGGCGGCTTTGCCAGCTGGGCGTGAGCAGCCGCAGCGAATCCCAGCGCTCGGTCCGCCAGGAGTTCGCCACCTCGCCGCGCTCGAGCACGACGTGGTCGATCGCGTGACTGCTAAGGAAATAACTCGCGGCGAGGCCCGCGTGCCCCGCGCCGATGACGACAGCGGTCGCGCGCTCACCGCTCAAGCGACTTCGACGGTGACGTTCGTCGGGTTCGTGAGCGCGTCGAACACGGCGGAACGCTTCTGGGACTGCGCCACCAGCGCCTCGATGTCCTCCCTCGACGCGTCCGCGTCGATGTTGAAGGTCACCTTGATGTCGTTGTAGCCGTTGCGGACGTCGCTGTCTGCACCGAGGATGCCGCGGATGTCGTGCGCGCCCTCGACCGTGGACTCGACCGAGTTCAGCTTGATGCCGCGGTTCTCCGCGACGGACGCCACACCCGCGGTCAGGCAGCTGGCCAGGCCGACGAGGAGGTACTCGATCGGGGTGATGCCGTTGTCGGTCGCGGCGAAGACGTCGGGGTGGTCGGCTTCGAACACCGACTCATCCTTGTGGTCGTGCTCCTCGCCGAGGCCGTAGTAGCTCTGCACCTTGACCTGGCTGTGCACGCCGTGCTGCCACCTGGCAGACGCCCGCCAGGTGAACTGCGCGGCCTCGGGCGCGCCCTTCAGCACCTCGCGCGCGTCCAGCAGCGCCTGCACGTTGACTCCGTTGGTGACAGTGGTCATGTCGCCTGATACCCCTCTTGAATACTTCCAATATTACCGATGGAGATACATGACAATATACCCGCCGTGACCAGCTAGGATAGCCCTCATGGCTGAGCCAGCGTCAACTCTCGCGGCCGGTTCGGTCGGTACGGTCGAAACGAAGTACCTGGACCTGCCGGAGCCGGTGCGCCTCGACTGCGGAAAAGATCTGCACCCGGTCCGCGTGGCCTACGAGACCTACGGCACCCTCTCACCCGAGCGTGACAACGTCATCCTGGTGTGCCACGCGCTCAGCGGCGACGCCCACGCCGCGGGCTTCGCGACGACGCCACCCGAGGCCGGGACGCGCGACGGATTCGCCGCCGAGGATCGCGACGGCACGGCCGGCAAGGGCCTGGGCTGGTGGGACGGGATGATCGGCCCCGGCAAGGCCTTCGACACCGACCGCTTCTACGTCGTCTCTACCAACCTGCTCGGCGGCTGCCGCGGCACGACGGGGCCTTCGTCGGCCGACCCGGCGACCGGCAGGCCGTACGGGCCGGACTTCCCCGTGATCACCGTCGCGGACATGGTGCGGACCGAACGCGCGTTCCTTGACGCCCTCGGCATCGAGCGACTCGCGGCGGTGGCCGGCGGCTCGCTCGGCGGGATGCAGGCCTTCGAATGGGCGATCCTGTATCCCGATCAGGTCGATTCCATCGTGGCGATCGCCAGCACGCACGCGCTGCACCCGCAGGGCGTGGCCTGGAACGCGATCGCGCGCGAGTCGATCATGGGCGACCCGGCCTGGCAGGGCGGCCGCTACTACGGCACGGGCAGCGCCCCGGGCGCCGGCATGGGCGTGGCGCGGATGGTCGGGCACATCACGTACCTGTCCGCGGCGGCGCTGGAGGATAAGTTCGGCCGGCGGCTGCAGTTCGCCGACGACATCCGCTACACGATCACCGAGCCGGAATTCCAGGTCGAGAACTACCTGCGGCATCAGGCCGGCTCGTTCATCAGGCGCTTCGACGCCAACACCTATCTGTATATGTCGCGCGCGCTGACCTATTTCGATCTCGCCAGGCAGTACGGCGGCGGCTCGCTCGAGCGGGCATTTGACGGCGTCTGCGCCAGAACGCGGTCGCTGCTGATCGCGTTCAGCTCCGACTGGCTGTACCCGCCGTCCGCGTCGCGGGAGATCGCAGGCGCGCTGGGCGCGCTGGGCAGACCGGTAGAGTGCCATGTGATCGAGGCGCCCTACGGCCACGACTGCTTCCTGCTCGAGGAAGCGCGGCAGACCCCCATCATCCGCCGGTTCCTGGCCGGAGGCCAGGAGGGCGAATGAGCCTGGCCGACGGCGAGATCCACGGATGACGTCGAGGAAGAAGCCCTCATGACCGACAATGGCCCGCGTACCGAGCAAGACCGCGCGTTCGGGTTCGAGACCAGGCAGTTGCACGCCGGGCAGCGCCCCGACCCGAACACGGGGGCACGCGCGGTGCCGATCTTCCAGACGACCAGCTACGTGTTCGAGGACCCGGAGTCCGCGGCGGCGTACTTCAACCTGCAGGAATACGGGAACACGTACTCGCGGATCATGAACCCGACCGTCGCGGTGTTCGAGGAGCGCGTGGCGAACCTGGAGGGCGGCGCCGGCGGGGTCGCGTTCGCCAGCGGGCTCGCCGCGCAGGCCGCCGCGCTCTTCACGCTGCTGGAGCCGGGCGACCACGTCGTCTCGTCCTCGGCGCTCTACGGCGGCACCGTGAACCAGTTCAAGCACGTGCTGCGCAAGATGAACGTCGAGCTGACGTGGGTCGATCCGGACGATCCGAACGCGTGGCGGCAGGCGGTCCGCGCTAACACCAAGGCGTTCTTCGGCGAGACGATCGGCAACCCGGCCGGCAACGTGCTGGACATCGAGACCGTCGCGGCCATCGCGCACGAGCGCGACATCCCGCTGATCGCGGATAACACGTTCGCGACGCCGTACCTGTGCCGCCCGATCGAATGGGGCGCCGACATCGTGATCCACTCGGCGACCAAGTTCATCGGCGGCCACGGCACTTCCATCGGCGGCGTCGTCGTCGAGGCCGGCACGTTCAACTGGTCCAACGGGCGGTTTCCCGTGGTCGCGGAGCCGTCGCCCGCCTACCACGGCCTGCAGTTCCACGAGACGTTCGGCACGTACGGCTACCTGATGAAGCTCCGGGCCGAGACCCTGCGCGATCTCGGCGCCGCGATGTCGCCGTTCAACGCCTTCCTGTTCCTGCAGGGGCTGGAGACGCTGTCGCTGCGGATGGAGCGCCACGTCGAGAACGCGCTTGCGGTCGCCGCGTTCCTCGAGTCTCACGAGCTGGCGTCGAACGTGACCTACCCCGGCCTGCCGTCGAGCAGGCACCGGCCGCTTGTGGAGAAGTACCTGCCGCGCGGCGCCGGCGCGGTGTTCTCCTTCGACTGCGCAGGCGGCAGGGACGGCGGGCAGGACCTGATCAGGGGCGTGTCGATCTGGTCCCACCTCGCGAACGTCGGCGACGCGAAGAGCCTGATCATCCACCCGGCCAGCACGACGCACCGGCAGCTTGGCGACGACGAGCTTCGCGCGGCCCGCGTCGGCCCGGGGACGGTGCGGCTGTCGGTCGGCACCGAGTCAGCCGACGACCTGATCTGGGACCTGCAGCAGGGCTTCGCGCTCGTCGCAGCGACTGCGGGAAAGAAGGCAGTGAAAGCATGAGCGAGCCTCGGTCTGCAGGCGAGCGGGTGAGCAGAGCATGAGCGACCTGACCAGGTACCAGGACCCGCTGACGATCCAGCGCGTGCTGCACAACGCGAAGACGATCGCGATCGTGGGGCTGTCGAACAACGAGCTGCGGGCCAGCTACTTCGTCGGCTACTACCTCAGGCGGCACGGCTACCGGGTGATCCCGGTGAACCCGCGCGAGACCGAGATCCTCGGCCAGAAGTGCTACCCCAGCCTGCTCGACGTGCCCGAGCCGGTGGACATCGTGAACGTCTTCCGCGCGCCCGACGCGCTGCCGGGCATCGCGCGGGACGCCGTGGCGATCCACGCCGGGTGCCTGTGGTGCCAGTTCGGCGTGATCAACGCCGACGGTGCGCGGATCGCCGAGGACGGCGGCGTGACCGTGATCATGGACCGCTGCCTCAAGGTCGAGCACGCGCGCTACATCGGCCGGATGCACTGGCTCGGCTTCAACACCCAGCGCATCACGTCCGTCCGCACCGGGCTCCAGTAGCCGTAGGGTGCGCAAGAACCACCGTCCGTTCGGCAAATTCAAAAATAATTATTCCGAACGGGAAGTGGTGGCACTTCCACGCTAGCCCTCACTGACCCCCGGGTGGAGGCGGCTGGCGCCGCCCGCGGCAGGCAACGGCACCACGGGCTCTTAGCCACGGCCCGTTCGGTCAGACGAGATTTCAGCCTTGCGGCTGGCTACTGGCCGAGGAGCCAGCGCCCGGGTGCGATGAGCGCGACGTCGCCGCGGCCGTTGCCTACCAGCCGCCACTGCTTCGGGAGCAGCCCCTCGGCCGCGAGCCGGTAGAAGGCGGGCAGCACCATCCGCCTGGCCAGGTCCCCGGTCGCCCCGAACAGGACGAACACCGTCGGTCCCGGATCGCCGGCCGACTGGTTGGGTTGGCGCGTCGTCGCCACGAGACCACGCTCCTGCCCGGCTAGATCGGGGCGTGACCCGGCGTGGCGTCGTCCGGGCGGATGCGGGAAACTTCTGGCAGGTCGCTCACATTTGGAGTAGTAGTCGCGGCGCGACTACCTTTAGGAATGACCCTGGCCTGGCCTCAGCGGGAGGTTGCGGCGTGACGCTGGTGCTGATCGGCCTGGTCGGCGGGATCATCACGGGGCTGTCCCCGTGTGTCCTGCCGGTGCTTCCCGTCGTCCTGCTCGGCGGCGGCGGCGCGGGGACGGACGCGGAGTCGGCGCGGCGGCGGCCCTACCGTGTCGTCCTCGGCCTGATGCTGAGCTTCGCGGTCTTTACCCTCTTCGGCACGCTCATCCTGGCCAGCCTGCACCTGCCGGACGACGCCATCCGCTGGCTGGGGCTTGCCCTGCTGGTGCTTGTCGGGCTCGCGCTGCTTGTGCCGCCGCTCGGGCACCTGATCGAGCGGCCCTTCTACCGCTTCCCCCAGCGCGCCGTCGGCACCGGGCGCAACGGCTTCCTGCTCGGCATCGCCCTCGGCGCGGTCTTCGTGCCGTGCGCCGGGCCGGTACTCGCCGCCATCACCGTGGCCGGCGCGACCGGCCACATCGGCCTGCGCACGATCGGCCTCACGCTGGGCTTCGCGGTCGGCACCGCGATCCCGCTGCTCGTATTCGCGCTGGCCGGCCGCGGCATGACCCAGCGGATCGGGGCCTTCCGGCGCCATCAAGGCGCCTTCCGCGCGGTCAGCGGCACGGTGATGATCGTGCTGGCCGTCGCGCTGACGTTCAACGTGACCGACCTCGTCCAGCGAATTATCCCGAACTACACGCAAGGCGTGGGCAACTCCCTGGAGAAGGGCGCCGCGGGGGCACAGGGCAGCAGCGGCGGCGCGTCGCTGCAGGCCTGCCAGACGGCGGCGCTTAACGGCGGATCCGGGCTCGAGCAGTGCGGGCCCGCGCCCGCGTTCAAAGGCATCCAGCAGTGGCTGAACACTCCCGGCGGCAAGCCGGTGAGCCTGGCCTCGCTGCGGGGCAAGGTCGTCCTCGTCGACTTCTGGGCCTACTCCTGCATCAACTGCCAGCGCGAGCTTCCGCACGTTGAGGCCTGGGCCAAGGACTACGCCGCCGACGGGTTCGAGGTCGTCGGCGTGCACACACCCGAGTACGCCTTCGAGCACGTGCCGTCCAACGTCGCGGCCGGCGTTCGGCGGCTCGGCCTGACCTTCCCCGTCGCGCTCGACAACTCCTACGCCACCTGGGACGCCTACGAGAACCAGTCCTGGCCGGCGGCGTACCTCATCGACGCCAGCGGCAAGATCCGGCACATCTCCATCGGGGAAGGCGACTACACCTTCGAGGAGCAGCTGATCAGGCAACTGCTCCAGGCCGCGCACCCCGGGATCACCCTGCCGAAGGCGACCGAGGTCCCCGACCTAACCCCCGATGACCCGCAGCAGACGCCGGAGACCTATCTCGGTGCCGAGCGCGAGCAGGGGTACGACGGCGGTCCTACCTACATGACCGGCCAGTTCACGCCGCCGGCCACCCTCCCGGTGAACGCCTTCGCCCTCGCGGGGAACTGGACCATCGGCCAGCAGGCGATCACCGCTGGCCAGGGCGCCGTGGTCTCGCTCGCCTTCCACGCCTCCTACGTCTATCTCGACGTCGGAGGAACCGGCACGCTCACCGTCTCTGCCGGCGGCAAGAGCACGGTCATCCGCGTCTCCGGCGCACCCGACATCTACACCGTCGCCACCGAGCAGCCCGCGCGCAGCGCCCTCGTGACTATCAAGCTCTCACCGGGACTGGCCGCCTACTCGTTCACCTTCGGCTGAGCGGGGCGGCGCTACGCGGGCCGCAGCAGGGCTCGTTCGATCACCACGGGCACGAACAGCTCACGGTAGCCGTGTTCGTCGAACAGCACGGTGACGTGGTCGCCGTCGTAGCGCTGCACGGTGCCCTCTCCCCAGCGTTCGCTCAGCACGCGAGAGCCGACGGCGAACGGGACGGCACCGGTCGCGGGCTGGGCGGGTTCCAGGTCGTTGTCGCAGTTCGCGCAGGGGCCTGGGTAGTCCTGCCCGAAGTAGGTCAGTCCTGCCCGAAGTAGGTCAGCAGGAACGAGCGCCGGCACCCGGTGTGCTCGGCGTAGCGGCGCATCATCGCCAGCCGGGTGCGCTCCACCTCGTCCTCGCGCTGCGTCTCCGCCTCCGACGCCGCCAGCGCGGCCGCGGCCTGCGACACCGCCGCGCCGGAGATCCCGCGCGCGGTCAGGTGGCGAGCCATCTCGAAGTCCTCGTATCGGTAAATCAGCCGCGCGTGGGAGGCTTTGTCATCCCGGCCGGCCGGGCCGAACTCCTGGTAGTACGCGTCCAGCGAGGGCGGCGGGTCAAAGTGCGCCTCGTCGACGGCGATCAGGCCCGGCGCCGCCCGCCGCAGCGTCTGGCGGGTCTTCTCGTTGGCCAGCTACTCCGGGGAGAGGAAGACGAACGTGGTCGAGTCGCGGCCGTCGGCCAGCGCCTGGACCGCACGTTCCTGTCCGGGGCGAAGCCGCTCGAAGCCGAGCCGGTCCCGTGCGAGCTCTTCGATCCCGGCCATATCCCCCACGCTATCCGGAGGATCGCCGCGCCACGATCTATGCGGCCAGCTCGGCGTAGCGGCCGTGGCCGGCCAGCAGGCTGGTGTGGTCGCCGGCCTCGATGATGCGGCCGTGGTCGAGCACCACGATCTGGTCCGCGTTGCGGACGGTGGACAGCCGGTGCGCGATGGTGATGGTGGTGCGGCCTTGGGCCAGCGTGTCGAACGCCTGCTGGACGGCCCGTTCGGTTTCGGTGTCCAGGGCGCTGGTCGCCTCGTCGAGGACGAGCACGCGCGGGTCGCGCAGCAGCGTCCTGGCGATGGCGATGCGCTGCTTCTCACCGCCGGAGAAGCGGTGACCGCGGGATCCGACCATGGTGTCGTAGCCGTCGGGCAGGCTGGCGATCAGGTCGTGGATCTGCGCCGCCCGGGCGGCGTCCTCGATCTCGGCGTCGGTGGCGGTGGGCATTGCGTAGCGCAGGTTCTCCCGCACGGTGGTGTGCAGAAGGTAGGTCTCCTGGCTGACCACGCCGACGATGGCGGCGAGGTCGGCCAGCCGCATGTCGCGGATGTCGGTGCCGTCGATGCGGACGGCGCCGCTCGTCGGGTCGTACAGCCTGGCGACCAGCGAGCCGAGGGTGGTTTTGCCTGAGCCGGTCTCGCCGACAAGGGCGAGCGTGCTGCCTGCCGGGATGTCCAGGTCGACGCCGTCCAGGGCGAGGCGGTCGGCGCCAGGGTAGGTGAAGTCGACGTTCTCGAAGGTGACGTGCCCGGTGACCTGGGCCGGGTCGATGTCGGCCGGGTGGGCAGGCTCGTCGACCTCGACCGGCAGGTCCAGGTATTCGAAGATCCGCGCGAACAGGGCCAGCGAGCTGATCACCGAGACGCTGGTGCCGAGCAGGCCGGTAATCGGCCGGAACAGGCTGTTCTGCAGGGTGGTGAAGGCGATCAGGGTGCCGATGCTGACGGTGCGTGCGCTGACCGGCAGGCCCGCGGCGAGGTAGATGATGGCGGGAATCGCGGCGAAGATGATGGTCAGCGAGGCCATCCGCCAGCGCCCGGCCAGCTGGGAGCGGAGCTCCAGGTCGATCAGGCGGGCCGAGGACTCGGTGAACCGCCGGACCAGCGACGGGCCGGTGCCCATCGTCTTGGCCAGCTGGACGCCGTTGATCGACAGTCCTTCCTCGATGGTCACGTTGAGGTCGGCGAGTTCGCGCTGCTGCTGTGTGGTGATGGCGCGGCGCATCCTGGCGACCTTGCGCGTGGCGAAGATGGCCGGCGGCATGACCACGAGCGAGATGAGCGACAGCCGCCAGGACAGGGCGACCATGGCGACGACGCTGCCCACCGCGGTGGTGAGGTTCGAGGCGATCGAGGTCGCGGTCGAGGTCACGACCGATTCCATGCCGCCGATGTCGTTCTGGATGCGGGACTGCACCTCGCCCGTGCGGGTGCGGGTGAAGAACGCGATCGACTGCCGCTGCAGGTGGGTGAAGACGCTGGTGCGCAGCCCGTGCATGACGTGCTGGCCGACCTTGGTGCTGATCCAGGTCTGGATGACGCTCAGTCCGGAGGTTACGGCCGCGACAGCGACCATCCCGATGACCAGCCAGACGAGTAGCCGCAGGTTCCGGCCCGGCAGGGCGGTGTCGATGACCGCGCGGAGCAGGAACGGCGAGGCCAGCCCGACCAGCGAGGAGACCGCGATGATCGCGGTGACCACGGCGAGCTGCCAGCGGTAGGGGCGGAACAGCCGCCCGATGCGGCGCAGCGACACCTCGCGTGCCTGCGCCTTTTCCGCGGCGGTGACTGTCCTGGGGCCGCGGTCCCGGCCGGGCTTATCCCGGTTGGCGTGGGGTGATGCCAAGAGGCGGTTCCTAATGAGTGTGACGCTTTGGTGAGGTGGCTCTTTGATGAGGTTACCTCAATATGAGGGTATAGCGTCAAAGGCTGCTACCGTATTCCCCGTGACCTCCGACCGCGGCGAAGCGGGCCAGCCCGAGCCCGCCGAGTCAGCCAGCACTTGGTCAGCCGGCACTTGGTCAGCCGGCACTGAGTCAGCCGGCACTGAGTCAGCCGGCACTGAGTCAGCCGGCACTGAGTCAGCCGGCACTGAGTCAGCCGGCACTGAGTCAGCCGGCACTGAGTCAGCCGGCACTG
>JBOHCG010000044.1:0-25059 GCA_050698735.1 Streptosporangiaceae bacterium | reverse complement strand
GTCCGGGCCAGCCCGACCCGGTCGGCCAGCGCGATCCCTTCGCGGGCCACCTGGACTGCCTCCTCGTGCCGGCCGACGAACTCCAGCACGTCAGAGAGGTTCACGTAGCCGCGCAGCGCGCTGACGTGGGCGCCGATGTCCATCGCCAGGGCCAGGCCGGCCCGCAGGTCCTCCAGGCCATCGTCGGCCGCGCTCAGGTAGCTGCGTACCGAGCCGAGGGTGATGGATGCCTCGGCTTCCTGCTGCGCCGCGCCCGCCTCGCGGGCGGCCCGCACCGCGCGCGGGGCCAGGCTCATCGTGGTGGCCGTGTCGTTGGCGCGCCACACGGCGGAGGCCAGCGAGGCGAGGACGACCGCGTGCGCCTTGGTCACCTGGTCTGCGGGCAGCAGGGCGAGCGCTTCGGTCAGGACCGCGACCGCCTCGGTCTCCCGGCCGGTATCCCGCAGCGCTTGCGCGCGATGGTCGAGCAGGAGCGCGCGCCGCACCGCGTCGCCCTCGGCCGGGAGTTCGGCCAGCGCCTGGTCGTAAAGGGACAGTGAGCGGTCGATGGCGCCGGCATCGTAGGCGGCCTCGCCGGCCAGGCTGGCCACCTCGGCCAAGTCCATGCCGGTGCGCTGCTCGGCGTCGGCCACCCTGGGCCAGACCTCGAGCGCGCGCTCCAGGTGGCGCTGGGCCTCGGCCGGGGCGAACGAGGCCAGCGCGTGCTGGGCTGCGGCAATCGAGGCGGGCAGGGCGCGCGGCAGGTCGAGCGCCGCGTACCAGTGATGAGCCAGCGCGGCGGGCAGCGCGGCGTCGTCGCCGGCCAGCCCTGGATCGCGGGTGAGCGCCTCGCCGTAGGCGGCATGCAGGCCGCCCCGCTCGCCTGGCAACATGTCCTCGTAGACCGCGTCCCTGGTGAGCGCGTGCCGGAACGCGTAGCCGCGGTCGCTGTGGTCGACCACAAGCAGGTGGCTCTCGACGGCCTCGCGCAGCCCGGCGTAGAAGTCCGCCTCGCCGACGCCGGCGATCTCGGCGAGTAGGCCCTCCGGAACGCTCCGGCCCGCCACCGCGGCGGTCCGCAGCAGCCGCTGCGCTCCAGGGCTCAGCGAGTCCACCCGGCTCAGCAGCACATCTCGCAGCGACGGGGGAAGATCGGCCGGGTCACCGCCGCCACGGACCACGCCGACGACCTCCTCCACCAGGAAGGCATTGCCACCGGACCGATCGAATACTAGGTCCACGAGCCCGGCGGCGGGTTCGGCGGCCAGGATCGCGCCCAGCTGAGCTGCGACCTCGGCGCGGTCGAACCGGTGTAGCTCCAGATGTTCCACCGAGCGCGACCGTTCCCAGCTGGTGACCAGTGGCCGCAGCGGATGCCGCCGGTTCAGTTCGTCGGACCGATAGGTGGCCAGCAGTAGGACCCTGACCCCGCGCAGCGATCTGACAAGGAACGCGACCAGTTCCCTGGTGGACTGGTCGGCCCAGTGCAGGTCCTCCAGGACCAGCATCAGCGGCCGCCGGGCGCTGAGCCTGCCCAGCAGGCCCAGGACAAGCTCGAACAGCTGCGCCATCTGGATCCCGGCCGACTCGGTACCAGGGTCCTGGGCGGGAACCGCCTGCGGGTCGAGCTCGGGCAGCAGCCGACCGAGGCCGCGCCTCGCCGGTCCGAGCACCTCGGCGAGCTCGTCGGCCGGCGTGGTCCTGGCGAGCGTGCGCAGCGCGTCGATGAGGGGTGCCAGCGGCAGGCCCTCCGCGCCGAGCTCGACGCAGTGCCCGGTCAGGACGGTGAAACCGGCGTCGGCCGCATACCCGGACAGTTCCCCGGCCAGGCGCGTCTTGCCCACGCCCGCCTCCCCCGCGATGATCGCGACCCCCGGCTCGCCGCCCCGGGCCCGCTCAAGCAGTGCGACGAGCGACGCGACCTCATCACGCCGCCCGACGAAGACCGGGCTCTGTATCCCCTCGCTCATGGTCAACACGCTGTCATAGACGGCGGCGTTTATGCCTCCCGGGGAGCAATCGAAGGCTGCCACGCAGACAGGTCGCGGTGGCGGTGACGCTTGCCTGGCTGGCGGCGGCGATGGCGTTCGGCGCGGTGGCGGGGGTCCCGCTGGCCCGAACCGTGGCGGCGGCGCGGGCCAGCGGCTAGTTGCTGCGGCTAGCGCTCGTGCTCCGGGTGCTCCGGGTGCTCCGGGTCACCGGGCGCCTGCCCGCCGAAGTACTTGTCGTCCCGCTCCACGGCCTCGATGTCCGCGGCCGCGGCCCGCTCGATGTCGGCGAGCGCAGGGTCCTCGTACCGGTAGCGGAGCAGGCTGGGCGCCTCATCCGGGTCCTCCTCGATCGTGGCGGACCGGCGGGACCGGAACCTGGAAAAGAAGCCCATGGCCAACTCCCGGGGATCGGTGCGGGCGGGTACGGCAGGTCAGCTACCGTTCGTCCTCGGCCGTCGCCGCGATCAGCGCCGCGACTGCTTTCATGCTAATCGCCTGCCGGACGCTGGAAAGGCGCGACCTTATGTCGTGCACGGCGTCGTCGGCGTGCGCCCAGGCCAGGGTGCGCGTGCTCGACGCGGGCAGGGCCAGGTCGCCCGCGGTGGTCGGGTGCACGACGACCAGTGCGCCGACCCGATGGCCGGACGGCAGGATGCCCCGCCAGTGGCGGACGGCGTCCATCAGCGGACGCACGGACTGCCCCGTGTACGTGCCGTCGCAGTAGATCCGGCCGGACGCGGTCGCGGCGTAGCGGCCGGGCGGCCAGGCCACCGACTCGACGAGGACGACCTGGCGCCCGGCGATGATCACGTGCGCGATGCGCGGCGCGTCCGCGGCGGTCGGGCGCACGCCCTGGAAGATATGGACGGTCGGCAGCTCGAACAGGTCACGGAGCAGGTCGCCGGTCCGCTCCGCTACCTCCTGCGCGCTGCTGCCAATGGGTCTTAATGCACGACGTTCGCTGTCGATGATCGTGCCCAGGCGCCCGTGGCAGCGGGCGGAAGGCGCCACTTGCGCGCCGCTGGCACGGTTAGCGGGCTGCGGCATAGTCATCACCTCCTACCGTTTTGGCGGCATATGCTCGTGTGCCGGCCAGTTCAGCACGCAGAACTACCGGGGCGCTTCCGCGACACTTCCAGGTGTCGGCATTCCCTATGTGGCACAAAGCTCGCATACTGAGCTTGACGCACCCTGGGGGGGGTGATTGGGATGGTCTATTCGTTGTTGGGCGATCTGGAGATCCGCCACGACGGCGATGCGATCAGGCTGCCGGTCGGGCCCACCCTGATCGTGCTGGCTGCCCTGCTGATCAACGCGAATCGGCGCATGTCCAAGGCCGAGCTGATCCGCGTGGCGTGGGGCGACGAGATGTCCGAGGCGCAGCTCTACAAGCGGATCAAGGACGCCAGGGACCTGCTCAAGGGCATCGGCTGGGGCGAGGACCTGCTCACTCACCCGGGATTCGGGTATGAGATACGCGTCGCCGAGGAGGACGTGGATTCCCTGCTGTTCCATCGGCTGGTCCGGGATGCCGACGAGGCCGGGGCCGATCACCGCACCGAGGACGAGATCAGCTGCCTGCACCGGGCGCTGAATCTGTGGCGCGGTCCGCATCCGCTGTCCAACGTGCCCAGCGACGCGTTCCGGCTCGAGCGGATCGCGCTGGAGCAGCGGCACCGGCGGGCCGCAGTACGGCTGTTCGAGCTTGAGCTTGCGCGCGGCAACCACGAGCACGTCCTGGACCAGCTGATCCGGCTGGCCGCCTGGTATCCGTCCGACCGGCGGCTATGCGAGCAGCTGATGCTGGCCGCCTATCGGTCCGGGCATCCGGCCGATGCGACTGCGGCCTACATGCGCTACAAGGAGGCACTGGCCGAGGAGACCGCCGCCGACCCGGACGTGCTGCTGCGGACCCTGCACTTCGCGATCGTCAGGGGCGATGAGGAGGCCATCGAGTCGGCGGTCGAGCGGCGCGCCGGGACGCCCGTCCAGGTCTCGGTGGCCGTGCCGCGGCAGCTGCCGCCGGCCGCGGACCTGATCGGCCGCGTCGACCTGGAGGCCGAGGTGGTGTGGCTGCTCAGCCGTGAGCGCCGTCAGACGGCGCCCGTGGTGGTGGTATCCGGACCCGGCGGGATCGGCAAGACGGCGCTCGCGCTGCGCGCCGCGCACGGCGGCGCCGACCGCTATCCGGACGGACAGCTGTTTATGGAGCTGCGCGGCGGCGCGGCCGATACCAGCGAGGTGCTTGCGCAGTTCCTGCGCGCGTTCGGCGTGTCCCGCGTTCCGGAGGCGAAGGCGGAACGGCTGGCGGCCTACCGGACCATGCTGGCAGGCCGGCGGGTGCTCGTGGTGCTCGATGACGCCGCGGGCGGATCCCAGGTCGCCGAGCTTGTGCCTGCTAACCCGCATTGCGCGGTGCTCGTCACGGCCCGCCAGCGGCTGCCCGAGCTGCATGGCGCTCACCACGTGGCCCCGCTGGAGCCGCTGGGGCGCACCGACGCCACCGAGCTCTTCCTCGGCGTGGTCCGTGATGCCGGCCTGGGCCAGGAGGACGACCTGGACGCGGTCGGGCGGGTCGTCAGCCTGTGCGGCGGCCTGCCGCTGGCCCTGCGCATCGCCGGGGCGCTGCGGGTCCACGACCATCCGCGGCCGACCGCCGATCTCGCGGACCGCCTCGCCCGGCAGGGGCCCGAGGGGTTCGAGTACCGCAAGCTCAGCGTGGCGCGCACCATCGGGGCCGGGTTCGAGCGCCTGGACGCAGGCGCACGCCAGCTGTTCCTCGGGCTCGGGCTGCTCGGGTCGACCGGGCTGACGGTATTCGGGCGATGGACGGCAGACGCCCTGCTGGCGGGGATGGGCACGGACGCTGACGCGGCCCTGTCACAGCTCACCGCGAGTTTCATGATCGAGCTGGTGCCGGCCCAGATGCGGTACCGTTTCCACGACCTGACCATGGAGTACGCCCGCCGGCTCGCGCTGGCGGAATACGCTGACGACGCCGGCGTCGTGTTCGGCCGTGTGTACCGGGCGCTGCTCACCCTGCTCCGGCGGGCGCATGCGGGCCTGTACGGCGGCGACTTCGAGATCGTGCACGGCGAAGTCCCCGACTGGCCATTCACCGTGCCCGGCGTGCTCGCCGAGGTGGACGCGTCACCACCGAATTGGTTCGAGCGCGAGCGGGCCGGCATCCGCGCGGCGGTGGAGCACTGTGCCGCGCTCGGCCTCACCGAGACCTGCTGGGACCTGGCCGTGTCCGCACACGAGTTCTACGGCATCAGCGGGTACTTCAACGACTGGCAGGCAACGCATACCGTCGCGCTGCAGGCCTGCAGGAGCGCGGGTGACCGGCGCGGCGAGGGCATCGTGCTCGCCTGCCTCAACCAGCCGGCCCTGGTCTCAAGCCGGCGGTCCGACGGCGGGCCTGACCTGGCCGGCCTGGAGCGCGCGGTCGACCTGCTCACCGAGTCCGGGGACAGCCACGGTCAGGCCATCGCGATGCGCACGCTCGCCAACGCCCTGCGGCGGCAGGGCCACCTCACCCGGCCATTGGCGCTGTTTAACGAGGCGCTCTTCTGCTACATCACCAGCGGCGACACCGTCGGTCAGTGGCAGACCCTGCGCTTCATCGGGCAGAACCACCTCGATCGCGGTGACGTCGCCGATGCGCGGCGGGTGCTCGAGGAGTCGGAGAACCTGGCCGTCGAACTCGGCGGCGGGCGGCTGGTCGCGCAGACCCGGTACTGGATCGGGCAGACCTGCGTCGCCGCCGGCGATGTCGACGAGGCCCAGGTGGCGTTCGACGCGGTCCTTGATGTCTTCGGCGAGGGCGGCGGCCTGGGGCGGGCGTACGCGCTGCACGGGCTGGGCCAGGTGGCTACCCGCCAGGGCACGTACGGCATGGCCGAGCGGTACCTCACCGAGGCGGTCAAGCTTGCCCAGGAGGGGCATGACGCGGTCCTCGAGGGGCGTGTCTGGCTGTCGGTGGCCAGCTTGCGGGGAGCAGAGAAACAGGCGGATCAGCAGATTGACACGCTGAAGCTGACCGTCTCGGTGTTCACCGGGTGCGGCGCGGCGTATCTGGAGGTCAGGGCGCTGGCCCGGCTGGCACGGGCGGTGGCGGAGCGGGGGGACGCCACGGCCGCCGGCGCGGCGTGGACCCGGATAGCGGAGCTGTACCAGGTGAACGGGGTCCTGGCCAAGGACCAGCTTGTTCGCCGCAATGGGGCGTTAGGGTGCGGCCGAGCCGCTGCGCGTCAGCGGCGGGTTGAGGGCCTGCGCATCGCCGAGCTTGTACAGCGCCGCCGGGCGGCCCGTTTCCGGTACCCGCTTGCCGCCTGTGGGCTTGACGAATCCCTCGCTGTTGGCGACCTTCCTGCTGAAGTTCCTCGGGTCGAGGGTCATGTTCCAGACGACCTCGTACACGTGACGCAGGTCGCCGATGGTGAACTCGCTCTCGCAGAAGCGGGCGGCCAGCGTCGTGTACTCCAGCTTGGCCCTGGCGCGCTCGACCGCGTCGCCCAGGATCTTGTCGTGGTCGAACGCGAGAGTGGTCCGCACCTCCTTGACCGGGGCCCAGCGGGCGCCACTGGCATCCGAGCCCGCGGCCGGGATGGGCAGGTTCGGGGCGATCGCAAGGTAGGCCACGCTGACCACCCGGCCCCGCGGATCGCGGTGCGGGGCTCCGTAGGTAGCCAGCTGCTCCAGGTGCAGGTTCGTGCGGTCCAGGGCCAGGCCGGTCTCTTCGGCGAGCTCGCGTTCGGCCGCGTCGGGCAGATCCTCGCCGTCCAGCACGAACCCGCCGGGCAGGGCGGACTGGCCGCGATACGGCTCGATGCCGCGCTCGATGACGAGGACCTGGAGCTCGTTCTCGCGGACGGTCAATATTGCCAGGTCAACGGCCAGGGTGAGGGTGGGGAGCTCGTTGACGATCATGCGCAGAGCATACCGTTAATGTGCCCCTGACAAGATCGTTAGCGTGTTCCTGACAAAAACTATTCATGTCGCCTTGACGAGAACGCGGTCGCCGAGTTAAAGTCATTTTGACAACAAGGCGAGATTACCGGGGGCGGCGTAGGGCCGGCCCGGTGTGAAATGCCTCAACGTCACGACATCTAGCTAGGTGTCGAGAACAGTCGCGCGCACATGACACCCGCGTGGAGGTAGGCCAGCCTCCTCTCCACCGTTCGGCCGGACGGTGGAGGACGCGAGTGCCGCGGTCATCAAAGTTGCTCGCTTCAACTCCTCTTCCCAACCCCTGAAAGGGAAATGATCATGCGCGCAGTTACGCGTCGTATCCTGGCCCCGATCGCACTGGCGGCGGCTGTCTTCACCATCGGCGGGCCGGTCCAGTTCGCCGCGGCGGCGACCGTCCACCCCGCAGGCAAGTACATCTCTCAGGACTGCCCGGCGGGCACGAACTGGGACAACATCACGCAGTCCTGCGTCTAGGCCGCGGTAGGAAGTCGGTAGATCTTGGCTGCAAGCTGGCTTGGACAGCCGCATTTGCCCTTCTGACATTCAAATTGCGGCGGGGGGGGCGTCGGCGGGCCTGTCCGTACCACGGGCCCGCCGACAGTCTTTGCCCGGGCACCGGGATCCCGGTGCCCGGGCAAAATTCTGTGCGGGGAGTTGCGTCACGGGTAGACGGCGAGGTCCACGGGCTCTACGACGCCCGGGTTGGCAGAGGTTACCGGGCCCTCCGACGCCGCACCTTTCATGATCTGATCCTGGCCAGTTTTAGGCATATATAACTGATTTCTGGCCACGATCATGAACAGTCTGATCGGGGAGCGCCAGGGCACCGGGAAGGCGCGGGCGTTAGGTGGCGGAGCCGCCGGCGGCTAGGCGCATTAGGTCGGTGTCCAGGTCGACGGAGGTCTCGGCTCCGCCCGCGCTGCCGAACTCGTGCTGGTAGCCCTGCCAGGACTCGTCCTTGATCTTGCGGGCGAAGCCGCTTTCCATGAGCAGCACGAGTTCGATCGCGGCGCGGTCGATGCGCTTGTTCAGGGCCGGATCGCTCCAGTCTTCCGGGGCCGCGAAGAGCGAGGTCGGCGCGGTCATGGTGCGCAGGTAGGCGAACAGCGGGCGCATCTGGTCGTCCGCGACCAGGGCGTGCCTGGCGGTTCCGGCCGTCGCGGCGAGCACGACCGGCTTGGCGATCAGCAGGTCGTTGTCGAGGATGCCGAAGAACGACGTGAACAGGCCGCTGGGGCCGGCCTTGTGGACCGGCGTGGCGGCGATGATGCCGTCGGCCTCGCCGAGGGCCGTGATCGCCTGCTGGAGCTTCGGCGTGATCAGCTGGGACACCAGCGCGGCGGAGATGTCGGCGGCGAGCTCGCGCAGTTCGATGACACTGACCGTCACCGCGTTGCCGCGCCGGGCCGCGAGGGCCGCAGCGTGCTCGGCGGTGCGGTCGGCCAGCAGCCGGGTCGAGGAGGGGTCGCCGGTGCCGGCGCTGACCACGACGAGCCTGAACGTCTCGGTTTCCTTCATGAGCGAATGTCCTCGTTCTCGTTTTCCGCGGCGTTTCCCGCACCGGCCGTCACGGGCTCGCGGGCCAGTTTCAGGCAGATCGCTTCCAGTTGCCGGAGCTCGCCGGGATCCAGCTCGGCGGTCACGGCACGGGCCACGCTGCGGGCGTGCCTGCGCCCGACCTGGCCCTGGCGGTCCCGGCCTATCTCGGTGAGCGACAGCAGGACCCGGCGCCCGTCGGCCGTGTCGGCGTGCCGCTCGACCAGGCCGCGCTCGGCCAGCCGGTCCACCAGGCGGGACAGGGCCGGCTGGCTGAGCAGGACGTGCCGGTTCAGCTCGGTCAGGCGCAGCGGTCCGTCGCACTTGGACAGCGTGTACAGCACGTCGTACTCCCGCATCGAGATGTCATCCCAGATGTCCTCGGCGGCGAACTGCTTCATCAGCACGGCGTGGGCGGACAGCAGCGCCTCCCAGGCGTCGTTGGCGAGATTCCTGCTGGCGGGCATCACAGATCCGGGTACTCGGCGGCGGCCTGCGGGTCGGTATCGGTGTAGGGAGACCCGTCGGTGACGTTGTCGCCGCGGTTCGCGTTCGGGACAGGCTGGCGCGGCGCCTGGTCGCCGTACTTCGCCCTGACCAGGCTGGCGTGAGTGGGAGCCCCGGGAGTCTCCGGGTCCTGCCGGGCCGCGATTTCCCTCCGCAGCACCGGGACGACTTCCTCGCCGAGCAGGTCGAGCTGGTCAAGCACCGTCTTGAGCGGCAGGCCCGCGTGGTCGACGAGGAACAGCTGGCGCTGGTAGTCGCCGAAGTGCTCGCGGAAGGTCAGGGTCTTGTCGATAACCTCGGCCGGGCTGCCCACCGACAGCGGCGTGAGATCCATGAAGTCCTCCATCGAGGGCCCGTGCCCGTAGACCGGCGCCTCGTCGAAGTAGGGGCGGAATTCCCGCCTGGCGTCCTGGGAGTTCCTGGCGATGTACGCCTGGCCGCCCAGGCCGACGATCGCCTGCTTCTGTGTGCCGTGGCCGTAGTGGGCGTAGCGCTGCCGGTAGAACCGGATCAGCCGGATGTAGTGCTCCTTCGGCCAGAAGATGTTGTTGGCGAAGAAGCCGTCACCGTAGTACGCGGCCTGCTCGGCGATCTCGGGGCTGCGGATCGAGCCGTGCCACACGAACGGCGGGACGTCGTCAAGCGGCCGCGGGATCGAGGTGAAGCCCTGCAGCGGGGTGCGGTACTTCCCTTCGGAGTCCACGACGTCCTCGCGCCACAGCCGGTGCAGCAGGTTGTAGTTTTCCAGCGCCAGCGGCAGGCCCTGGCTGATGTCCTTGCCGAACCACGGGTACACCGGGGCCGTGTTGCCGCGGCCGAGCATCAGGTCCATCCGGCCCTTCGACAGGTGCTGCAGCATCGCGTACTCCTCCGCGATCCGCACCGGGTCATTGGTCGTGATCAGCGTCGTCGCGGTGGACACGATGAGCCGCTTGGTGGTCGCCGCGATATACGCCAGCAGCGTCGTCGGCGCGGAGGAGAAGAAAGGCGGGTTGTGGTGCTCGCCGATCGCGAACACGTCAAGCCCGACCTCTTCGGCCTTCTGCGCGATCTGCACGACCGCGTCGATCCGCTCCGCCTCGCTCGGCGTGTTCCCCGACACGGGATCGCGGGTGATGTCGCTGACCGAGAAGATCCCGAACTGCATGGCCTGCCTCCAAGGTATATGCGTTTGCATGCATCTCAACAAGCCGGCGGCCTAACTATTCCCCGCGATGAGGACCGGAAAGGGGTACGGCAGGATGGGTGTTGGCCTGGGCCAGAGGGGCTCATGTCGGGCCCGCGTTGAGGGCCCCGTGTTGAGGGCCCCGTGTTGAGGGCAGAGAGTCGAGAGGGCAAAGATGAGCAGTGACCAAGTTGACTCGCTGGTGATCTTCGGTGCCACCGGTGACCTGGCCAAGCTGGAGACGTTTCCGGCCCTTGTCGGGCTGGTCGAGCGGGGCGTGCTCGACGTGCCAGTGGTCGGGGTGGCAAAGAGCGGCTGGGGCCTTGAGCAGTTCCGTGATTACGCGGTCGCCTCGCTGAAGCTGAACAACATGGATCCTGGCAGTGCGCCGGCGGCCAAGATGCTGAGCCTGCTGCGGTATGTGGACGGCGACCTGGGCGACCCTGCCACCTATCAGGCCATGTCGGACAAGATGGGGGAGGCCAAGAAGACGCTGTTCTACGTCGAGCTGCCGCAGGCGCTGTTCGGCCGCGTCGCCGAGGGCATCGCCCACGCCGGACGCGCGAAAGACGCCCGGATCATGGTCGAGAAGCCGTTCGGCAACGACGTGGCCAGCGCCCAGCAGCTGAACGCCACATTGCAGTCCTACTTTCCCGAGGACGCGATCTACCGGGTCGACCACTGGCTGGGCCTGGAACCTGTGGACAGCCTCATGTTCGTCCGGTTCGCGAACTCGATTATCGAGCCGCTGCTGAACCGGACCTACGTGCAGAGCATCCAGATCACGATGGCGGAGGACTTCGACGTCTCCGACCGGGGCAGCTTCTACGACAAGACCGGCGCGATCAAGGACGTGATCCAGAACCACCTGCTGCAGGTCCTGGCCACCGTCCTGGCCGAGCCGCCGGACGGCACCGGCCTGGATTCCTGGCGGACGTCCAAGTCCGAACTCCTCGGCGCGCTGCGCCCGCTGGCCCCCGAGCTGACGGTCAAGGGCCAGTACGAGGGCTACCTGGACGTCAAGGGGGTGGCCCCGGGCTCGAAGACGGAGACCTACGCGGCGATCAGGCTCGCCGCCGACTCCTGGCGCTGGGAGGACGTGCCGATCCTGATCCGGGCCGGCAAATGCCTGCCGCTGACCGCCACCGAGGTCGCGATCACCTTCAAGCGGCCGCCGTACGACGCCTTCGGGCTCGGCGAGCAGGCGCCGGGGAACATCCTGCGCTTCCGGGTCAACCCGGATGACCGCGTCACCCTCTCCCTGGTCGGCAAGAAGCCTGGCGTCGGCTGGCAGCCCGCCGTAGAGGAGCTCAGGTTCGCCGAGAACCCGGGCTCCGACCTGCGCCCCTACGACCGGCTCATCGGCGCCGCGCTCGACGGGGAGCGCTGGCTGTTCGCCTCCGAGGCCGCGGTCGAGGCGGCCTGGCGGGTCGTCGACCCGGTCCTCGGCGATGCGGGTCCCGTGTACCCCTACGTCAGGGGCAGCTGGGGTCCCGATCAGGCCGCCGGCCTGCTGCCGGCCGGTGAGACCTGGCGCGACCCGGCCTGATCGGCCGGGACCGGGCCGGTTCCGCGCCCGTCACCACCCGGGCGGTGAGCCTGGCCTGGCCGCCCAACGCCGGTTCGTTCGGAATATCAAGAAGAAAGAGCAGCTGGGCGGCGGTGGTGGTCCGGTCCGTACGGCGGGGTCAGGATGCTGCGCGTAGCGGCCAGGGGCCGGTCGAGCGGCAGCGGGCGAGCGACAGGTACGCGGTCGGCCCGGCCGGCCCGCAGGTCCTGCTGCGGCACCGCGACTGCGGGGAACCGGTGCGGCTGCAGTTGCACTGCGAGGCTGGGCACGTGCTGGAATCGGCGCGCGACGTCACGCCGGTGCCCGGCCCCGGGGCGCGCAGGGTCGCCTGACGGCCGGATCGGGTCGGCGGGCCAAGCTTAGAGTTAGCTCCCAATCGGGCGCCGCGGGGTCCATCCGGCTTGCTCATCGACTGTTCGCGATATATCGTGCAAAGTACTTGGGATCTCCCCGCACTGCTTTACGGAGGGCACGATGGCAACAGGATTCAACGTGCGCGTCGGGGACGCCGAACGGGACGCGGTCGCTACGCAGCTGCGTGATCACTACGCCGACGGGCGGCTCACGCTTGACGAGCTGAACGAGCGCCTCGACCTCGCGTTCGCGGCCAAGACCAAGGCTGACCTGAACGAAGTGATGCGCGACTTGCCGCACGTCGCGCGGCCGACCGCGGGGGCAGCGGCCGGCGGCTTCGGGGCCAGCGGATCCGGTGGACAGGTGGGACTGCCCGGATCGGCCTGGAATTACGGCTCGGCGAACGACGGCGGGCGGTCCAAGGGCGGCTACGGAAGGCCGTTCGCGCCGGTCCTCGCGCTGGTCTGGATGTGCGTGATCATCGGCAGCCTCTTCCTGTTCGGCATCGGCGGCGGGGACAGGCCGATAGCGGTGGTGCTGATCATCGCCGCGATCGCGTTCCTGCGGCGGCTGCTCGGCGGCGGGCGGCGCCGGGGCTCGGGCCCGAGGGGGCCGCGCGGGCCGAAGGGGTCAAGGGGACCCGGCAGGCGCTTCTAGGCGGATTCTGCCCCGTACCTGGTTCCGCGCCGGACCGCTTCGACTTATCGTGGAAGGCAGGTAGTCGGCCCCGGAGAATCCGGAAACCAGATGACGAGGCGATACGACGTCCGAACCGGAATGATGCAACACGACCCAGACGCGGAGCAGCCGCGCGAACAGCTTGTACCCGGATGGCGCGTGCCCGGGAATACCCGGTACGACTTCGACGTCCGGATCGGTGACGCAGAACGTGACGCCACCATGACCCAGCTGCGGGAGCACTTCGCCGCCGGGCGGCTGACCCTTGACGAGCTGACAGAGCGGGTCGACTCCGCCCTGACCGCAAAGACGCAGCGTCAGATCGACAGCCTGATGGCCGATCTCCCCCGCCCGGCAAGGCCCGCCCGCGCCCGGCCGGAACCGCAGGTCCCGCCGCAGGACGCGGGGCGCTTCCTTGTCCTCGCGCTGATGCTTTTCGCCTTCGCCACCTGGATACTGATCATGGCCTGGATGTACCGTCACGCCTACCCTGGGCCTGGATACTGATCATGGCCTGGATGTACCGTCACGCCTACCCTGGGCCTGGGTACCCATACGGGCCTCACCCGTGGGGCGGCGGACCCCCGTAGCGATCAGACGCTGGTCAGCGAGCGCAGCGGTACCACCAGGTAGCGGAAGTCCGGTGCGGGCTCTCCGGCCGCCTTCGTGCCGCCGGGATCTCCCGCGCCGCCTCCGCCTCCGCCTCCGCCTCCGCCTCCGGTGATGATGGCAGGCTTGGTCGGGCTGGTGAACTGCAGGCTGATGCGCGCCTGGTCCCCGCCCTCGGCCTGCCTGGCGTCCTGGTCGGTCTTATGATCTGCCTCCGTGGCCGCCGTCAGCGCGGCGCCGAGGCCGTCGAGCAGGTACTGAGGACTGAACGCGATCGTGGCCTGGTCGCCGGAGAACTCGGCCGAGACGGTCTCCCGCGCCCGCGCCTGCCCCTCGGTGCCGGCCTCGATCGTGACCTTCCCGCTGCCGAACGACAGCCGCACCGAGCTGCCCCGTTCCGCGACAAGCGCGACCCGCCTGACCGCCTCGGTGAGCTGGACCGCCGGCATGTCCCCGCGGCTGCCGAACTCCTTGGGGAACTGGGCGGCATACTTGATGTACTCGGTAGAGATCAGGCGCGTGGTCAGCCGGCGTCCGGCCGACTCGAACCCGATCGTCGCCTCGGCCGAGCGAGCCCGGCCCTCCGCTTCCTCGGCGCGCGTCATGACCCGCACCGGCACGCCCGTCGCCATCATCCGCGCGGCGTCGGCCAGCGTCCTGGCCGGCACGAGCAGCGTGCTCTTCGCGTCCGGCTGGGCGGGATGCCAGCCGAGCTCCCGGATTGCCAGGCGGTACCTGTCGGTGGCCACCATGGTGATGACGTCCGCCTCGAACTCCATGTTCACCCCGGTGAGCACCGGCAGCGTATCGTCGCGGCTGGCGGCGGGAACTACCTGGCCGATCGCGGTGGCGAACGCACCGCCGTCGACCGTGCCGGCCAGCCGCGGCAGCTCCGGCAGCCTTGGATACTCTCCCGCGGGCAGCGTGACCAGGGTAAAGGACGCCTCGCCGCAGGTCAGGGTCAGGTCATCCGGGCCCTGGACCGCCTCGACCGCCAGCGAGGGCAGGCTGCGGGTGATCTCGGCGAGCAGCCTGCCGGGGACGAGCGCTGTTCCCGGCTCGGCCACCTGCGCGTCCAGCTGGATCCTGGCCGACACCTCGTAGTCGAAGCAGGACAGCGTCAGCGCGCCGGCGGCCGCGTGCAGCAGCATCCCGGAAAGGATCGGCAGCACGGGCCGGGACGGCAGCGCGCGCGCCACCCAGGCGACCGCCTCAGCCAGCGCGTCGCGCTCCACCTCGAACCGCATCGCCGCCTCCATCCCGGGCATGCCATTGCCTTACCCGCATACTCGCACGGGGCACTGACATTTCGGGCCCGGGCGCGCCCGGGCCAGGCGCGATCCGGCGGCGGGGTCAGGTGACCAGGCCGGGCGGGGCGGAGTCCAGGGTGGCCTGGATCGCCTGGACCAGAGCCCGCGCCGATTCCGCGGTGAGCTCGACGGCGACCCGCGCCGACGGGCCCGCGGCGGGGTCAAGGAAGTCGATGTTGAGCGTGTGCTCCGCTTGCGCGTGCACCGGGTGGTCGAAGTACACGCTCGCGTCGGTCAGCTTAAACCAGCCCGACGGCCCCTTCCCGCTGCCGCTGATCATGACCTTCTCCGTCAGGTACGTGCACATGCCAGCTCCTCTCGCAATCGACGATAACAGGTAACGGCCGAAGAAGGCCCAGATCCGCTGCCAGGCGTCCACCGCGGCATCCGGCCGGTAGTTTGGCCGGTCCACCTGCAGGAACGCATGGCCAGCCGCCTCGTAGGAGTGGAACTCGTAGATCTTGCCGGGCCGAGTACGCCTCGATCTGGTCGCCGTTGTGCCCGGCGATCGTCACGGTCTCGGCCAGCATCGCGTCGTACATCGCGGGTTCCTCCATGGGTCGTGAAAGACTTCTGGCATGACTTACGTTGCCGCCGATGACCGTTATAGCAAGCTCCCCTACCGCCGCTGCGGGCGCAGCGGTCTGTTGCTGCCCGAGGTCTCGCTCGGGCTGTGGCAGAACTTCGGGGACGGCAAGCCGATCGAGGACCAGCGCGCGATCATCCGGCGCGCCTTCGACCTGGGGGTCACGCACTTCGACCTGGCAAATAACTATGGACCTCCGTACGGATCAGCCGAGATCAATTTCGGCCGGATCATGCGCGAGGACCTGCGGCCGTACCGGGACGAGCTGATCATCTCCACCAAGGCCGGCTACGACATGTGGCCGGGTCCCTACGGCGACCGCAGCTCCCGGAAGTACCTGCTGGCCAGCCTGGACCAGTCGCTGCGCAGGATGGGCCTTGAGTATGTCGACATCTTCTACTCCCACCGCTTCGACCCCGACACCCCGCTTGAGGAGACGATGGGCGCGCTGGATACCGCGGTGCGTTCGGGCCGGGCGCTGTACGCGGGCATCTCCTCCTATTCGGCGGAACGCACCGCGGAGGCAATCGCCATACTGCGGCGCCTGGGCACCCCGCTGCTGATCCACCAGCCGTCTTACTCGATGCTGAACCGCTGGATCGAGGGCGGGCTGCTGGACCTGCTCGGCCGTGAGGGTGTGGGCTGCATCGCGTTCTCCCCGCTGGCGCAGGGCGTGCTGACCGGGAAGTACCTTTCCGGCGTGCCCGCCGGGTCGCGGGCCAGCCTGCACGGCTCGCTGTCCTCCGACCAGCTTTCCGAGGCGACGCTGGCGCACGTCCGCGCGCTGGCCCAGATAGCCGCGTCGCGCGGCCAGACGCTCACGCAGTTCGCGCTGTCCTGGGCGCTGCGCGACCCGCGGGTGACGTCGGTGCTGATCGGCGCGAGCAGCATCGCACAGCTCGAGGAGAACCTGGGCGCGACCGCGCACACCACGTTCACCGCGGACGAGCTAGCCGCCATCGACAAGGACGCGATCGACGCCGGCATCAACATCTGGGCCGCATCCAGCGCCCACTGAGCAGGCAGCGCGGGTGATCGTGGGTCGTTACTACCCACATGCGGGCGGTAACGACCCACGATCGTTCCGGGGGCGGGGTTCAGGGCATGATCGCGAGGGCGACGGGGAAGACGCCGACGATGATCGGCTTGGCGGCCTTGTTGGTCGTCGTCGAGATCGGGGTCACCGTGTCGCTGTTGTGGTTGACGACGTAGACGGTGCTGCTGCTGGGCGTGATGGCGAGGGCGACGGGGTCGTGGCCCACGCCGATCGCCTTGCCTGCCTTGTGTGTCGCCGTCGAGATCGGGGTGGCGGTGTTACCGACGAGGACGTAGACGGCCTTGCCGTTCGGGGCGATCGCGATCTGGCGGGGAGACTGGCCGTTCAGGACGATCGGCTGCCATGACGTGCCGGCCGGGAGGCGGATCGCCGTCACCCCGCCGTCGATACGCCCGGTCGCCCAGCGCGTGTTCACCACGTAGGCGGTCGATCCGCCCGGAGCGATCACCATGTTCACCGGTTCGGGCCCGGAGCCGATGTAGCCGGAGACGGTGTTGGTGGCGGTCTGGATCTCGGCTATCACGCCCTTGGCGGAGATGATGGCGTAGACGGTCTTCTGGCTCGGCGCGATCGCGACCGCGGTCACGGACGAGTAGGCGAAGCTGATCGGGCCGAGCGGGGTGTCGGTGGCCAGGTGGATCGGCGTCACCGTGTTGCTGCCGCGGCTGACGACGTAGCCGGTGACGCCGCTCGGCGTGATCGCCATCTGGGTCGGGTCGCTGCCCACGGGGATCCCGGGACCGTTGCGACCGCCCCCTATCGGGACCGGGGTCACCGTGCCGGACCCCTGATTGACGACATAGGCGGTCGCGCTGTTCGGCGTGATCGCGATCGCCACCGGATCCTTGCCGACCTTGATCGCCTTGCCCGCTTTATTGGTCGCGGTGCTGATCGGGGTCACCGTACCGGATTTGTAATTGGCGACCATCACGGTCTTGCCGTTCGGCGTGATCGCGATCGCCACCGGATCGTCGCCGACCTTGATCGCCTTGCCCGCTTTATTGGTCGCGGTGTTGATCGGGGTAACCGTGCCGAATTTCGCGTTGACCACATAGGCCCAGATCGCCTGGCTGCCGCCGCGCACGGCGGCCGGGGATGCGTACGCGGCCGGTACCGTGCTCACGACCTGGCCGGCCAGCGCAAGCGAGGCGAGCGCAGCCCCCGCTGCCGAGATGCGCAGCGCGCGGGCTGGGCGCACGTTCATGGCAAATCCCCCCATTGCTGAATTCTTGGTATCAAGTTAGCGGGTTATCTCGCGATCTTCGGCACCTGCTCATCGAGCATATCCAGCCGGGCGCGCTTCGCGAGCGCCAGACCGATCAAATGAACGTATCCATTTCCGCCGGCCGCCGTATGCGGTCTAAGCTCCGCATATGCCGAGGCTGCTTGTCGTACATCACACGCCCTCGCCTGCGCTGCAGGAGATGTTCGAGGCCGCGGTGAGCGGAGCGCGGACCGACGAGATCGAGGGCGTCGACGTGGTGACCCGCCCGGCGCTGACCGCGGCCGCGGTCGAGGTGCTCGAGGCCGACGGCTACCTGCTCGGCACGCCCGCCAACATCGGCTACATGTCCGGCGCGCTCAAGCACTTCTTCGACGGCATCTACTACCCGTGCCTGGAGGCCACCAGGCGCCGGCCGTACGGGCTGTACGTGCACGGCGCCTCGGACACCGGCGGCGCGGTACGCGCGGTGGAGTCGATCACCAACGGCCTGGCCTGGCGAGCGGTCAGGCCGCCGGTCTGCGTCACCGGGCCTCCGGGCAAGGCCGATCTTGAGGCCTGCTGGGAGCTTGGCGCCGTGCTCGCGGCCGAGCTAGCGGGGCCGTTAGGTGCCGACCGGGTGCCAGACGGTCTTGGTCTCCAGGTAGCGGGCCATCCGCTCCAGGCCGGGTGCCGGTGCCCAGTCCTGCCCGTCGAGGCGGACGACCCGCTTGAGGTTCTCAGCGGCGGCGACGGCCAGGTCGCCGGCCAGCGGATCCGGCGCTCCGGCCACGTCGATCGCGTTGACGTCCATGTGCGAGGCGAGCCAGGGCGCGATCTCGGCGGTACGCCCCGTGAGCACGTTGACCACCCCAGCGGGCACGTCGGAGGTGGCCAGTACCTCCGACAGCGACACGGCAGGCAGCGGGAGGTGCTCGCTCGCCAGCGCGACCACCGTGTTGCCTGTCACCAGCGCGGGCGCCACCACGGACACGAAGCCGAGCAGGCTGGATGCCTGCGGCGCGAGCACGGCCACCACGCCGGTCGGCTCGGGCAGCGAGAAGTTGAAGTAGTGCCCGGCCACGGGATTGGATGCCCCGCGCACCTGGGCGATCTTGTCGGTCCAGCCGGCGTACCAGACCCAGCGGTCTATGGCCGCGTCGACCATGTTCTCGGCCTGCCGCGCGCCCAGTCCCTCGGCCGCGCGCACCTCGGCCGCGAACTGTGCCCGGCGGCCCTCCATCAGCTCGGCGACCCGGTACAGCACCTGGCCGCGGTTGTAGGCGGTCGCAGCCGACCAGCCCGCGAACGCCTTCCGCGCCGCCGTGACCGCATCCCTGGCGTCCTTGCGCGAAGCCAGCGCCGCGTTGGCGAGGAACCGGCCCTTGTGGTCGGTCACCACGTAGGACCGACCGCTTTCCGAGCGCGGGAAGGCCCCGCCGATGTACAGCTTGTACGTCTTCAGCACGGCCAGGCGGGGGGTGCCGGTGTCAGACATCGAGGTAGGCCTCCAGTCCGTGCCTGCCGCCCTCCCGGCCGTAGCCGGATTCCTTGTAGCCGCCGAACGGCGAAGTCGGGTCGAATTTGTTGAACGTGTTCGCCCAGACCACGCCGGCCCGCAGCCGGGAGGCCATCCACAGAATCAGCGAGCCCTTCTCGGTCCAGACCCCGGCCGAGAGCCCGTACGGTGTGTTGTTGGCCTTCTCCACCGCCTCGGCGGGAGTCCGGAAGGTCAGCACCGACAGCACCGGGCCGAAGATCTCCTCCCGGGCGATCCGATGAGCCTGCGACACCCCGGTGAACACCGTCGGCGGGAACCAGAAGCCCTTGACCGGCAGCTCGCACGGCGGCGACCAGCGCTGCGCGCCCTCCGCCTCGCCAACTAGCGACAGCTCGCGGATCTTGTCCAGCTGGGCGGCGGAGTTGATGGCGCCCACGTCGGTGTTCTTGTCGAGCGGGTCGCCGAGCCGGAGCGTCGCCAGCCGCCGCTGCAGCGACGCCACGACCTGCTCGTAGACGGATTCCTGGACCAGCAGCCGGGAGCCAGCGCAGCACACGTGGCCCTGGTTGAAGAAGATGCCGTTCACGATCCCCTCGACCGCCTGGTCGATGGGCGCGTCCTCGAACACGATGTTGGCGGCCTTGCCGCCAAGCTCGAGGGTGAGCTTCTTGCGGGTGGGGGCGCAGGCCCTGGCGATCTGTTTGCCCACCTCGGTGGAGCCGGTGAACGCCACCTTGTCGATGCCGGGATGGGTGACAAGCGCGCGGCCGGTCTCCCCCGCGCCGGTGACGATGTTGACGACACCCGGCGGCAGATCGGCCTGCTGGCAGATCTCGGCGAACGTCAGCGCGGTCAGCGGCGTGGTCTCCGCGGGCTTGAGCACCACCGTGTTCCCGCAGGCCAGCGCGGGGGCGATCTTCCAGGCCAGCATCAGCAGCGGGAAGTTCCACGGGATGACCTGGCCGGCCACGCCGAGGGCTTTCGGCGCCGGGCCGTAGCCCGCGTACTCCAGCTTGTCGGCCCAGCCCGCATGGTAGAAGAAGTGCGCGGCGACCAGCGGGATGTCCACGTCGCGCGATTCCCTGATCGGCTTGCCGTTGTCCAGCGACTCGAGCACCGCGAGTTCCCGCGCTCTTTCCTGAACGATCCGGGCGATGCGGAACAGGTACTTGCCCCTGGCCGCGGGTGGCAGGCCGGACCAGATGTCCTGGTACGCCTTTCGCGCGGCGGTGACCGCGCGGTCCACGTCGGCGGGGCCGGCCTCGGTCACCTCGGCCAGCACCTCCTCGGAGGCCGGCGAGATCGTCTTGAACGCGCGGCCGTCCACGCCGGGGGTGAACTCGCCGCCGATGAACAGCCCGTAGGACTCCTTGATGGAGACGATCGCCCGCGACTCCGGTGCCGGCGCGTACTCGAACCTAGGCATGCTACGAGGGTACGTGAGCAAGGACTTCGCTGGCGGCGCGGGCACCGGAGCGGAGCGCGCCCTCCATCAGGCCCGCCCAGGCACCCGCGGTGTGCTCGCCGGCGAAGTGGACCCTGCCGAGGGGGGTGGCGATGAACTCGTCGTCCCCTTCGGCCACCGTGACGGTGAGCGCGGAGTACGACTCGCCGGTCCACGGGTCGTCGTTCCAGGTGGTGAGCATGGCCCGGCCGAGATTCAGGGACAGTTCGGGCCGCAACGCCGCCGCCCGGGATGCCCAGCTGGCCGGCCCGTCGGCCACGGCCAGGGCGGCGAGTCCCTCCTTCGTGCCGCCGAACGCGTGCAGGACCGGCTGGACCCGGCCCGATCCGTCGGTCGCTGTCCATGTCCAGAACCGGTCCGGCACGCTTTGCACGGCCGAGGCGGCTGCGGGCCGGGTCAGCGGTATGTGCAGCTTGGCGTTGTGCGCCAGCCCGGCGCGTTGCCAGGCCGACTGATACCTGCTGGGCACGGGCGGTGAGAATGGCAAGGCCCGCAGGACCGCCATCGGCACGGCGACGATCACCGCGTCGCCGCTCACCTCGCCGTCCTCGGTGAGCACCCAACCGAACGAACGGTGGTTTCCGATTTCCCCATCATCAGCTGGAATCCGGGGATTGACAGAGCCGCCGCGCCGCCCTCATGCTGAGCCGGTCATCAGGTGGGGGGTTGTGTCGGCCCGGACGCGGGCCGGCCGGGGCCCGGAGATGGATTGCCTCCGGCCGGATGCTATATCCAAGGTCGGCCGACGACGGGTGGGGGCCTGATGGCGCGAGAGTGGGATGTCCCGGGCTATACCGAGGTGAAGACGCTGGGCTCGGGCGGGTTCGGCGAGGTGGTGCTGGCCCGGCACGACGCGTCCGGCGTCCTGGTGGCGATCAAGTACCTGCGCCCCGAGCTGCTGGCCGACCCGGAGTTCGCGGCGATGTTCCGCAGTGAGGCGGCGGTGCTGGCCTCGGTGGCGGATCCGAACGTCGTCCGGCTGTATGAGTACGTGGAGTCGCCGTCGGGCGCGGCGATCGTGATGGAACTCGTCGACGGGGTGGCGCTGCGGGAGATCCTGGCCCGGCAGGGGCAGACCACGGCGGAGGCGGCGCTTGTGGTGCTGCAGGGCTCGCTGCTCGGGCTGGCCGCTGCGCACCGCCGCGGGGTGGTGCACCGGGACTACAAGCCGGAGAACGTGCTGGTCAACGCGCAGGGCGCGAGCAAGCTGACCGATTTCGGGATCGCCGCGCGGGCCGGGGACCGGGCGATGGCGGCGGGCACGCTGGCGTACGCGCCGCCGGAGCAGTTCGGCGGGGGCCCGGCCACCCCGTCTGGTGATGTGTACGCGGCCACGGCCACGTTTTACGAGTGCCTGACCGGTCGTCCGCCGTTCAGCGGGGACACCGCGGAGAGGCTGATGCACCAGCATCTGGCCGAGCCGGTGCCGCTGGAGCCGGTGCCCGGGCCGCTGCGGCCGCTGATCGAAGCCGGGATGGCCAAGGACCCCGGTCGCCGGCCGGCCGATGCGGCCGCCCTGGTCACCGGACTGCGGACGATGGCAGCAGGAGCCTACGGCCCGGACTGGGAACAACGCGGCCGCTCGCACCTGGGCGAGGCGGCGCTGCTGCTGGCCGCGCTGTGGCCGTCAGGCGCATCGGCCGCGGCGCAGGGCACCGCAGTGCACAAGGTCTCGCTGCTCCGTCACCTCAGGCCCCGGCACATCGGCCCGCTCAAGGGAGGCATCGCAGCCGGCGCCGCGGCCACCGTCGCGGTCGTGGCTGTCGTCGTGGCGGCGCAGAGCCGGCCCGCACCGCCCGCGCCCTTCCCTACCATCACAGGCGCCCTCGGCGGCGTGGCTGACACGTCCGCCGACAGCGCCTGGGCGGTCGGCGACACCAGCTTCAACGCCAATAGCAAGACGGTGATCATGCGGTGGAACGGCACCGACTGGACGCGCGTGCCCAGCCCGGACCCGGGAACATTCCGTCACGTCGCCGACGTGGCCGCCGCGTCCGACGGCAGCGCCTGGGCGGTCGGCTGCACCGGCTGCAACACCAAGAACAGCATCAACTCCCAGACGCTGATCATGCGGTGGAACGGCACCGCCTGGACGCGAGTGCCCAGCCCGAGCCCCGGACCGAGCAGCTACCTCGAGAGCGTGGCCGTGGCACCCGACGGCACCGCCTGGGCCGTCGGCTGGACTGACAGCACCTCATACCTGCTCAGGACGCTGATCCTGCGGTGGAACGGCACCGCGTGGACACGGATGCCCAGCCCGGATCCCGGGACGGGGCCTGGAGCGGGCGACTACCTTTCCGGCGTGGGTGTCACGCCTGGCGGCACCGCCTGGGCCGTCGGCTACAACGACAGCAGCGGCGGTATCAGCACGCTGATCCTGCGCTGGAACGGCACCGCGTGGACGACGGTACCCAGCCCGAGCCCCGCAGACAGCTACCTTTCCCGCGTGACCGCCGCGCCTGACGGGACCGCCTGGGCGGTCGGATGGACCGGCGGCAACACTAACGCTCCCACCAGGACGCTGATCATGCGGTGGAACGGCAACGTGTGGACGACGGTCCCCTATCCGAGTCCCGCAGGCAGCTACCTTGACGGCGTGATCACCGCGTCCGACGGCAGTGCCTGGGCGGTCGGATGGACCGGCAGCGGCGCCAGCAGCAGGACGCTGATCCTGCGGTGGAACGGCACCGCCTGGACGCGGGTGCCCAGCCCGGACCCCGGACCCGGCGCCGCTCTCACCGGCGTGATCGCCCTTTCCGGCAGTGACGCCTGGGCCGTCGGCGCCGCCGACGGCAAGACCCTGATCCTGCGGTGGAACGGCCAGACGTGGAGCGGCCCTGCCGGGCAGGTGTCCCCGACCACTGCGCCGACGTCCTCAGCCGCGGCCTCGCCCGCGTCCTCCGCCGTGGTCTCGCCCGCGTCCTCCGCCGTCCCCTCGCCCGGGTCCTCCTCTGTGGCCTCGCCCGCGTCCTCCGCCGTGACCTCGCCCGCAGTGCCGTCGCGACGGCAGGCGGCGCAGGCTCTGTCGGCGTTGCTCGCCCAAAGCGGTACCGACAGAGCCTCGATTACGCAGGCCTTCAGCGCCGTAGCGAGCTGCTCGCCCGGCCTGAGCCAGGACGAGACGGTCTTCAATGACGCCGCGTCCTCGCGTCAGGAGCTGCTGGCCAAGCTCGCCGCCCTGCCCGGCCGCTCCGCCCTGCCCGCCTCGATGCTGCAGGATCTCACCATGGCCTGGCAGGTATCCGGCGAGGCTGACGAGGACTTCGCCCGGTGGACGCAAGACGAGATCTCCCGCGGCTGCAGCACGAACGACCAAGCCGACGCGAACTACAGCGCCGCGAAGGTGCCGGATGACCAGGCTACGACGTACAAGAAGGCCTTCGTCGCGCTGTGGACGCCGATCGCGAACGAGTACGGCCTGCCGGTCTACCAGTACAACCAGATATGACGGGGTCCGGTCAGTCCAGGGTGGAATGGGGCGGGGGGCTGGCCAGGGTCACGAAACCTCCTGCGACCTGCGGTTTCACGTCTCGTTACGTCTCAAAAGATACCCGCTGAGTCCCACCCTCATGTGAAGCGAATGTGCAACGGGCGCCCGCAGGGTGTCCGCATGCAAGCGGGCCACCGCATGCCCTGTCCGGCAGCGGCGGCCCTAAGCGAACCGACCCTGTAGGAGGTCAATCCGCCATGCCTGAAACCATGTCACAGAACCTCGCCGATGCGCTCTGTGCGCTGCTCGACCACGGTTATGAGGTGACGTTCGCCAAAGACCCGGGAGACTGCGGCTACCTCGCCGATATCGGGGGGCCGCTGGGTTCGCACGTGACCGGGATCGGCGACAGTCCGGCCGCAGCCCTGGCGTCCGTCTGGCCGCTCGACCAGACCGACGAGGACGACGAGGACGACGAGGACGACGAGGACGACGAGGACGACGAGGACGAGCCCTATTGCCGCACGTGCGGTTCGCCGGTCAGCATCTTCTACGGCTACGGCGATAGCTGGCACCACTGGCGCGGCAAGGGGACCGCGGACAGCCCGGTCGAGCTGTATGACGCGCGCCACATCATCAACGTCGCGTGGCGTCCGGCGGGTGCGCGAGCGGAGGCTACCAAGGTGCGTCAGCTAGTGCTCATTGAAGCCAACGGCACCGGGATACAAGAGCAGGACGTATGAGAGTCAGCTAAACGAGCGCGGCCTAGCCTAGCGAGCATCGTGCGGCCGACTCGACGAGGGCCACGCCGACGAGGGCCAGGCCGACCACGGCGGCCACGCCGACCACGGCGGCTGACGAGCGCCAGGCCCACCGCGGCGGCCAGCTCCACGAGCGCACGGCCGACGAGGGCCACGCCGACGAGGGCCACGCCCGACCACGGCGGCCAGGCCGACGAGCGCCACGCCGACGAGCGCCACGCCCGACCGCGGCGGCCGACGAGCGCCAGCCCGACGAGGGCCAGGCCGACCGCGGCGGCCGACGACCGCGGCCAGCTCGACCGACCGCGGCGGCCGACGAGCGCGGCCAGGCCCGACCACGGCGGCCAGCTCGACGAGCGCCACGCCGACGAGCGCCACGCCGACG
>JBOHCG010000043.1:0-25066 GCA_050698735.1 Streptosporangiaceae bacterium | reverse complement strand
GCTGCTCACCTATACCTCCGGCACGACCGGCGAGCCCAAGGGCGCCACGAACACCCACGGCAACGTAGTGTTCAACGCCACCGCATACCGGGAGTGGATGAGCCTCACGCCGGATGACGTCGCGCTCGCGGGCGCCCCGCTGTTCCACATCACCGGCCTGATCGGCCACGTCGCGGTCGCGATGCTGGTGCCGATGCCCATGGTGCTCGGCTACCGGTTCGAGCCCGCCACGATCAACCGGCTCGCCGAGCGTCACCGCTGCACGTTCACCGTGATGGCGATCACCGCGTTCACCGCGATGGCCAACGACCCGTCGATCTCCGGCTGCGACCTGTCGTCGCTGACCAAGGTGTACAGCGGCGGAGCACCGATCGCGCCCAGCATCGTGGAGCGGTTCGAGCGCGAGGCCGGCCCCTACATCCACAACATCTACGGGCTGACCGAGACGACCTCGCCGTCACACGCGGTGCCGTTCGGCCGCCGGGCCCCGGTCGACCCGGCCAGCGGCGCGCTGTCCGTGGGGGTCCCGGTGTTCAACACGATCGTCCGGATCGTCGACGATCAGGGAAACGACCTGCCCGTCGGCGAAACCGGCGAGATCGCCACCAGCGGTCCCATGGTGGTGCCCGGATACTGGAACCGGCCGGCCGCGACCGAGCAGACCCTGCCGGGCGGCGAACTCCGCACCGGCGACGTCGGGTTCATGGATCCGGACGGCTGGTTCTACCTGGTTGATCGCAAGAAGGACATGATCGTCGCGTCCGGGTACAAGGTGTGGCCACGGGAGGTCGAGGACACCCTGCTGCGGCACCCAGCCGTCCGCGAGGCCGCGGTCATCGGCGTGCCCGACGAGTACCGCGGCGAGACCGTCTGGGCCTACGTCAGCCTCCGGCCCGGGGCGCAGGCCACGCCCGACGAACTGGTCGGCTTCTGCCGCGAGCAGTTGGCCGCCTACAAGTACCCGCGGCGCGTCGAGGTGCTGCCCGACCTGCCCAAGACGCCCACCGGCAAGCTGCTGCGCCGGGAACTGCGCGAGCGCGCCCGCGACAGCTCCGGCTAGACCGCCGCCCGGGCCGGAAAAGGGACGGCGGTACCCGGTTTTGCCCGTTACTTCCTGGCGATCAGCAGCACGCAGGCAGCGCGCCCACCCACGCCGACGCGGTGCCGGCGATCGCGCCCTGGCTGGTCAGGGCCACCGCGGTCGCGTTCGGCCGCATGCTGCCGAAACAGGCGACGAACGCGAAGAGCGGGATGAGCAGGGCCGCGAGCGGCGGGTGCCCGGTGAGGGCCGCCGCGAGGAACCCGGCTGCGCCCGCGGCCATCACCAGCTGTGAGACCAGGACCACCCTGGTAACCGGCACGCGCTTGACCAGCCGGGCGCCGAGCTGCGCCATCACGGTGAGCCCGATCGCGTTGATCATGAAGAACAGGCTGAATAGGCCAGCACCCCGAAGACGCCGCGCCAGCTGGTGAACCGCAGGACCTGCCCGCCGATGACCGGCGCGAGCACCGGCGCGAGCCCGAAGACCAGCATCAGCGAGCCGAGCACCCTGGCAAGCTCCGTGCCCTGGTACTGGTCGCGGACCATGGCGAGCGACAGCACCACGCCGCTCGCGCCCGCCATGCCCTGCAGGAACCGCAAGACGATCAGCGCGCCGATGTCGGGTGCGGCCGCGCACGCCACGGACAGCACGGTGAACGCGACAAGGCCGGCGAGCATCGGCTTCTTGCGCCCGAGCCCGTCGCTGACCGGGCCGGCCACCAGCTGCCCGACGGCGAGCCCGGCCAGGCAGCCGGACAGCGTGAGCTGCACCAGCGGCTGCGAGGCGTGCAGGCTGGCCGCGATCGTCGGGGTGGACGGCAGGTACATGTCCATCGACAGCGGCCCGAACGAGGACAGCGCGCCGAGCACGGCCAGCATCGCGAGGCGTCGCCGCCTAGGGAGCCGGGCCGGGCCGGCCGCGGGCGCGGCCATCCCGGCGGGCGAGCTGTCGGAAGCTTCCATCGCTAACGAATTGTCCCGCACGTACGCGGAGATGACCGCCCGCGCCCAGGGCAAGGGGCGGGCGCGGGCGGGAGGGAACCTGACTGGCGATGACACCGGCGAGATCCGGGACGTCAGCACCGCCCCGGCCGGCGCCTGACGGGGTGACACCGGCAGGCTGGAACGCGCCGCCGACCAGCGCGGCGTCAGCCGACCAGCGCGGCGTCAGCCGACCAGCGCGGCGTCAGCCGACCAGCGCGGCAGGCAGGCGGTCCAGGGAGGTCACGGTCAGATCGGGCTGCGCGCCGATCGTGTCGAACGGGGCGGCGGAGCGGTTCACCCAGGCCGTGCGCATCCCGGCCGCGCTCGCACCGACGCTGTCGAACGCGTTGCAGGTGACGAGCCGGATCCGCCCGATCGGCACGGCCAGCCGCTCGGCCGCATGCCGGTACACCGCGGGCGACGGCTTGAATACCCGGACCTCATCGACGCTGATCCGCTGGCCGAAGAATTCGGCCAGGCCGCTGTTGGCGAGGCAGTCCCTGATCATGGCGGGACTGCCGTTCGAGAAAACCGCGAGCTCATATCCCCTGTCGGCGAGCGCCCGCAGTGCGGGGACGGCGTCCGGGAACGGCCGAAGGTGGTCATAGAGCCCGATGAGCCGCTGGGCCTGTCCGTCCGGCAGGCTGACGCCGATGGCGGCGAGCGCGAAGTCGAGGGCGCGCGACGTCACCCACCGGAAATCCTCGTACAGCACCTGCTCATCGAGGATCGCGTGCACGCGCGGCGGGGGCGGGTCCTCCCGGAACAGGATCGCCTGACGCTCCATCCGTCCGTCGACCCGTTCCTTCGCGACTTCCGCCGTCGTCTCGGGATACGTCTCGGTAATCGCCTGTGCATACGGCCTGGTCTGGAACAGCCCGGGGACCAGCGAATGCTGGAAGGTCTTGAGTAGCCGCGCGGCGGCCTCGTGCGGCTGGAACGGGCACGCCGACCGGGAAACGCTCTTGGAAGCGGCCAGCCCGCGCCTGCTGCGCGCAATGATCCGCGAGGACCACGCCCGCCGCACCGCCGCACCGCCGCCCCGGCCCCCCAGGATGCGCCGTGACGACCGCCGCCGGCACTGCCCCGAAACCCATCGAGCTAGCGCGACCGACCGCCCCCAGATCATCATGCGCGTGACGGAACTGACGCTCGCGTCGCTGCCCGATGCGCCGTCTTGCGGGCGTCTGCTCGTACAGCGCTACCTGAGAGCATGGGGTATCGCACACATGATCGATGAGGCGCAGCTCGTGATGTCTGAGCTGCTGACCAACGCGGTCAACGCGAGCACCGAACTCACGACGATTCAGATACGCCTGGTGGCAATAGAAGGCACGTCGCTCCTGATCGAGGTACGGGACCGCAATCCTGAACCTCCGGTACTGAAGGATGCCGCTAGCGACAACGAGGCTGGCCGCGGCCTGATGATGGTGGACGCTCTTTGCGAACGCTGGGGCTACTACCACCCAGCGCACGGCAGTAAGGCAGTCTGGGCCGAACTCCTCATTCCGCTGCCCACGCGCGAATCCGCGCACCCAGACGTGCCGCCGGTTGCAGCGATGGATGATCCCCGCGTTCTTCGCCGCGTGCACACGGGACTCAAAAATCTCCAGGTCCGCTGATACACACCGCCCCTGGCGGGTGATCCGCAGCACAACAGGTTTGGACGCAAGGGAGATACACCAACATGACCGAAACCTGGGAAACGGCAGTCCGGACGGCAGCGAACACGATGCTCCGCTACCCAGACAAGATCTCAGACGGGCTGGAGGCGGAACTGTACGCGCTGCTGGAACAACTCGGCACCGCGACAGCGGAGCAACCCGCGAGCACGGGCACGCCTGACGATGCCGCATCACTCCGGAGAGGAAGAACACCAGCGCCATCGGCCGGAAACCTGCCACCGGGCAGGGAATGAGGTGTGAGCACGCGGGTCGCAGGCCCCGGGCCGCCCGTCATCCTGCTCACGGCCAAGGCCACCCTGGCCGCCGGGACGGCGTGCCCGTATCTGACCGTCGTCGAGAAAAGCGGGAACCTATGGCGCTGCCACCTGTCCGAGCGGAAGAGCCGCCTCGCCTACGGCAAGATCATCGTGCCCGGCCACATGGCCGGCCTGCGCCGGGCCGCTGAGATCTGCGCGGACGGTTACCAGCCCGGCAGTATCGAGCGCGGCCTACTGCTCGATGCATTCGCCAAGGACGCGCCATGACATATGCCCTCCGTGATTCCCACGTCGCTCGCGGCATCCGCAGGGTCCGGCTCGAACGCGGCTGGACCCTGCGGGACATGGTCCTGCTGCTCGGATGCGATCCGTCACAGATCTGCCGCATCGAGAACGGCGAACGCGGGACGCCAGACCCAGCGGAAGCGGCAGGCAAGCATGGTGACGGCCGCGGTGTAACCGTCGCGGATGGGCTTGCGCACCTCGACCCGGAGCCAGCTGACCGGATGATCGGCGAGCAGCCTTTCGGCGACCCGCTCGGCCGCCGTCTCGATCAGCCGGAACCGCCCATCGCGAATGACCGCGGGCACCGTCGAGGGCAACGACGACGACGAGTGGCACCGGGTGCTCGACGTCAACGTGCTCGGCATCGTCCGCACCACCCGCGCCGCGTTGCCACTGCTCCGCCAGGCCGTCCTAGACCGCGGTCAGGCGGCCATCGTCAACACCTGCTCGGTCGCCGCCGTCGCGGGCCTGCCGCAGCGGGCGCTGTACAGCGCGAGCAAGGGGTGCCGTCTACGCGCTCACGCTGGTCATGGCGGCCGACCACGTGGCCGAGCGCATCAGGGTCAACTGCGTCATCCCGGGCACGGCGGACACCCCGTGGGTGGGCCCCTGCTAGACGCCGCCCCGGACCCGGCGGCCGAACGCGCCGCGCTCAAGGCCCGCCAGCCGATCGGCCGCCTGGTCACCGCCGACGAGGTCGCCGCGGCCATCGCCTATCTCGCCAGCCCGCTGGCCAGCGCCACCACTGGCACCGCCCTCGCCGTCGACGGCGGCATGACCGGCCTCCGCCTCCGGCCACGCCCAAGCTGACCAGGGTTTGCGACTACCTTTCCGCGGACATCCCGGACGCCCTGTGGCCTGACCTGGCCACCGCGGCCGGATAGCCGATCAGGTCGCGGGCAGCGCGCGCCGCCGAAGCCGCCCCACCCTGACGCGGACGATGTGGAAGCCTGTCATCTGCTGGAAGTGCCGGACCCCGTTGGGCAGCCAGAACAGGTTCGAGCCGTCGATCAGGTACCGGACCCCCAGGCTCACCAGCCGCTCAACAAGGACCTCTGTCATGAAATAGCGAGCCTGGCTCTGGTCCTCGCCCCAGCCGAGGGTCCGGAAATACCGCAGCATGGCAAGTTCGCCGTCGACGGGCGTGACCGACAGGAGCAGCGGGCGGCCGTCGGCCGCGCGGGCCACCAGCCACAGCCGGTAGTCGAGCAGGTCGTCGTTGCCCGGAACCGGAATCCGGTAGGTCGCGTCGGGGTGGCTGCGCTCGCAGCTGTTCGCGAGCTTCAGCAGGTCCCGCCGCTCCTGCTCATCCTCGACTTCTTCCCAGCTGATGCCGAGCCGGTTGGCCAGCCGTATCTTGCGGCGCAGCGTCTGCTTGGACGCGCCCAGCACGTACGCGCCCGGCTCCTCCGGTAGCCGCAGCACTGCCGTGGCCAGCCCGGTCAGCCGCCACAGCGAGGAATTTCGCCTCAACTTCGCCCGGATGGCGGCGCCTTCGACCCCGGCGGAAGGGACCGCGCGCAGGCAGGGCAGCCGACACAGGCTGACAAGCGCGCCGAGGCTCCGGCTCCGCCTCCGCATCAGGTAGCGGAGAAATGGAGAATTGCCTGCCTGATAGGCCTCGAAATACCGGGACACGGTGGCTTCCGGGTTCGATTTGCTCACCGGGACGGCCCGGTCAGGCCGACCAAACGACCGGAACGGACGGAACGATCCCATTGATAGCGGCATTCTCATTGAGTAGTTCAGCGCCATTACACAAGGCCAGGTCAAGCCTCGACCACCACGGAAGCCCTGCACCCCGCTCGCTTCGCGCTGCTGGCCGACAGCCTATCGAGCCTCCTTGCCGACAGACGTCGGCAAGGCGAATCTAACTGCGGCTACGACTCCAAATAGAGTACCCCGGAAGCCGACCAGGGGAGGCATATTCGGCATTGTCGCGAGCGTAGCCATTGCCTGCAATTCTGTAACCTACGGTGATTTCCACTGGTCCCGGCCGGCATTTCAGGCCGAACGTGCTGGTCAAGGACGTCGAACACGGCCGAATCGAAACCGGGATCGAACTTGCGGGCCCAGCGCGCGCCGCTGGCGAACATCGCCGGAAGATCGACTACACCAAAGGTCCTTGGGTGGTTATTGTGACTGGAGGAGAAATCGGTGTAGTGCGTACCGTAGGGCACCAGGCGGAATCTCCCCGAATTCACCAGCACCGTTTGCAGGAACACTTCGTCCGGTGCCGGCATGGTGCGAAAATACGCCACCACGTCAGGGTGGTCGCGCGCGAACTCCCGCGCGTAGCGCACGCACGGCGCGGAGAGCGCGCAGAAGAACGACCCGCCGTAGCAGATGAAGTCGTCGTGAAAGATCGTGCTCGTTCGCCGCAGTCCGAACGTCGAGAACCCCAGGCTGACCCGTACCCAGGGCTGCAGGAAGTTGATGATCATGATCGGCCGCAGCCATCGCTGCTTGGCCCGCGTCGGCCGCCCGACCCAGTGGTGCCGGTAGTCGAACCGCATGTGGGTGTCGAACGGCTTGCACAGCCGGAACTCCGGGCCCGCGCCCCAGTCGGCGTCGGGCGGGGTCCGCTCCGGGTGCACCGGCGCGTACTGCAGGTATCCGTCCACCCCGCCGTCTGCCAGGACCCCTTCGATCTCGGCGACCGGCCGAAGCGGGTAGTCCTGCCCGGTCATGTTCTGCAGCCAGTCGAAGGCGATGCCGTGGGCATCCAGCCAGTCGACCGCGGCGAAATACCGATCGAGATGCGAGAAATCGCCGTAACCACCCGGGCCGTTGAGCATGTGCACGTCGCTCAGGGAGTAGAACAGGGAGGCATCGAGGGGCGCCCGGGACGCGTCGTGGTCGATCACGACGACGCTTCCCGGACTGCCTTCCTTGATGAGCGTGACCAGCCGGAGGACCTGGTCCGGCCTGGTATGCGTCTGCAGGTAGTAGCAGACGCGGGGCTGATCTGACCTGGTAACGCTGTCGCTCATGAGTGCGTCTCCGACGGATGAGGTCTGGGGGTCGCGGCGGGCTTGCGCGGCACCGCGACGCCATTGTCGACCTGCCGGTAGGGATTCCGGAGGTCGGGCAGCCGGTAGAGGCTGGCGGCCATCGCGAGGCTGGTCGTGTACGAGACCGTGTGCTGCCAGGCCTGGCCGTTCGCCAGGGTGATGGTCCAGGTCGCGCCGACCCGGCCGTTGCGCCGCAGTACCAGCCGGTACCGGGTCGCAACGCCTTGCTCGTTCTGCACCCCCAGGCTGGCACGGCTCGTCTGACCCGGTAGCGGCGCCAGCCACAGTTGGGTATAGCCCGAGTATTTCTGGGCGTCGGCGCTGACCACGGCCAGCCCTACCGCCGCCGTGGCGATGACGGCGGCGGCGCCGAAGGCCACCGCATGCCAGGCCGACCACCGTCGGCTTCGGGTCGGCCGGGGCGGGGGCGGATCCTCCCGCCGCCGTCGCCGCGTGATCAGCGCCGCCGCGGCGCCGGCCAGGGTCGCCACCGACAGCACGCCGACCCAGGCCGTGCGGTTCAGCGGGATTCCGGCCGCGTAGAGCCCCATGCCGCCGAAGACCGGCACCATCAGGGCTAGGCCGGCGGCGACGGCCACCCGTTCCAGGCCCTGATTCCGCGGGCTCAGGAACACTTCCGACCAGACGTAGCCCGGTGCCGCAAACAGGCACAGGCCGAGCACGATCATGACCGGCTCCGGCAGGTGGGCGAAGAAGGCGACGCAGCCGAGGATCGCTATCGCCTCGGCGATAGCGATGTCGGAGTAGTTACGGCGCACTTCGCGCCCCCCGCAGGTCATAGATCACGATGTCGCCGTTGTCGTAGACCCTGGCCGCGCCAGGAACCTGGTTGAACTTGGTCAGGTCGGCGATCGGTATCGGCTGGTCGCTGGTGGTCGAGCTGCCGGGGAAATAGCTGCCCGAGGCCGGCAGGGACTGGCTCAGCCGCAGGTCGACCAGCACGTACTGCACCGCCTGAGCCTTCGCGGCCCGCGCGATGGCCGGCGTGAAGGTCCGCGTGGTGTACAGGTAGCCGGCGCCCTGCAGGGGGTTCTGGTCGCCGTACCCGATGAGCAGCGGATAGATGCCGATATCGGCGGCGAACCGGTTCCCAGGCCCGAGCGCGGTCAGCGTCCACTGCGCGGTCGCGATTTCCTCGGGCCCGACCGACCGTTCGAAGCCGGCCACCTGATGCGGCCCCGGCAGCCGCTCCCAGTACGGCGGCCAGCCGTTGGACAGCCCGTCGAACAGCAGCAGCAGCGTCCCCGTCACGGCCACGGCGATGGCAGCAGACTCCCAGCGGCGCACTAGGGCGGCGTTGACCAGCCGGATCAGGGCGAGCCCGGCGATCAGGCTGACCGGTATGTAGACGAACGTCGCAACCCGCCCGGCCAGCTCCTGGCCGTCCGGTGTGCCGATCCGGAGAGCCAGGGCAACGAACCAGCCCAGCGACCCGATCGCCATGGCCACGATCTCGGGGTGGAACCGGTGCCGCCGCCAGACCTGCCACCAGCCGAGCGGGAGCAACACGGTGATGATCAGGATCACGATGGTTTCCAGCGCCCGGTTACCCAGCGGCGCGGCGGACGTCGACGCGGCGCCCGAGGAGGTGCCGCTCTGCAGTGCGCCCAGACCCTGCGCGAGCCCCTCAACCGTGGGCCGGAAGTAATTCAGCGTGGCGGGGGCAATGAAGACCACCCAGCCCGCGACGGCGGCGGCGGATATGACCGCGAGCGTGCCGACCCTAATCGTCGTGCGGCCGGTCCGGGTGAGCAGGCTGGCGAAGGTGATCAGGAACAGCGTTACCACCAGCATATAGCTGGTGACGTGATGGGTGACGACGGTGGCGAAGATGGCCAGCACGGCCAGCATGAACCAGCGGGCCCGGTCGGCACCCGATCTCCCTGTGGCCGTCCGCCAGGCGGCCAGCACCGCCAGCCCGAGGAAGGCCAGAGCCAGCGTCTCGTAGACGAACATCGCGTCGAAGGAGTCAAGCGTGGGCGTGCTGTTGTAGACGAGGACGGCGATGCCGGCCACCCGGTACGACCGGCTGAAGGACCAGAAGGCCAGGTAGAGCAGGCAGATGAAGAGAAGGTGTGCGACCCCGGCGACGATCAGGCCCGCTACGAAGACGGGCAGGCCGGTCACCGAGATCAGCGCGGACGTCACCTCCTCCAGACCCGGGTACCGCGGGCTGATCGGCAGCCCGTAGTTGACCGTGAACAGCTTCCCGGTCTGCAGGATGTTGACCGTGCTGCGCCAATGTAGCAGCTCGTCGGTAAAGGTGAAGCTCAGCGGGCTGTAGCAGACCTTCAGCAGGTACTCCGCCACGGTGATCACCACGACCAGGGTGGCGGTGCCGCCCCTGCTCAGCCGGCGCCGGCTGAGCAGGCGTTCCGCTACCGGCGCCACGATGAGCGCCTGGCCGAGCCAGTACGCCCGGTCGGCCCACGGCGAGCTGGCGTATCCCATGCGGCCCGCGGCGTAGGCGGCGCTGGCGACGAGGATGCCGACCGAGGCGATGAGCGTGACCACGCTGATCGGAAGACGGGACTCCGGGACCGCAGGCTCCGCCGCCTGCGGCGGGGGTACCGGCCCCTGCTGGGCCGGCGGCCCCCGGTGCGGAGTCCTGTCGACCACCGTCATAGCCTTGCATACCTCCGGGACCTGGCGGCCCGGCTCTGCTCATACACGCTGCGCAGATAAGCCAGCGGCCCGAGCGCCAGCCCCTGCAGATGCCGCCGGTCCAGTTCCGCGAGCAGGTCAGGCGCGGCTTCAGGCGCGGCACCCTCCTTGAGGTAGCGGCACGCCGCGGGAACCAGCTTGAGCAACCCGGGGAGCACGCCAGGACGGTGCTGCAGCAGGGCCGCGTAGAAGGCGGTCAGGCCGACGCTGTAGCCGTGCAGCTGACGGCCGAGGCTGTCCATGTCCGGCCGGTGATGATGCCACATCAGCGCGGAAGGTTCGTAGCCGATGTCGCAGCCGGACAGCAGGGCAAGTGTGAATGCCAGCGTGTCTTCGCAGGCGAACGTGCGGGTGCCGGCGCCGAGCGCGACATCGAAACCGCCGATCCCGGCAAGCGTCTCCCGCCGGAACGCCATGTTGGCCCCGGTGCCGAACGGTGGCAGCGGGAACAGCGGGCTCTGCGGGCCCGAGCGGGTAAACGTCTCCGGCTTGAACCCCCGGCCCATGCGATGCCCGCCCTGCTGCTCGAAAAGCTCCTCGGCAGCGGTGTCGAGCCTGGCCGGCAGGATCAGGCCGACGACGCATCCGATGGCGTCGCCGCGGGCGAATCCGGTTGCGATCCCGGCCAGCCAGTGCTGGTCCGGCTCGTCGTCGTCGTCGAGGAACGCGATGATGTCGCCGTCGGCCGCGGCGGTGCCCGCGTTGCGCGCCCAGGACAGGCCGGGCCGGGGTTCGGCATGGTAACGGAACCGCACCGGCCCGGCCGCAAGGCGCCCGACCAGGCGCTCGACGGCATCAGCGGCGGGAGCGTTATCGACCACCACCACCTCGAAGCGCTGGTACTCCTGTTGTCGCAGGCGGTCTAGGCACATCTCCAGCTGAGTGGGCCGGTCGCGAGTACAGACCACGACGCTGATCGGCGGCGCATCGGCAAGGATCGCCGCCCGGTGCCGGGTGAAGGGCCACGTGTCCGGGTCGGCCGTCAGCCCCTGACCGGTCAGGGTCGACGGCGGCTGCAGTCCCGCGCTCACGAACCGATCCGCGATAGCCGGGCGGAGATCCCGCCAGAGCATCTCCCCGAACTGGTCAGGGGAGAGTCCCTCGGCCGACAGCGGGGCTTCGAACAGGCCGACCGGCTCGGTGTGCAGGCGAGCAAGCGCCCAGACGCGCCGGTACGGCGCGCCGCTGGGTACCGAAGGCAGCGGGCGACTGAGCTCTACCTCAAGGACCCTGGCCGGGCGGAAACCAGGTCCGGCGGACACCGCTGGCAGGTCAGCGTGCGGCTGCGGATCGACGGCCGATGTCGTCATGCGGGCTCCTTACGGTCGTTCGGTGCGAGCGACTCCGAACCACCCCGGAGCCGCACCCGGAGCAGAATCCACACGCACCGGACCGCGTCGCGCCAGTTGATCTTCTTGCCCTCGGCGTGCGAGCGACTGTAGTAGCTGATCGGGACCTCGAAGGGGCGAATGCCGCGCAACAGCAGCAACGCCGTCATCTCCGTGTCCAGCCCGAAACCTATCTCGCTGAGGCTGAGCTGCTTCATCGTGGCCGCGGGCATCAGCTTGAGGCAGGTGTGCATGTCGCTGAGGCTCGCGTTAAAGAACAGGTTGGCCAGCGAGGTCAGCATCCGGTTGCCAAGCGCGTACCGGTAGGACTGGTAGACGGTGTTGACGCCGAACAGACGGGTCCCGTACACGACGTCGGACCGGCCCTTCAACACCGGCTCGAGCATCCGGGGAATGTCTTCGGCCGCGTATTCCAGATCGGCGTCGAACGGAAGCAGGTGCGTACCCGTCGCCAGTTCGGCTGCCGATCGCAACGCGGCGCCCTTGCCCTGGTTGACCGGATGCCGGTGGACGATGACGCGGTCGTCACGGAACGCGGACAGAAGCGCCGCGGTCCGGTCGGTGCTGCCGTCATCGACGACGATCAGCTCGATGTCGCAGGGATAGTCGGTAGTCAAGATCTCGGCTACCGCCCGGCCGACCGTATTTTCCTCGTTGTAGGCGGGCATCAAGATGGAGAGCTTCACCCGGGGAATGCCGGATGACGCGGACCCCCCGGCACCGCGGCCCTGAGCTGCTGGTCCAGGCCAGGAAAATGAGTCCGCCGCACCGACTGCCGTAAATTTGCTCTTCTCATTTGCGGGTTGCGGAGTGGACAAGGAATCTATCCCAACGGGGCTGAAAGACGAGCGACAAGCGCATCCTTCCCTCGCAGGAGCGCATGGCACCAAGCAAATGATCACACTGTTGAAGTCATCGGAAGTCATCGTTTGTCCGGGCGAGACACGGGGCGTAACCGATTCACTCAGTGGACGTCACACCGTCAGCGGAAGAGTACCGGATCACGATTGTGTTACCTAAACGTTATTTAATTCGCATAACTGCCCAAGTGGTCACTTAGGCATCTTAAGTGCGTTGCATGTCACGCTGGCGGCTGGCTGATCTGGGCAGATGGGCGGTTCGGCACCCGCGGCGCCGCATGGGCGAAGCCTGCCACCATGATCCTTTTGTCGTTTTGGTGGCGGAGTCATCCGGTAGCTGGCATCATGTGGGATCCGGGTCAGGCCACGGCCCGGCATTAGCCGTGGCAAGCGGCGTGATTAGGCGATCACGGGAGGTGAGCCGGGCTTCGCTGGGGCGCAGGAGTTCGGCGGCATTGAGCAGTTTCGGCATCCGGGGTTGGTGCCGCGGATATCTGCTCGTCGCAAAGGTCGGAAATGAGTAAACTTCCCCAACTGCTCGCGCGTCGTCCAATTAGCTTGGCATAAAAGGACGGCCGGGCTACAGGTGGTGATGCGTGTGCGGAGGACCGGACAGGATCTGGCTGCCGCCGGACCGGACTGACTGAGGGTGCCTTGAGCGCTACCCGAACGCGAGCCGGCTCTGGCCGCCTCGGGGCCGGCGCGCAACCTCCCAGTTCGGAACCGGCGCGCCGGTCGCTGACCGCGGCCGTGCTCGGCCTGATGCGACAGCACGGCGACGTGCTGAAGAACGCGAGCAGCCTGCTGGCGACGACGGGCGTTACCTCGGCGATGGGTTTCGCCTACTGGACCGTCGCCGCCCGGCTGATGAGCCAGCGCGCCGTCGGCTATGGCTCGGCGACCGTCTCGGCGATCACGCTGCTCGGAACGATCGGCATGTTCGGTCTCGGCACTGTGCTCATCGCTGAACTGCCCCGGCGGACCCGCCGCGGCGGCCTGGTCTCGGCGGCGCTGATCACTTCCGGTCTGGGCTCCCTGGTGCTGGGCCTGGGCTTTGCCGCCATCGCCCCCAGCCTCAGCCCGCGTTTCACCCAGATCACCGGCACGCCTGTGCGGGCTCTGCTCTTCGCCGGCAGCGTCATGTTGATGGCGGTCGGCCTGGTCTTCGACCAGGCCACGATCGGCGTCCTGCGCGGTGGCGTGCAACTGTTCCGCAACTTTGTGTTCTCGCTGGTCAAGCTGCTAATCCTGCCAGTGACCGCCATCATCTTGCACAATCAGTTCGGCGCCGGGATCACCATTTCCTACGCGGGCGGCATGGCGCTTTCGCTGGCCACGGTCGCGATCCAGCTGAAACATGGCGGCGCCGCGGTCCTGAGCCGACCGGACTGGGGGGTGCTGCGGCGACTCAGCAAGGTCGCCTTCGCGCACAACTGGCTGAACCTCGCCATCGCGGTCCCGTATTCGCTGATCCCGGTGCTGGTCACGGTCCTCGTCTCGCCTTCGGCCAACGCCGCTTTCTACGTGGCCTGGATGCTGAGCGGTTTCGTCTACATCATCCCGCAGCACCTGTCGACCGTGCTGTTTGCCGTGGCCGCGGCCGAGCCGCAGGTGATAGCGCGCAAGCTCCGCTTTACGCTGAAGGTATCGGTCCTGGTGGGCTTGCCCGCCTCAATCGTTCTGGGCCTGGGCGCACACCTGGCGCTCAGGCTGTTCGGTGCCGACTACGCGCGGATCGCTACCTTTCCCTTGGTCATGCTGGCCTTCGGCTACCTGCCGAGCATCCCGAAGGTCCACTACATCGCGGTTTGCCGCGCCATCGGGAAGGTCAACCGAGCCGCCCTGGTGCTGACGACGTTCGCCGCGATCGAGGTGGCCGCGGCCGCGGCGGGCGGCCTCATGGACGGGCTCATCGGCCTGTCGTGGGCGCTGCTCATCGTGGCCATCGTGGAGGGTATCGCGACGACCCCCGCAGTGGTACGGGCGGCCATCGCCCGCGGCCGCCATCGGCGTCCCGTCCTGGACGTCACGGCCGCCGGAGATCCGGGTCCGTCCCGGTGGCCGATGGCCGGGCCGACAGCCGACGGCATGCCGGGCCGAAGCCTCGCCGACCGTCGCCGGAACGGCCATGCCGTCTTCCCGGACCGGGGGGTCGGCCTCGCCGCCGCGGCCGGGTACGAGACCCCGCACCGAGACCACCGGGCACAGCAGGAGGCAGGGCTAGCGGTGCTGCTGTCCCTGGCCACCACGATCGGGCCGGATCACCCGATCCCTGGGATCCCGGCCACCATGCCCCAGGAGGCCATCAGCTGGCAGCTCAGCCAGCGAGCCGCCAAGTCCCCGGCCAGCAGCGATAACACGACCAAGGGTGGTACATCATGACAGGGATAACCGGCTCATCGCCGCCGCTGGTGACCGTCATCACCCCCGCGTACAACGTGGGCAAATACGTCGGGGAGGCGGTGGACTCGGTCCTGCGGCAGTCGTTCCAGGATTTCGAGTACCTGGTGGTAGACGACGAGTCGTCGGACGACACCGCCCAGGTGGCCCGGGCTCATGCCGCAGGCGATCCGAGATTCTGTCTGATCTCGGTCAAGCACGGTGGCGTGTCGGCGGCGAGAAACGCCGGAATCCGCGAGTCCAGGGGCCGGTACATCGCGCTGCTTGACGGAGACGACCGGTGGCGCCCGAGGTTCCTGGAACGGCAGGTAGGCCTGATCGAGTCGCTGCCGCCGGACGTTGGCGTGGTGTTCTGCCGGGTCCGGTCGATCCTGGAAAACGGGCTGCCGATCAAGGTGCACTGGCTGCGCACCGGCCGCTACGACTTCGACGACTTCGTGGTCAGGAACAACCCGGCCGGACACGGAGGCATACTCGTCCGGAGGTCCTGTTTCGCCGAGGTAGGCGGTTTCGACGAAGGGCTGCCCTTCGCCGAAGACCTCGAGATGTGGCTGCGCATCGCCGAGCGGTCGGCTAGCCCGGTGCTGTGGGCCAGCAGGCATTTCCTGGCGGACCGGCGGCTGCGGCCCGACGCCATGACCAGGGATACCGCCACCGCCGAGCCGACCCTCGACGAGCTGCTCGCCACCCAGGTGACCAAGCTACGCCGGCATCTGGCAGCGGAGGCGTACGTCCGGCCCGCGCTGCTGGCCCTTAAGTACGGTAGCGACGCCAAAAGGGCCAAGGGCTGGGCGGACACGGCACGGTCGGCGGGTTTCGGCCGGCTCGCCCGCAGCGCGGCGGGACGGCAGTTGCTGTTGTGGGACGCGATGCCGGGTCCTGTACGGCGGGCGGTGCGCGGGACCCAGGAGCGGGCGCGCAGCACGGTCAAGCGGGCCGTCGCGCAACTGCACTTCTCATGACCGGCCCATTCGGCATCACCGGCCCGGTCGGCCACTGACCTGCGCCGGGAGGGGCCAGCGGTCAGAAACCCGCCTTGTAAGCCGCCGATGCCTTCGCGATCGAAGTGCCCGAGCCGTAGCTAGCCCCGGTGGTGGACTGGTCTCCCTGGAAGTTGCACTCGAAGGCGATGTCCGCGGCGTTGGCGGCAAAGAAGCCCCTCATCTCCTTCACGTAATGGGGGTCGTCACCGCCGGAACCGGCACCGGTCGCCACGTTGCCCCACTCGGGCACCGACAGAAGCTTGCCGTGCGCCCTGGCGAACTTCAGCCAATAGTTCAGGCCCTGGGGGCCGTTGAGCTGCGTCTGCCAGCCGACCGTGGTGGTAGCCGGCGGCCAGGAGTCGTAGCTGTCGACGCCGATCATGCTCACGTAGGCGTTGCCGGGATAGGCAAGGGCCGGATTGGCAAGGCCACCCGAAACACCGCGGTTGACGTCCCAGTCCCACTGCAGGTTGGGCGCGGTGGCCCGGGCGGCGGTCACAATCTGCTGCCAGCAGTGCGCCCAGACCGTGGGGTCGGTCGCCTTCCAGACATACCAGGTCCCGTTGAACTCCCAGCCCAGCCGGATTATCGAGTGGCCGAGCCCGTAGGACGAAATGACCTGGCCGAAGTCACGCCAGTGCGCGTTATAAGCCCCGGCGGCACACGCCTGCAGCGAAACTCCTGGGACGCCCTCCGGGATCATCGGAACCCCGAATGCCATCGTGTACGGCTGTCCGCGCCACCGCTGATAAAGCCAGGTCGGATCGTCGATCTGCGCCCATGTGGCCCGGGCCGACCAGGCATCCACCACGTCGAGCGGACGGCCGCGCCAGGCAGCGAAGGCCGCGGCCCCGGCCGGCGTGCCGTCTTCTGGGTAGACGCCGCTGGCCCACCGGAGGCCGGAGCGATTCTGGGATCCCCCCGTGCCGGCGACGAGCAAGGCCAAGGCCACCACGACCACGACCACGACCACGACCGCAAGCCACCCCAGCATCGGGACCTGCCCCAGTCGGCTACGCCAGGAGGGCCGGGACATCCGGTGGCCCGAGCGCGGGAAGCTCGCGGATTCGCCCTGCGGTTCACCCGGAGCAGGCAGTTCGCTCGGCGCCTCGGAAGAGGAGCGAGAAACGCCGAGCCATCGGGTCCTGTACGTCATCCCGTCCTCTCCTCTGGCCCGTGCAGTGCGCCCTGAGTTTATCGGGCCAACTGGCCGCCAGCGGGCCTTACCCACAGATACCGAACCCACCCGCCGGCCGATCTGAGTGAGACTGGTTTATCCATGCGCCTGCCGCTATGTTCCCAATCGACAATAAAAAGCTGATTGTCCAATTCGCTTTTTTTGGCCGTGGCCGTAGTGACCAGCCTTCGCCGGATATCGATCCATCTGGGATAAAAATCGAACCTAGATTCGAGATATGGCCGCGGTGTGCTACGGTCAAAATGGGCAGAACTTCGATTGTGCGGTAATCCACCGCATACCGGTTGGCGTCTCACATACATAGCAAAGACGTCAGCCCGTCTTAGCGTAGGTACGGCGCTGGACGGCGAGAAGCGCAGAGCGCGCAGGGGGAGTGATGGACGCAGCGCCACCAGTCTTGAAGCCGGTCTTGCTGCCTGCAGCACCTTTTTATGACGAGCCGCTGGAGAGCCTCCTCGAGCCGATCGCCTTCGATCCGGAGGCAGACCGGGGAAATCTCGCGCTGGCCGTGCGTACGTGGCCAGTGCCAGCCAATTCCGTGGCCCTCAAGCTGTCCATTCTGGTAACCGTCCACAACCAGGAAGCGATCGTAGCGCAAGCGATAAGCGACATCCTGAACGTCGGTTACCCCTGCGCCATGGAGCTGATTGTCATCGATGACGGCAGCACAGACGGCACATATGATCTGCTGGCCAAGATCGGGGATGACCGGGTGACCATATTCCGGCACCGGGTCCGGCAAGGAAAGAGCGCGGCATTGCGGACCGCGAGCTCCCTGGCCACCGGCTCTTATCTACTGGCCTTTGACGGCGGCCCGGAATATTCGGCGGAAGATATCCCGTGGATCCTGAGGCCGGTACTCGCAGGCCGCTGCCAGGTGGTCTACGGAACGTGCCTTTCCGGTTACAACACGGTCTATCGCCCCCGTCGGCAAGTCCGGCGCACCCGACTGCTCACGCTGCTGGCTAACGTCCTGTTCGATGCCTGCGTCAGGGACCTGAATACCGGCTTCAAGCTGGTGCCAAGGGCGATGTTCGACGAGCTGACGCTGCGCGAACGGGACGCCGGCCTCGACACCGAGATGACCGCCCTGCTCCTGAAGCGAGGGGTAAGGCCATTCGAGGTCCCGGTCAGCTACTACGGCGGCTCGGCTTCGGCCGCGAAGGAGCTCTCGTGGCGCCAGCTGACCGAGTGCGTTCGGATCCTGCTCCGGGTCCGCCTCAGGACCGGGGTCGCCGGCCCGGCCTGCCGCAAGCCAGCTCATGACCTGGTGCACGACGCCCCCGTGATCTGTTCCGATCACCCGAACCTGTCCGAGGCGTGCTGATGGGGGCACAGGCGGGTCCTGCATGACGGTGGCCAAGGCTGACGTAAACGAGCGCGGCGAGCTCACCGAAGCCCGCGGCGGCCTCCCGGTTCCAGATCGCGGCCGCCCCAGCAGAGTCTGCCTGGTCGGCCCCGGCTGGACGTTCACGTCGGGCGTCAGCTACTACACGTGCCGCCTGGCCAACGCCATGGCCGAGAGCCACGACACCAGCGTTATCCAGCTGCGTCGGCTGCTGCCGCGAAGGCTTTATCCGGGCCGGAGACGCGTCGGCTTGCCGCGGGCCAGCATGGCCTACTCCGAAGAGGTCCGGGTTTGCAACGGCATCGACTGGTGGTGGGGACGCTCCCTGATCAGGGCGCTGCGCTTCTTGCGGGCCCAGCGACCCGAGGCCGTCGTGCTGGAATGGTGGACCGCCGCCACGCTGCACACCTATCTGGTTCTTGGCCTGGCGGCCCGGATCCTCGGCGTGCGCGTTGTCCTCGAAATGCACGAGCTTCAGGATCCGGGCGAAGCCAGCGTCCTGGGCGCCAGGCATTACGCCCGGTGGGGCCTGCGCGCGCTGCTCCAGCTCTCGCACGGGTGCGTGGTCCACTCGAAATCAGACTGGCTGCTACTCGAGTCGGGTTACGGCTCCCTCGACTTGGAGGTGGCGATCGCGGCGCACGGCCCGTACGACCAGTACGGAGCCGATCCAGGCGACGGCAATCCCGCCGCCCGGGCGGCGATCTCCGCCGTCAGGACGGCGCCCAGGCCCGACGCGGTCAACCTCCTCTTCTTCGGCCTGATCCGGCCGTACAAGGGTCTGGACGACTTGCTCCGCGTCTTCAACGAGCTCCCGGCGGAGGAAGCGGCGGGCCTCTGGCTCACCGTGGTCGGCGAGACCTGGGAAGGCTGCACCGAACCGGAACGCCTGATCAGGGCGAGCCCGCACGCCGACCGCATCACGTTCGTCAACGAATACGTGCCCGACGAGGTCGTGGCGGCCGCCTTCGCGCACGCCGATGTGGTGGTGCTCCCGTATCGCCGCTCGTCGAGCAGCGGCATTCTGCACGTGGCGATGAATCAGGGCCTTCCCGTCGTGGTCACCCGGGTCGGCGGCCTGCCCGAGGCGGCGGACGGCTACGAAGGGGCCATAATCGTCGAACCTGACGATCTGGCCAACCTGAAGGCGGGGATTATGCAGGCCGTGCAGATGGTCGGCCGGCGTTTCGCCGATCCCAGGGACTGGGGCGAGACGGTTAAGGCGATCGACGCGGCCGGAGGCTTGATCTCCCGGCCGGAAACGTAGCTGCGGCCTTTCACCCCTCCTTGACCGCTTGTATTCGCTAGCATCCGGAATGGTTGGCCGCTAGGCGGTCGCGGGAGGGCTAGCATGGCGCGGTTGAGTGGTGGTCGGCACACAATGGCTCCGCCACCCCGCGCGCATGCTCCGGCCAGAACCCGGAAGTACCGCTTGCCCATCTCAGCGCGCCTGCTCACGGGGCTGGGATTGGCCGCCGCCTTGGTGGGCCTCGCAATCGCGATCGGCGTGGGCGCCGTGCCTACGCCGCTGACCGCCAACACGACGAAGGCACCGAAGCTCTCCGTCGCGCCGCAGGTCCAGGCCAGCGTGAGCGCGCCCAGCTACGTCTCCCCCGCCGCCCCGTCCGGTCCGTCTGCCCACCGGTCCCTGGCCTCGACGTCTCCGTCCGCCTCGCATCGCCTCAAATTGCTGGTGACCGGGACACCCAGCACCGCCCCGTCGAGCCCGCGTCCCTCGCCGAGTCCGCGTCCCTCACCCAGTCCCTCGCCGAGCCCCGAACTGGTGCCAACCCCCACAGTGGAGTACCAGACACCCACAGGCCGGAACGAACTTGCCTGGTCCCAGGCAATCCTCAGAGCGTTCGGTGCCCCGCTGACGAGCGCCAGCATCGAGTCGATGGGCTATTGGATGCAGAACGAGGCGGGCAAACCGCCCTACGGCATCGTCGGCGCCAACAACCCGATCAACGTGAGCCAGCCCGGCTACGGCGGCACACCGATCCAGAACGAGGGCGGCGGCTACTACCTTTACTCGTACCCGACGGTCAATGACGGTATCGACGCGATCGTGGCCTACCTGGACCGTCCCAATTATGCCGGCATCGTGGCGGCGCTGAAGGCGGGAGCCGGCCTGTCGTCGCCGTCCCTGGCCTCGGAGATCCTCGTCTACAGCGGCAACCACTACAGCACCATCCCGGATGCGTGGGGTGCCTCCCAGGGCAAGCCCGAGACCTAGCGGCCTCGCTCGATGGTGACGGCCGCGGTGTAGCCGTCCCTGATGGGCTTGCGCACCTCGACCCGGACCCAGCTGACCGGATGGTCGGCGAGCAGCCGTTCGGCGACCCGCTCGGCCGCGGTCTCGATCAGCCGGAACCGCCCATCGCGGACGACGGCGGAGATCGTCCGGGCGACCGCGGAGTAGTCCAGGGCGTCGGCGATGTCGTCGGACCCGGCCGCCCTGCGTACGTCCGCGGCCATGTCCACGCTGAAGACAAGCGTCTGGGTGATCTCGCGCTCCCAGTCGTGTACGCCGATGACCGCGGGGACGCTCAGGTCCCTGATCGACACGTAGTCGGTTACCGCCAAGCCAAATCCTCCGCCGCCCATCGGGCCGCCACTTCCCCCGCCCGCAGAGATCCGACGTTTGCCCCGAGTATGACATACCGCCTGCTCCGGAACCCGCCGCCGTGCTGCCGGTAGTCGATGCGGGGAGCCGACGGTATCGCCAACCTCGCTTACCCTGCGGACGACGGGCCATCCAGGGCGTCTAGCTCGGCGGCGAGGTCCGGGGCCTCGGCCACAGCCTCCTCCCCCGGACCTGTCGGATCCGGCCGGGTCGGCTAAGCCACGTGCGGCTCCGCGCCGTCCTCGCTGACCATGGGGCGGCCGGCGACGGCCCAGCCGGTCATGCCGTCGGCCACGTTGAGGGCGTTCAGGCCGCCGCCGAGCAGGCCCTGGGTGGCGTAGGCGGACCTGGTGCCGCTGCGGCAGATGATGTAGAGCTCGCGGTCGCGCGGCAGCTCATCGGCCCGCGCGGCAAGGTCGCCGAGCCTGATGTGCACTGCGTCGGGGGCATGGCCCGCGGTCCACTCGTCGTCCTCGCGCACGTCTAGCAGGTACACCCCGGCCGGCAGGTCCGCCGCGAGCACTTCGGGCACGGTGTCGGGCTGGTTCATGTCGGTCTCCTCGGACGGCCGTGATTCTTGTCCCCGCGGCCATCCCGCACCGGCCGCTTGGCTACTGTAACGCCGGGCCGGTGCGGGTTGACCGGGAGGGGAACCACGGATCGTTCGGCTGAGAATAAAGAGAGCTCAGCCGGGGCGGCCGGTCAGCCTTCGGTGCCGGCCGGGACCGGTACGGCGGGGGCCGGGGTTTCCTCCCTGATTCCGTAGCGGCCGTAGAGACGGCGCAGCGGGCGCGGCGCCCACCAGTTGGCGCGGCCGAGCAGGCGCATGGTGGCGGGCACAAGCAGGATCCGGACCACGGACGCGTCCACGATCAGCGCGACGATCATGCCGACGCCCATCAGCTTGATGAACGTGATGCCGGACGCGGAGAACGCGCCGATCACGATGATCAGCAGCAGGGCCAGGCTGGTGATCACGCCGCCGGTGCGCTGCAGGCCGGTCGCGACCGCGACGGTGTTGTCGCCGGTCTGGTCGTAGCGCTCGCGGATCCGCGACAGCAGGAACACCTCGTAGTCCATGGACAGGCCGAAGATGATGGCCAGCATCAGGATCGGCATCGTGGGGTCGATGGAGCCGGTCGGAGTGAACCGCAGCAGGCCGGACAGGTGCCCCCACTGGAAGATCCAGACCACGATGCCGAACGTGGCCGACAGCGACAGCACGTTCATCACGATCGCCTTCAGCGGCAGCACCACCGAGCCGAACGCCAGGAACAGCAGCACGAACGTGGAGACGCAGACCAGCAGCGCCATCCACGGCAGCGTCGAGCCGAGGCTGCTCAGCTCGTCGATCAGGCCGGCGGTGGCGACGGTGCGGGCGACCGCGAGCTCGACGGTGTCCTGGCGGTGCAGTTCCTCGCGGAACCTGGTGACCATGAAAAGCCCGTAGTCGATGCCGAGGCCCAGACCCAGGATCGTGGTGATGTTCACCGAGTAGATCGACACGGTGGTGGCCATGGTGAGCAGGCGCAGCACGGTGAAGGAGCCAAGGATCGCCACGCCGCCGATGGCGACGGGGAGGGAGGCCGCCGCCAGGCTGCCGAATATCACCATCAGCAGGATCAGCAGGACCGGCATGGAGAAGCCCTCGGCCTTGGCGATGTCCGCGGTCACCTCGTTGTTGATCGCGACCTCCGTCGGCACGTTCCCGCCGACCTCGGCGCTGACGCCGTTCGCGGCGAGGCTGGCCGGGGTGAGTTCGGCCTTGATCGCGTCGTAGGTCGTGTGCCTCGCGGCGTCGTCGGCACCGGTGAGCTGGAGCACCGCGTAGGTGGCGCGCCGGTCGTTGCTGACCAGGCTCGGCGAGCCGGTGGACCAGTACGTGCTGACCCCGGCCACGTCGGCGCGCGGCAGGGTATCGAGCGCTGTCGTGACGGCCTGGCGGTAGGCGGGATCGGCCACGGTCATCGTCGCGCTGCGGTAGAGCACCACGACGTCGGCGTCGTTCCGGCCGAACACCTGGTCGGCCTGGTTGGCCTCGCGCTGGCTCTGGCTGGACGGCGGGGTGAAGTTGTCGCCGGAGGAGAGCCTGCCGAATACGCCGGTGCCCCACACGGCGGCGAAGATCACGAAGAGGAGCGCGAGGCCCAGGGTCAGCCGCCGCCTCCGGTACAGGGTTCGTCCCCACGACTCGAACATCCCGCCTCCAGGACCTTGGAAGTTTCTATTGATTACTCAAGTAAACGACGCTGGGCCCGGGCACGTGTGGGCAGAGGCGCTCACCGCGCGGCGGGCGGGCGCTGGAGCGCGGTCAGCGCGGCGGCGGCCAGGACGCAGGCGGCCAGGAACTCAAGGGGCGCGCGGTCGGACGCCTCGTCCTGGATGCAGCCGTGGAAATGGTCCACCGCCCGCGGCCAGGGCGACCAGCCGAACCACAGCCTGGTCGGTTTGTCGATGTCGGGCAGCGCCGCCCCCGTCATGCCGGCCAGCACCGCCATCCGGCGGTCGGGCGGCGACAGCGCGGTGAGGGTGCCCATCACAGCCAGGCTAACCAGGCCGTCGCACACGGCAACCCGAAGAAACCGGCGCCGGCTGCCCCATTTGCCCCAGTGCGGGACCGCGTCCAGCACGAAGTGCGAGGCCACTCCTATCGTGAAGGCCGCCAGCGGGCGGCGGGCCAGCGCGCCGGTCAGCGCGCCCGACAGGACATGGTTTGTCAGCAGCATCTCCCCCGGTCTCCCTCCTACCCCGATCTCACGGTATGCGCTCCACCGGTGGCCGGGCGAACTTGGCGCGCGCACAGGCGCCGGGACGGCGTACGCTGCGAGGCGTGAACCTTGACGCCGACCGCGTGGCCGACCTGGCCGACCGGCCGCTCGCCGCCCTGACCAGACGCGATGTCGCGCTCGCGCTGCTTAGCGTGCCGTCGGCCGAGGCGCTGGCCTCACTGCCCGGGATCAGGCGCGGGCTGCTCGCGGCTGGCAACCCGCTCTCCGCGATGTTCTGGTCGTCGGCGGAGGCCGTGCTGCAGAAGATCAGCGAGGGCTCGGCGACGGTCGGGGACGTCAGGACCTGGCTGGAGGCCACAGGAACGGAGCCGAACGGGATCATCGGCCTGCACGTCTGGGACGACCAGTCCGAGCGCAGCCAGCTTGCGGCGGAGATGCACACCAGGCTGGTCAATCACCTGGAGGAGCGGCTCGCCGCGGGCGAGATCGAGCCCGACCTGCTGGCGGCCGGCGATCCGGCCGCCTGCCAGGCCTACGTCGAGACCCAGGAGCGGTGGATGACGTCGGCCCTGCCCGACGGGCGGGTACCGATGGACGCGCTGCTTGACGAGGAGGACGAGGAGTTCTTCGCCGAATGGGACGCCGCCGATGCCGAGGCGCTCAGCATGCTCCAGGCGCTGCTCGAGCGCGTCGGTGACCGCCCGATGCCGGCCGAGGAACTGCGCGCGGCCAGCGCGCGGCTGCGGGAGGCCATCGGCAGGCCCGGCTGGCCGAGCGAGCTGCTGGTCGAATGCGGCGGGCTCGGCCCGCGCAATCTGCCGGCCGACGACGTGGAGTTGTGGCTCGGCCTGGCGGCGGGCGTAGCGTCCCCCAAGGGCTCTGAGGGCTGGAGCGAGCGGGCAGCAGCCGCCGACGGCGACGGCGACGGCGACGGCGACGGCGAGCTGGACGAGACCGACAGCGCGGTCGCCGCGATCTGCGCGATCGACCACTTCGACTGGCTGGCGGTGATGACCGGGCTCGCCGCCGGCGGCCCGGGCACGTCGGCGTCGGCCGCCGATCTCGCCGCCTACGTTCGGGACTACGACCCCGACGAGGACGCGGATCCCGACGCCGAGGGCGCCGACGCGGCGGACGACGATGACACCGACCTCGACGACCTTGACGACCTCGACGGAGACGACGACGAAGACTTCGACGACGACGAATTCGACGAGCTGACCATGGAGAGCCTGTTCCTGCCCGTCACCACGCTGTGGCAGATCCTGGGCGCGATCGATGACGACGACCGCCTGACCCCGCTCGGCTGGTGGGGCCTGCCCGAGGCCATGCGTAGCGTCTGGGCGCCCTCCGGCCCGAGCTGATCCGGTCAGGCGGCGGCCCGCGGCCGCCGCAGCCGCCGCGCGATCGCCTTGAGGTCGCCGCGGTCAAGCAGGTACGCGACCACGAGAAACGCCGCGATCGCGAGGACCGCCGCGAGCACGGCAAGCCCGGCGGCCATCAGCTTCCCGCTTATCGGCACGGCCAGGCTCACGCCAACCCCAACGGTCGAGCCCGCCGCTCCCGCCGCCAGCCCGGCCGCCAGCCCGTGACCGAAGCCCGCCATCGCGGCCGGCGACGC
>JBOHCG010000042.1:0-25185 GCA_050698735.1 Streptosporangiaceae bacterium | reverse complement strand
GGGCGCGGCCCTTTCACGGTGACGTTTCAGACGGTCAGCACCCGAATCGTCACCACGGGCCGCGCCCTCCCGTCAAGCACATCCGCCCCGGCAGGCACTCCGTGTCGCTCCCGCGACCCGCTACGGACAGCAATCAGCAGCCGCGGTTCGCTGCCCGCAGGCCCGGCCGCCGGCCCGTCAAGACACCACCCCGCCAGTCACTCACCGTCACGCCGACTTTGGCAAACCCCTGGCCATGTGGCTAATGCTGCAGCAGGATGAACCTAGCGACTTCGTAGTTGCGACTGGACAAGACCATTCCGTTCGAGAGTTCTGCGAGACAGCTTTCTCCCATGTGGGCATAGATTACTCCGATTACGTGAAGGCTGATCCGCAGTTTCTGCGCCCCGCCGATATTGACCTACTAGTTGGCGACGCGCGAAAGGCATCTATGACACTGGGCTGGCAGCCTACAATATCCTTCACCGAAATGGTGCGGGAGATGGTCGAGAATGACATGGAAACTTTAAAGAGATGCCACTAAAAGGGTGATAGAGGATGAAGGTCCTCCGCTTTTTCGCTATGTCAAGCACAAATATTGAGTGCCGCCAAAAGGTCGGCTGGCTGAGGGCGGGTCGATGAAAGTCGTGTTGGATGGGCAAATCACTGGCGCTGACGGAATCGGCCGCCTCACGCGGCAACTTTCGGATGCGATCGGACGTATCAGCGCCGAGGAGGGCCTAGACATTCACGTTGAGCCTGCTGATGGCACACCTCGGTACAGCTTGGCCGAGGGCGGACGACTACTGGATGCCGTGCGACGGCAACACGCCGACCTCCTCCACCTGCTCGACTACCGGGTTCCGTTCGCGCCACTCCCGGTGCCGGTGGTGGCCAACGTTCATGACGTGCTCCGACTCCGTCATCCTGAGTTCTGCTACTCCGACAGCGCCTTCACCGCTCGCTTCGGAACCGCAGGCATGGCGATGCTTCAGGAAGCAACGATTGCGCTTCGCGCGAGAGCCACGTGGCCGAATGGCGCAACCCGATGCCCGGTCTCATGGCATGAGGAATTTTACGGACGGATGGTTGCCCACACGGCGACCGTGGCGTCGTCCATCATCACCCCCACCAACACGGTTGCTGTCCAACTGACCGAGGCCCTTGGCCGTGAGGCACGGGCGAGCGTGGCCTACTACGGGGCGGATCACCTTCCGACAGGGCGGCCTGGGAGACTCAAGCCGGGAAGCTACGTTCTTTACGTCGGGCAGGCACGCCTCCACAAGGGACTGGCGGATGTCGTTGAGGCGTTTCACCTGACTGCCGCATCGCGCCGCGGTATGACACTGGCCCTGGTGGGACGTGATTTCACAGCCGGGGACACCGCGATCGGCCCTCATGTGGAAGTGATCGGCGAGGTCGATGACGCTGACCTAGCTGGCCTGTACCAAGGGGCCGCTGCTTTGGTCCACTTGGCCAGCCATGAGGGCTTCGGCTTCACGCCACTAGAGGCGCTGAGTTGCGGCACCCCCGTTCTTGCCGCAGATCTGCCTGTCCTACGTGAGACGCTCGGAGAACAGGCCAGATTCACCGACCCTGCCGACCCACGCGCCACGGCCGGGGAACTCGACATGCTCCTGGAAAGCGGCGATTCGCCAGCTACCCGGCAGGCGCGCATCGCTTGGGCGACCCGCTACACATGGGAGAGTTGCGCCCGACGGGTGATCGCCTGCTACCGCGATGCACTCTGATGACTGGTCCCCTCGTCGTCATGGACCTTGGCGGGGTTCTCGTGCGTACCGTCGCACACGCCCAGTTCGCTGCGCTGGCGGCCATGACAGGAATTTCCCCGGACCGCTGGTCGGCAGCTGCCGATGGTTTGACTGGCGACCTCGAGTCCGGACGGATCGGCTTTTCAAGCTTCGCACACGAACTGGCACGCCGGGCGGGTGCCCCATGGCTGCCATTGGCCGACATCGAGGACGCATGGGCGCTCGTGATCGACCGCCTAGACGACAAGATGGCCGAGATCGCCGCGCGCCTTTCCTCCGAGAAACGCCTGCTCTTCGCCAGTAACACCGACCCTGTCCACTTCGCGAAGGTCAGGCGTCTCCTTGCAGCGGGCAGCATCCACGCCCCGTGCGTCGCCTCGTACGAGATTAGCCACCGCAAGCCTTCCGAAGGATTTTTCCGCGCAGTCGCCGCAGCAGATCCGCGTGTCCGGGCCGGAGCGGTATTCATCGACGATCTCGTGGTGAACGTCGAGGCCGCACTCGGAAGCGGCCTCGACGGTTACCACCACAGGGACACCGCGAGCACCATCTCCTACTTGCTGACGCTGGAGGCAGCCACATGACAGTGGTGGCGTTCGACATCCGAGCCAACCACGCCACTGGCGTGGCCCGTTACGGGGAGTCGGTGCTGGCAGCCGCCGCACCGATCGCGGCGGAGAACGCCATCCGCCTGCTAATCATCACGCGCCCAGGCCAAGAGGCCGCAGCAAGGTCGGCTCTCGCCTGTGGCCATCGAGCGATCACCATCCCCGGAGACGATGGATTCGTCCGGCGCAGCGCGAAGTTGCGCGGACTACTGGCCCGCGGCGATGTCGACCTCTTCCATACCTCGCACTACACGGTCGACCGCAGTTGCCCCGTGCCCTTCTCGTTCACGATTCACGATCTGACACGATGGCGATTCCCTGAGGTGAGTTATTCGGACGAGAGCTTCACAGAGAGATTCGGCGCGTCTGAGCTACTCCGGCTGGAGCAGGAGATCGGGCAGATGCCCGCATTCGATCCTGGTGGCGACTCGGTTTTCACCCGCTATTTCAAAGCTGTGAATCGACACATGGCCTCTCAGGCACGGCGAATCGTGACGGTCTCCGCCTCCTCTGCACAGGACATTGCCCGGCTCCTCGGCTTCCCGGACTCAGCCATCGATCTGACTCCGTGCGGCGTCGATACGGAGGTGTTCCGCCCCAGGTCCTCGGCTGAGGCCGAGACGGTCAGGGCGAGGTTCAAGCTCGGCGACGGCCCATACCTGATGTTCGTCGGCCTGGCGCACAAGCACAAGCGGTTCGAGTGGCTTGCCGACCACCTAGCTCAGGCTCGCGCCCGCCTGCCCCGGGGCAGCCGGATCGCCGTGGTCGGCGGACATGCAGAGCAGGCGCCTGGGGGTAGCCCGGATCCCGTTGCGGCCGACGCCAGGGATCTTTTCGCCTTCCTCGGGTGGGTAACCGACGAGGAGCTCGCGGCGCTCTACACGGGAGCGTCGGCGTGGATAACCGCGTCAGTCAACGAGGGCAACAACCTGCCGCCGCTTGAAGCGCTCGCCTGCGGTACGGAGGTGATCGCCACTGACATCCCTCCGCTGAGGGAAACCATCGGAGCCTGCGGGCACTTCTACCCTCCCGAAGATCCGCACGCCATGGTGGCTCTCACGGAAGCAGCCTTGCGCGCCCGCCTACCGCACCGCGCCCCCACGTTCCGTGCGCCCACATGGCACGACGCTGGCCGTTTGCTCGTCGATTCCTGGCAGCGCAGTCTCGGGGACATCATCTGACCCGTCACGCTTCAAGACTCTTGCCAAGCCTTCCTCCAGGCTAGTTGCCGGCCACCACGGCAACAGCGCGCACAGTCGACGCGGTGAGGCGACAAGGGTCGGCCGGTCGATATCGCGCATCCGCTTCGCGTCTTCGACTACGGTCAGTTCCTTCTGGAGGATCTGGCCGACAAGCCGCACCACGCGGTGCCCGTTGGTACCCACCCCGGTCCCGACGTTGAGCGCTCCATTGGCAGTGCTGGACAGCAGTTCGGTCAGAGCCCTGGCCGCGTCTTCGACGTACACGTAATCACGGATCGAGTCGAGATTCCCGACCCGCACCAGTTCGCCAGCAGTTGCCTGCTTGATGATTGCCGGGATCAGGTGCTCAACCGTGGGATCTGGGCCGTAGAGATTGAACAGCCGTGCGCAGAGAAAACTCGTCCTTGGCGACCCACTCGCGGCGACCGCCACAAGCGACTCCGCCCGGGCCTTGGTTTGCGCGTAAACTGTGACAGGCGCAACGGGACCGTCCTCGCCGTGCGGTTGGTTGCCGGCGGCGTACACGTCCGCTGTGGACGCGAGGATGAACCTCCGCGCTGCACGCGCCTCGGCCACAGTCAGGACATTGGCGGTGCCTTGGATGTTGATTCGCCTTGCGGCTGACGGGTTTGCCTGACAGTCCGGTATAAAGTGGCGCGCGGCCAGATGCACGACGTCCGCAGAGCAGTTTGCCGGCCACACGTCGGCTAGCGCGTCAAGGTCACAGATATCGATCCTGCAGCATCTGACGCCCTCATCGTCCTGGAATGCTGTGAGCCTTTGCCAGGTACCAGCACTCCCGTCGTCGATAGCGACGACCCGCAATCCATGCTTGCGCGCTTGCGTAATCACATCTACGCCGAGAAGTCCCGCCGCTCCGGTGACAACCACGTGACGTTTTTCCATTGCCTGCAAGTGTAGTGCTGAGGATCGCGCGGCGGCGGGAAATCAAAGGCGGCTGCTTTGTCATTCGCGGGATGCGGGCGATCGGATCGTGGTCGGTGCTTTCGTCTCGTTGCGTGCCATGCCAGTGGATCGCTCTGTCGGAGTGCCTGTTCTCCTGTAGGCGTGAACAATCACATCGACTTCGGTGTCGAGCCTGTCGGTCGCCTGCAGCCTGGCTTGCGTGTCCTGGCTAGCCGACCAGAAGAACGGAGTCATGGCGAGCAGGTTGGATACCTGGCCGGGGCCCCGAAGTTCCAGCTTGTACTGGATTCGGTGAACGGTGATCGGCTCGAAGCCGTCGTCCGGTGTCAGCCTTTCCGACGGCTCGAAGCGCGCGGGGGCGTCATATAGCAGTTCCTTGAAGCTATACAGGTGATCCTCGCCGGGGCCACCCACGAGAACGACACCGCCGGGGCGGACCACGCGCCGGAAATCTACCGCGCTGACCGGGGAAAAATGGGTGAGCAGCAAGTCCACGGTGTCCGCGAGCACTGGCATGCGGAACGTCCCTGCCACCGCGTAGAGGCCCTGAGAATCGCGCCGGGCAGCGACGCGGATGCCGTGCTTGGAGATGTCTAGGCCGCATCGGAGAACCGCATCTCCATGCGCAGTGCCTGCGAGGTAATGTCCGAGGCGACGTAGGTAATAGCCTTCGCCGCAGCCGGCGTCCAAGACCGTTGGGCAATCCTGCTCTGGGAGGTATCCGGCGATGATGCCGGCGATTTCATCAGCCAGCTGCCCGTAGTGGCCTCGGTCGAAGAAGTCTCTGCGCGCGGCGATCATCTCGCGGTTGTACCCGGGATCCTTGGAATGCCTATGCTGGGCGAGCAGCAGGTTGACGTAGCCTTCCCGGGCCACGTCAAAGACGTGGCCGTTGTCGCACGCGAACGTGGCCTCGCGGCGGCTCAGCGGTAGCGCGCATGCTGGGCATGCCAGGATTGTGCCGATTGCCTGTTCCGCTTGCAACGCTCTTGACCTTCCTGCCCATGTTCAACATACGATCGTCTCGGACGTCTACCTTACGTGCACAAGCAATGCACGACGAAGGGCGGATGCTGATCGTGGTCGCGAGTGGGCACACGTGATCGGCGCGGTAGTCCCTGCGTACAACCGGGAAGCAAATCTGGAACTTCTGCTCGCTTCCCTTGAACGCCAGTCCAGTGCGGACTTTCACGTTGTTGTCGCGGATGACGGTTCCACGGACGGCACCGCCGCACTGATCGGTCGACTGGCGCGGCGTGAGGTCTGGCGTGGCCGGCTCCAGCGGGTCAGTTGCGGCCCGCACCAAGGCGTGCGGACGGGACGGGCCCGCAACATCGGGGCCGCCAACCTCCGCGAGGGCACCAGCCTCGTGATGATGCTGGACACCGACCTGATCCTCCACTCGGACGCCATCGCCATACTCAGCGCCGCCCATGCCCGGCATCCTGGCAGGGTGCTCTTGGGCGCGGTGGACTGGCTGCCGCCTATGGGCCACGACGAACTGCTGCAGGTCGTGGGCAATGGGCAGGTGAGCGCGCTTCGGGACCGCGTTCCTCGGAACATGCCCGCTCGGGTGCAGGGAACATTCGTCGGCCCTGAACTGCGAACCGAACTGTTCGACTGCTCTGCTGGCCAGCCGGTCCCTCTCTTGCCGCAGTGGGCGTTGCCGCTTAACTCCGCGTGGCCGCTCGACTTGTACTGGGCCGTGGGCGGATTCGACGAGACCATGTCGGGCTACGGCTACCAGGACATGGAACTGGGATCGCGCGCTGCTACCGCTGGAACGCTATGCGTGCCCTGCCCGGATTTGTGGGCGCTGCATGTTTGGCATTCCAAGCCCCCTCATGCGATGGAGGAGAACCAGCGCAATCTTGATCGCTATCTGCGCCGTTGGGGGCCAAATGGAGTGTCTGAGGCTGATGTCGACTGGTCGCTGTGGTTCCACTATCACGCACAGCGCGGTGGTTCGGTTGCCCGGTCTGCTGAGGGGCTGTGGGCGGTGAGCGGCGACCGCCGACACCGGATCGCGTTGCCAGACGGAGGCTGGCTTGAACGCTTGGGACACTGCGTGCACGTCGGTGCCGAGGTCTCTGCCGAAGAACTGGCCATGATGGCCGACCACGGGACGGTCCGGTTAACGGGAGTTCTCGCCCGGATCGGCAGCGAGTTCAGCTAGCGCATCCGCGAACCTGGCTGCCGCCTGGCGGCTGGTGAACCGCTGTGCGTGCAGGGCACGCGCACGGCCTGCGAGCTGACTGGAGAGCGTCCTGTCCCTTAGTACCCGGCTGATCGCGTTAGCCAGCGCCGATGGGTTCTCTGGCGGTACGAGCAACCCGGTCACTTCATGCTCGATCATGTCCTCAGGGCCGCCGCAGCGGGTAGCTACGACCGGAATCCCGGCGGCCATCGCTTCGAGCACTGCAAGGCTGAACCCCTCTTCCCTGGACGCGCACACCAGGACGTCCAGGGCCGACAAGACCGAGGGCGAATCGGCCACGTGACCCGTGAAGGTGACGCGGTCCGCCACGCCCAGGTCGCGCGCGAGTGCCTCGACATCACCAGTGAAATCCGGCCAGGTTGCTGAGTGGCGTTCCCCGATCAACGCCAGCGAGTATGCCACTGAGGGGGGTTCGGCGAGCATCCGCACCGCGATGTCCTGACCTTTCCACGGTTCGATCCGCCCGATCACACCGACGAGAGCAGCATGCGCGTCCAGCCCGAGCGCTTTCCGCGCGGTGCTCTTCGACATGCTGTTCCTCGGGGCGTTCACTCCCGGGTGGATCACTACCGCCCGGCTCGCGGGGTACAACTGCTCCTGACGGACGCGCACTGCTTGGGACACGCAGATGACCCGGTCACTCGGCGCATCGGACGCGGCCTGGTGGAGCCAGAACCCGCTCGGCAGGACATGCTGGACCCAGGCGATCCTCCCTGGCCGTCCCGCTGTGCGGTGTGCCGCAGTACCGTACACCTGCGCACGGGGCGACCAGAAGACGCTGACCTGCGGCTTTCTGAAAGCGATCAGCTCGGCTAGGGGAGCGACAAGATCTTCGAGCCCGCCACCCGGAACCCGGCTGCCATCGTCGAGGACGGTGACGTCGCAGCCGTAGAACTGGGCCCGGCGGACGAGTTCGCCATCCTTCTCGAAAGCCACCGAAGCTTGCACACCGTGGTCGCCGATGACGGCCAGCAGGGTATCGAGCCAGATGTCGCCGCCGCCTGCGCGCTTCGCCGACGGTACGACGAACAACGCCGTGACCGGGGCCGAGGTCATTGCGTGACTGGCTCGAAAATGTCGTCCCATGGGGAAAGGCACCCTCGGTCGATCGCGGCCCGGAAGTGCTCGTAGTCGCGGCGTGCGAGCGCAGAGCGGTAAAGCTGCGGGTAATGGCGTCCCACCTGTGTCCGATGCTGATGCACGGCGGCGCTCTTGCGCTCATAGACTCCGCTGATGCTCACCTTGTGCGTGACCACCTCATCGGCGCGCGTGTAATTGATCTGCTCGGCATCCACGCCGCCCATCGGGTGCAGTTCGCCCTGCTCGACAGCCTCCTTGATGAAAGCCCGCATCACCGATAGAGGGAACACGGGGTAGACGAGGCGACTGACCACCCAGGCTGGCCCTGCCAGCGGGAACATGGCTGCTTCCCCAGCCGCCTCGACCGCGAGGACCGTTATCCGGTGAGCGGCGATGTGGTCGGGATGGCCAGTCCCCCCGAAGGAGTCGTACGACACGATGACGTGCGGCCGGAACTTCCGGACATGCGCCACGACCAGTGCAAGCATGCCGTCGATTGGCTGGTTCCAGAACGCTAGCGGCGCATTGTTCGCGGGCGAGCCGGTCATCCCGGAGTCGTGATAGCCAAGTCGGTGGACCTGTGAGACTCCCAGTTCGCGAGCCGCCGCTCTGAGTTCCTCGGCTCTCGCAGCGGCCAGCCCGTCAGGATCGAGCGCTATGCCCAAGTCTGGGTTGACGGGCCCGTAGCGGCCGTCTGTGCACGTCAGCAGGCAAGTAACGACGCCTGCGACAGAGCAGCGTGCCAGCAAGCCGCCCGTCGTAATGGACTCATCATCCGGGTGCGCGTGCACTGCCATCAGGCGCCGCTCCGGCGTGCCCTCATCTGCGCTCAATGCGTCCCTCCAGCCCACGCAGCATGGCATCAGGAGCTGCACGACATTGCCAATGATGATATGACGATCTATAAGCGAATATCCAGCAGTCCATGACTGCAAGTGGCCAGCGTGGCCAGCAGCCGACATAGCGGATTCTCTAGGGCTAAAATCGCCAGGTAAGCATGCTCACGCCAGCTGCCGGGCGCTGCTATCCGCCGGTTTTCCTCACGGAACGAATACGTTCGACAGGGCGCGACACACCAGGCGTGACTCGATTGGCTGACATGCGATGGGAGTAGGAATGCGCGTCCTGATTCTGGGCGGTGACGGTTTTTGCGGTTGGCCGACCTCGCTGCACCTGTCGGAGTGCGGGCACGACGTCACCATCGTGGACGACTTGTCCCGCCGGAAAATCGACATTGATCTCGAAATCCAGTCGCTGACCCCGATCGCGGCGATCACCGAACGGCTACGTGTCTGGCGCGACGTATCCGGGCGCGACATCGGCTTCGTTAATCTCGACCTCGCGACTGAGTACGACCGGCTCGCCGCGCTCCTGCTCGACCTGCGGCCGGATGCGATCGTGCACTTCGCGGAGCAACGCGCAGCGCCGTACTCCATGCGGTCGCAGTTGACGAAGCGCTACACGGTGGACAACAACGTCCGCGCCACGCACAACTTGCTGGCCGCGATCGTGGACACGGGAGTGAACACTACGGTTGCGCACCTAGGCACGATGGGGGTCTACGGCTATGGCTGGACCGGCGCTGCGCCCGTCCCCGAGGGGTACCTGACCGTGCGAGTGCCGACCCCGGATGGTGAACTGGAACGGGAGATTCTGCACCCGGCCAACCCCGGCTCGATCTACCACATGACGAAGACTCTCGACCAGCTCATGTTTGCCTTTTACGCGAAAAACGACGGGCTGCGGATCACCGACCTGCACCAGGGCATCGTCTGGGGCACCCAGACAGAACAGACGATCCGCGACGAACGGCTGATCAACCGGTTTGACTACGACGGCGACTACGGCACCGTACTCAACCGCTTCCTTATGCAGGCGGCGATCGGCCATCCGCTCACCGTGCACGGTACCGGCGGACAGACGCGGGCGTTCATCCACATCAGGGACACCGTGCGGTGCGTGGAACTCGCTATCAGCAACCCACCTCCTGCTGGCGAACGGCCGAAGGTGCTCAACCAGATCACCGAGACGCACCGCGTGCTCGATCTCGCCAGGCTGGTCTCAGGCATCACAGGTGTGGAGATCGCCTACCTCCCGAATCCCCGCGTGGAGGCGGAGGAGAACGAACTCGCAGCAATCAACAACGGCATCCTCGCTCTGGGACTCTAGCCCACCACGTTGTCGGAGGGGCTGCTCGCCGAGGTGCGCGAGATCGCAACAAAGTACGCGCAACGCGTCGACCAGCGCAAGATCATCTGCACCTCGGTATGGCGTGCTGGCATGGCACGCGTCCCTGGCAACCTGGTTACGTCAGTCCCACTGTCGCGAGGCTGACGCTTCTTTTGGGCAGGTTCTTATGACACGGTCATCGGGCGACGCAGAGCCGCCCACTAGCAGCGTGCCGCACACTCACTTCGACACTCTCTACCGGGACTCTAGCGACCCATGGCAACTCGCGTCGGCGTGGTACGAGCGACGCAAGTACGCCATCACGGTCGCTGCGCTTCCCCGTGAGCGTTACCGGAGCGGTCTTGAGCCAGGTTGTTCCATCGGCGAGCTGACCAGATTGCTTGCGGCCCGCTGTGATCGCCTGATGGCCTTCGACTTCGCGGATGCGGTGGTTCGTGCCGCGCGCGCGTCTCTAGGCGGCTGGCCAAACGTGCATGTTGAGCGGCGCAGCCTTCCCGCGGAATTGCCTGGGGGCAGCTACGATCTGATCGTCGTCAGCGAGGTCCTGTACTATCTGTCCGCGACTGACCTCGCGAGTACGGTGGACGGGCTGATCGCGCGGCTTGATGCGGACGGGGATCTTGTCGCGGTCCACCACAGGGCCATCGACCGGTGCTACGGATACGACGGCTTCAATGTGCACGAATCACTCGCTGACCGGCCCGAACTTAGGGAGATCAGCTGGTTTGACGAGGCCGACTTCGCCCTCCGAGTCTTCCGCAAGCAGCCACCTCTTGGCATTACTGGAAGTGGTCCTGAACGCGATGCTGGGAGCGGAGGCTCTTGAACACGTTGCATGCGCATCCGGGGCACTCGAGCCTGAGCATCGCCCGCACCCTATTCGCGTACGCGGGATCGGCCAGGATCTCGGCGATGTCCCGTTCCAGCACGTTGCCGATCGGCGGGAGGACGTAGCAGCCAGACCGGACTGTCCCGTCGGAGCCTATATAGACGGTTGTGTAGCCGAGGATGCACGGTGGATTCGCCTCGTTGAACCCCGGGCCGCCCGACCGCAGGTAGCGGCGGATGTAGTCCAGTTCGTAGCGCGCGAACTGAGGCGCCAGCCGTGCCGCAAGAGTCTCCGTCATCGCCTTGGTAGCGTCGTCATCGGGCCATAGATCACCCAGGTCCGCGTCCCCAAGGAAGTACAGTCGGTTGTCCGGAAGGTTGCACGCCAGGTAGCCGCCGAGCCGTTCGGCATGGTCGATAAGCGCGTCCAAATCTCCAGCGCCCAGTTGGTTCAGCGTCATGGCGATGATACGGGTCTTGCCCTCTAGCATCTCGAGGCCCGTGATGGCGCGATCGAAGTAACCGCGCACGCCGCGGATGTGATCATTGCGCTCGTCGATGGCGTCGAGCGAGACCGTTACGTGGGTGATCGGCGACTCATTGACCTTGCTGGCCATGCGCCGCAGGAGCAGGCCGTTGGTCTGCAACCCGATCGTCGTGAACAGTGTCGGGTCGATTGAGTCCAGGATGTCGAAGAAGTCTCGGCGCAGGAGAGGCTCACCGCCGGTGAACCTGAGCGTTGTTATCCCGATATCACCAAGACGGCCGATCAGTCTGATCGCGTCAGCGGTGTTGATGTGATCAGCGTGGTGAGTTTTCCAGTAGTCGCACGTGACGCACTGGGCCTGGCAGTTCTCGGTGAGCTTGATGCTGGCGTCCGTCGGCCGGACGGCGCGCGGCGCGAGTCGCGTGCTCACGTTACCTGCCAGCCAGAGTCTGCTCTCGTACTGTGACGCGGACAGTGTCATGGCAGTTAGACCCGCCTTGCTTCAGGGGATTTCGCCGCGCAGTGCGCGGGGCAAGGGTGACGCCAGTGATGAACGTTTGCACCATCCACGTAGATAAATGTAGACAACGCGTGGAGTTCTTTCCATAACCTTGGTGTCGCGCGCTCCAGGAAGGTGACGATGTTCGACGAACTGGTGGTTGAACGACAGGGCTTCCGCGTTCGGGCCGCCCCGAAGAGCGGAACGTTCTGGTTTGATACCAGTTCACTGACTCAAGAGTTCCGGGCGGACATAGGGGTCGATACGCTGGATGCTTTCGACCGTACCGTCACGGTTGCCTGGCTCGGATCGGAGCTTCGCAGCGACTTCGAACGACTCTCGTGGTCTGCGGTGAGCAGCCAGTGGCACAAGCTCCTGCATCTAGACATCTACGCCGACCACGCAGAATTCCACGCCGAGGTGAGCGGGACAGGCCACGTCGATTCGATTCGCTACTTCGGCACCATCCATGACGCCGAATTCGCCCCGCACTTCACGTTGACCAAGCACTTCAACGACAAGGGGCAGACCGACGCACGCGAGTACTCGACTGGCTCGCGCGTCTCCTTCCGAACGATCTTCTGCCCCGAACCGAACTCGCATAACCGCCAGTTCCTCGCGCCCCATGAATATGCGCAGGTCAGTGTCAACTCTGATCTGGACGCGCACGGCGGGAACTTCATCGCCAACCCAGGTCCGCTGTGCTTCGCCGTGGGCAACGGATCGGACGCGGGTTGGCTCGGCCTGGGTTTGGCAGTACTCCCCGGCGAGTACCTGTTCTCCGAGTACGAGTACCTGGGCGGGACAGATTTCATGCTCCGCCTTAACTGTTGGGGAGCGCGCATGGTGCGCGGCAGCATGCGGACTCCGAAGGTCGTCCTTGTCCCCGCGCCCGACGCGCTCGCGTGCGTCGGGCGATACGTCGGGGTACTGGACGCGTCAGGTCTCGTGCGGCGGAGCCCCTCGCGGGCAACCGCCGCGTGGTGGGATCGCCCGATCGTCTGCGGCTGGGGCCATCAGTGCTACCAGGCCGACCTGTTCCGCATTCGCAGTTCCCCGGAGCGACCGCCCGACAACGCCGCCTACACGCTGTGCACGCAGGCCACTTACCGCGACATCCTTGAACATCTGAACAGCCGGGACATCCCCTGGGGCACCGTAGTGATCGACGCGCGCTGGTTCCTGGCCGGCGGGCTCAGAAACGTTGACGTCGGCCGATGGCCCGATCTGAGAGGCTTCATCGATGCGCAGCATCGTCAGGGTCGTAAGGTACTGCTTTGGTGGGGACCCTGGGATCCGGAAGGGGTACCGGCCGAGGAGTGCATCCGTTACATTCCCGAGGCCACGCCCGGTCGGCAGAACAGGCCAGGGCGAATGGCCAAATTCGGGGTGCCGACACCAGGTAAGAAGCTCGCGGTCGATATCACCCTGCCCGCCGTGCGCCAGCGGATCCGCGAGCAGATCTGCCTACTTCTTGGTCCGGCAGGCTTCAACGCTGATGGGCTGAAGGTCGATCATGTATCCGCCGCTCCTGGGGTCTACGGGATGGCGTTTCCGGAAGGCTCTGACCGCGTGTTCGGGATCGAGGCGGTCCGGTCCTGCATGCAGCTGCTCTACGAGACCGCGAAAGAGGTCAAACCCGACGCGCTAGTGATCGGTCAGTCGCCTAATCCCTACCTGGCCGATGTCCAGGACATGCTCAGGCTCGGGGACGTATACGCAGTTCACGCCGACTCCGTGCTCAGTGAGATGACGTTCCGCGCTGCGGTGGTCCGGCAAGTCGATCCGACCTGGCCCATAGACACCGACGGCTGGCCGATGCCGTCGTTGGCCGCCCTGCGCGAATACATCAGCGCCCAGCCGTCTCTTGGCGTGCCAAGCCTCTACTACACGACTCACTTGGACACCACCAGTGAGATGCTCACAAACGATGACTACGGAAAGATCATCGAAGCGTGGTCGTCACCGTAGTCCTTGAGACGATGAAGATCTCGGACGTCCTTCCGACACTGGACACCATGGCGTTGCTCTCATGCGGAAGATCTGCAGACTCATCCGTTCTGCCAGATGATGGGAGGCGGGCATCATGAGCCGCGCGGCCTTGTTCGTCGCGGTGCCGTCGGAGTGGCAAGTCCGGTTCCATCACTCGTGGTCTCAGCCGGCGGCGGGGATCTCCGCTTGCCACCGGCCGTTCTCCTCTGCGAGCAGCGGGCCGACCAGCTCGGCCACCTTCTGCCGGGACACGCCGAACGCGGCAGCGAGGTGCCGCTGCGATAGCGGCGTTTCCGCGCAGTCGCGCGCGTGCAGGAACGCCTGCACCACCGCGTCCTCTGCCGTCGCCGCGACCCCGTGCGGGCACTGGCTTGCCGACCCGCCCTGGCCGATCCCGCCGCCGTGCGCGGAGGTATCCTCCCTGCCACTCTGGCCACCATGACTGGCCTGCTCTTTCAGCCATCTTTCGAGTAGGAACGTGGCCAGGGCGAACGACGCGGCAGGCACCCCGGCCCACCCTGCGGCGAGCGGACCCCAGCGCAGCCCGGACTCCACGTTCGCGAACGGCGACGCGGCCACGCCCGGGACGACGCCGAGCCACCCGAGCCATGCCTGGCCCGGGGCGGCTTGGAGGAGGACCACGGATCCGACGACGATTAGCCCGTCTACGCCGAACGGCATCAGCCGGGCGACCATGACCGGCTGGTGGAGCGACACGGTGAGGTCGTAAACGTGGGTATAGCTGATGACCCCGGTGACCGAGGCGACCACGACGAGCGCAAGCCCCGCCGTCAGACGCGACCACGATGCCTGAACCCAGCGGAGGCTCATACCTTTCCTCCGTGGACGAGAGCGGCGTCCTCGTGCGGAGGCCGGGCAGCGGCGCGGATGATGATCCCCGCGACCGCAGCGGCGGCCTGCGGCTCCAACAGGGCGAGCCAGATGAGGATGCGCCGGTCGTACGCGCCGAGCGTTACCCCGGCCTGCTCGCATGCGGAGAGCAGCAGGTCCGCCGAGCCGTCGTGCAGGGACGTGATCCCGGCACGATACGCCTCATAAGTCGCTCGCACCGCCGCCGTGGCGCGGGCCTGGTCCTCGGACTCAAACGGTCCGTTGTCGCTCGTTACGTTGGGCACTGGATCTCCAATCCGGTTGATCGGCTGGATTCAGGCCCGCCCGGTGCGCAACCGGCGGCGGGCCGGTTGCGGTTAAGGGATCTTTCCTGGTATGCCGAAGGCCCGCGCGGCAGCAGCCGGGCGGGTGGCATCAGCGCCAGGAACGGAGATAAGGCGAGAGAAAAGGCGCGCGTTCGCGCGAGTGTGCGCGCAACGTGCGCGCAGACCGGACAAGAGATGACAAAACCGACAATCATCAACAGTCGAAATACTGCTCGAAGATTGCCGGTTACCTGGCGGAGGATCGGGGATTTGAACCCCGGATGGGATCACTCCCAAACCGCATTAGCAGTGCGGCGCCATAGACCGGACTAGGCGAATCCTCCACCCGCACGAGTGGTGCGGTGCGCTACAGCGTACCGGTGCCGGCCCGGAGCCGGCAAAGCGATCCCGGCTACCGGGTCAGCGCACCTCGATGATCTCGTAGTCGCCGCGCTGGTAGTTCTCGCGCATCTGCCGCTTGGAGAACTTGCCGACGCTGGTCTTGGGCACCTCGTCGACGAAGCACCAGCGCTCGGGCAGTTGCCAGCGCGGGATCTGCTCGGCGAGGAAGGCCCGCAGCTTCTCCGCGCTGACCTCGGCACCTGGCCGCAGCACCACCGCCGCCAGCGGGCGCTCTCCCCACTTCTCGTCGGCGACCCCGATCACCGCGGCCTCGGCCACGTCGGGGTGGGCCATCAGGATGTTCTCCAGTTCCATGGAGGAGATCCATTCGCCGCCGGACTTGATCACGTCCTTGGCGCGGTCGGTGAGCCAGATGAAACCGTGCTCATCCAGCGTCCCCACATCCCCGGTGCGCAGCCAGCCGTCGTGGAACTTGGCCGCGTCGTCGTCCTTGTAGTACGAGCCGGTCACCCACGGGCCGCGGACCTCGATCTCGCCGACCGCCTCGCCGTCGTTCGGCAGGATCGCCTCGCCATCGCCTACGAGCCGCCCCTCCACGGTGCAGAACAGCCGGCCCTGGCTGTCCCGGTACCGCCAGGCCTCCTCGGCGCTGATGCCGGGCGGCTCGAGCGCCACGCTGGCCAGCGGCGAGGTCTCCGTCATGCCCCAGGCCTGCAGCAGCCGCACGCCAAGCTCCTGCTCGTACCTGACCTGCATCGAATGCGGCACCGCCGAGCCGCCCGCGATCACCAGGCGCAGCGAGGACAGGTCACCGCCCTCGGCCCGCATGTGCGCGAGGACGCCGGCCCAGATGGTCGGCACCCCGCCCGCGACGGTGACCCGTTCGTCGCCGATCAGCTTGACGAGCGTGGCGGGCTGCATGTACCGGTCCGGCAGGATCAGGGCCGCACCGCACAGCAGGCTGGCGTAGGCCATGCCCCACGCGTTGGCATGGAACATGGGCACCACAGGCAGCACGCGGTCCCGGTCAGACAGGGCGAAGGCGTTCCCCAGGCAGGCGCCCATCGAATGCAGGTAGCTGGACCTGTGGCTGTAGACGACGCCCTTCGGGTGCCCGGTCGTGCCGCTGGTGTAGCACATCGCGGCAGCCGAGTGCTCGTCGAGCGCCGGCCAGTCGAAGGAGTCGGGCTCGGCCGCGAGCAGTTCCTCGTAGTCGTGGACGACCACCCCGGTGAGCTCGTCCGCCCCTGGCGTCTGCGCCAGCGGCACACCGGAGACAATCACGTGCCGGATGTTCGGCGCGTGCGGGAGTATCTCGGCGAACCTGGGCACCAGCGAGGCGTCGACGATGACCGCGTAGTCGTCCGCGTGGGTGGCGATATACCCTACCTCCGCCGTCCCGAGCCTGATGTTCAGCGTGTGCAGCACCGCGCCCATCGAAGGCACCGCCAGGTAGGCCTCGAAGTGCTCGCCGTTGTTCCACATGAAGGTGCCCACGCGCTGGTCGGCGTCGACGCCGAGGCGGCGCAGCGCGTTCGCCAGCCGGGCGGCCCGGCGGCCCGCCTCGGCGTAGGTGTGGCGCCTGGTCCCGTCCCCGGTGCAGGTGACGACCTCGCGATCGCCGAACGCCGACGTCCCGTAGCGCATTATCGACGCGATCGTCAGCGGAGTATCCATCACCGTGCTGCGCACAGTGCCACCTCCTCGGGGTGCCGCAGTGCCCGACCTGCATACTCGATAGTGCCACGAGTTCGGCGCGGCGCAGTAGCCCGACAAGGCGGCGATGCTGCCGCCAATCGCGATAAACGCGGCTGCGTCCTAATAGATCCGGTTCCTCCCCGAGCTCCTCGTCGACCCGCAACCTGGCCACGGCTCGCGACACGGTGCTCTTCACCGTGCCCAGGCTGATGCCGAGCGCGGCGGCGATCTCGGGCTCGGTCATGTCCTCGAAGTAGCGGAGCATGACGGCCGCGCGCATGCGCCGCGGCAGCCGGTCGAGCGCCCGCCGGACGACTTCGGCCAGGTCGCTGTCCCGCGCGTGATCGGCCACCACCTGGTCCGGCAGCTCGTCGGTGGGAAACTCCTCCAGCTTGCGGTGCCGCCACCACGAGATGTGCGTGTTGATCATCGCGCGCCGTACGTACGCATCGAGGGCGGCCCGGTCGTTGATCTTGCCCCAGGCCAGGTATGTCTTCGCCAGCGCGGCCTGAACCAGGTCTTCGGCATCGGCCCGGTTGCCGGTGAGCATCACCGCCGTCCGCAGCAGGGCGGTTCCGCGGGCGAGGACGTAGTCGCGGAAGGCGGGATCGCCGTCACCGGATCGCGATTCCTCGTGATTGCCGACGAAGCTCATGCTGACTACCTTACTTAAGGTGCTGGTATGACTACAGTGTGTGTTCGGGTGTGGCTCACATGGACTATTCACGGGCTATCCGCCGGGGATGTATCTGTGTGTCCTCGCGGATAAAGGTGGCCGAATCACTTGACGTAACCGCCCGCAGCAAGCAGGGTCATGGTTCTAGGCCCATGCAATCCCACGGAGGGCAAGTGCGCCATTTGGCCGACATTCCCCGTTGGTGTGAGGATGTCACCGACTCTGCCGGTCCGGTACGTTTCGCCCGCAGATCACGGCTCAAGGCGGCGGTCCTCGGGCGGCGGACCGAGCCGGATCCCTCCGTGCCCGCGGCATCGGCCGCCGGCTCCGCCGACTACGGCACCGCCTTGCTCTACACGGTTAGCGGCAGGATCCTCGACGCTAGCCCGCAGATCCTCGTCCTGTCCACCGGCGAGGGCGAGCAGCGCTTTCCGCTGGCCGCCGCCACCAAGGCCTGGCGCGGGGGTCCGGTCCCACCCGCTGCGCTCCGGCACGGCGACCATGCCATCGTGCGGCGAAGCCAGCCGGGCGGGCCGGTCGTGGACCGCATCTGGGCCGAAGTCGGCAGGGTTACCGGCACGATCATCGAGCGCGAGGGCCCGGTCACGCTGCTCGTCGACGAGGGGCCGGCAAAGGGGCGCAAGATCGTGATCATCGGCGCCAAGGCCGCCGGCCGGATCCAGGTCCGCTTCCCGCGGCTCGAGCCGGGCTATCTGATCGACGTGATCGGGCTGAAGCACGAGGGTTTCCTGCAGGCTCTGATACCCGCGACATCACAGCCCCCCTACCGTGCCGACCGCCCGCCGACCCCCCCGCTGATCAGCGGTCACGTCCCTGATCCTGTCAGCGGCACCGCGGTCTGGCACGAGCCGGGCGAGGAACCGCAGGGCCTGCTCGGGCTCGCCTATCCAGCCCTGGACCCGGAGACAAGCTGCGAGCGCGCCACCGTCACGCGGCCCTCGTGCTCGGGCGACCTGCACGCCGTCGATCCGCACGCCACCGGACCGGGTTGCGTACGCCTGCCGTACCTGTCCGTGGGAAGCGTGCTGAGGCTCCGGAATGACTGCACGGGTCGCACCAGGCTCCTCCCGGTTACCGGCTGCGGGGCGACCGCGAGGCTGTTCTGCGACCGCTGTGTCACCTGCGGGACCTCGCAGAAGGGCAGGATCGCCGACCTGACCATGGCCGCCTTCGTGGAACTGGGCGGGGCACTCGAGACCGGCTGCTTCAACGCCACCATGACGATCGGCGGCTGAGCATGCTCATCGCCGTCAGGGAACTGCAGATTCCGGTGCTAGCGGCCATGCTGATCGGCGGCTGCGCGGCCAAGGCATGGCAGGCCTGGCGGTCGCGTTCTGTGGCCGCGGGGATGGGCGCGACCGGGCTGTTCCCGCTGCGCCTGCGCCGCCCGGTCATGATCGCGACATTCGGGGCCGAACTCGGCCTGGGCCTCGGGCTGGTCGCCACCGGCGGCCAGGCGGGCACTGCCCTGCCGGCCGCCAGCGTGCGGACGGCAACCGCGATCTTCTTCCTCATCGCGGTCGGCACCCTGCAGGAGGCAAGGCAGCGACGGCCCGAGGTCGGCTGCGGCTGCTTCGGCGAGCTCAGCGAGACGCCGATCGGACTGCGCACGGTGATCCGCTCCGGCTTGCTGTGCGCCGCCGCCCTGGCCACGATCGGCACGCCGCCGCTGCGCATGCCGATCTCCTCCACCCAGGCCGAACTCTGGCTGGCCCTGCTGGCGGCCGAGGTCACCCTGATGGCTTTCCTCTCGCCGGAACTCGGCGAGATGCTCGTCAGGCTCGGCTACTCCGAGCCCTGCGAGCTGCGCAGGCTCCCGGTCGGACGGACTCTGGCCGCCCTGCACACGAGTTCACAGTGGCGCCGGCACGCCAGCCAGGTCACCGCGGCGGCCCCGGCCGACGTGTGGCGGGAAGGGTGCTGGCGATTCGTGGTGTACCCGGGGCTGGCGCGTGGCCGGCGAGTCGATATCGTCTTCGCCGTTTACCTTCAGGCCCGCAGACCTCCGATCCGCGTGGCGGTCCTCGACCAGGCGACCAACGAGGTTCTCGGACGGCCGGAGCCCGTGAGTCTGCCGTTATCTAGGGAATTCTAGTCGGCAGGCTAGACGGCCATATAGAAGGGCAGATCCGGGTCGCGGCCCCCCGGGCTGAGGGCCACCGCCGCCGCCCGCGGCTAATTCGGCTGGGACCGCAGGAACTTGCCGAAGTGCGGCACCGTGAACGCGATCAGGCCGCGCTCCGAGCTGTATATCAGGCCCTTCTTGATCAGCCCGTCACGCGCGGGCGACAGGCTCGACGGCTTGCGGCCTAGTTCATCCGCGACTATCGACGTGGGAACCGGGTCATCCCCGGTGGCCGCCATGGCGCGCATGTACTCGCGCTCGGCCGGGGTGGCCCGCTCGTACCTGCTGCCGAAGAAGCCGACCGCCAGCTCGCCCTCGGCCTCGGGGGCCGCCACCCTCACGTCCCCCGCCGTCACCGGGCTCGCAGCGGCCACGTCCCAGGTGACCTTGCCGTACGCCTGGACGAAGTAGGGGTATCCGTCGGCCGCGGCGTACAGCGCGTCCAGGGCTTCGCCGGTGAAGGTCACGTCTTCGCGCAGCGCGGGCGCGAGCAGGGCCAGATCCGCGGCGTCTCGTTCCAGGCGGTCTATCCGGGCGTACCTGAACAGCCGCTCGGAGTAGCTCTTGCTCGCCGACAACACCGAGGGCAGGTGCGGCAGCCCCGCCCCGACGACGATCAGCGGGCCGCCCGACTGCGACAGCTCATGGCAGGCGGCGCACAGCGCGGACACGTCGGCGGCGGGCACGTCCTGCATCTCGTCCACGAACAGCGCGATTCCCACCCCGAGGTCGGCCGCGACCGAGGCAGCCTCCGCGAACAGCTCGGTGAGGTCAACCTCGAGATCGCCGGAGTCCGCCCGGCCGCGCTGGGCCGGGACGTCGATGCCGAGCGTCACCGTGACCGAGGTTCCTTTGGGCGCCTTCGGATCGCGCAGCGCGAACGCCTTGAGCACGCCGAGGAAATACTCCACCCGGTCCGGTGCGCGATGGCGCGGCGCCAGCTCCCGCACCGCCATGTGCAGCGCGCCCGCGACCGGCCTCCTGATGGACTGGTCCGGCCTGGCCTCGATCTTCCCGGTGCCCCACAGCCGCTGCAGCGCCATCGACCTGAACGTGTTCAGCAGCACCGTCTTGCCGACGCCGCGAAGGCCGGTAAGCACCATGCTGCGTTCCGGACGCCCGCGGGCTATCCGCTCGAGCACGACCTCGAACTGGCTGATCTCCCGGTCGCGCCCGGCGAGCTCGGGAGGTCGCTGCCCGGCGCCGGGGGCGTACGGATTGCGCACCGGATCCATGGCATCGGACTCTATGGCCAGATCTAGCCCGGACCCTAGATTTGGCTAGAAAGCGCTACCGGCGTGTCGTGCCCGGGTGCCCGTCACCGTTCCTGGGTCTGGTTGAGGCGCGCCAGGTAGGCGTTATAGGCGGCCAGGTGCTCGTCGTCGTCCACGCTCTCCGTGCCGCTAGCGCGGCTCGCTCGGCGCTGCGCGGCGCTATCGGCGCCGGCGCCATGGCTCTCGCCAACACGGGCGGCGAAGTTGGCGCGCCTGGCGACCTCCAGCCAGCCGAGTCCGCCGTCGGCGCGGACTACCCGGCTCCAGGCGAAGAACACCGTCAGCATCAGCGCGAACATGATGCCGGCGCCGCCGACCCACATCACCGCGCCACCGATGTGCACGTCATCGATGGGACTCGGCGCCCAGGCCGGGCGCCCGTCCGCCATGGCCGGGAACGGGTTGCCGCTCTCCGCGCCAAGCACGAGGCCGGTGAACGCGTCCACCGGCATGGCGATGAAGAGCAGGAAGATCCGGGTCGGGTACGACACCCGCCACTTGATCGGCTCGCGCCCGATCAGCGGCAGGAAGTACAGGTACCCGACGACCAGGTACAGGGCGTGCTCGCCGTCGTGCACCGAGGAGTTGGTCAGCACCAGGTTCATGAACCCGGTCAGGTGGGTGCCGGCGATCGTCCCCGCGTACAGCGCGGTCCCGATCGGTGGCCATGTGATAAGGGTCACCGGGTGCGAGCGGAGCAGCTTCTTGGTCCAGGTGTGCACCGGGTTCCTGCTCGCGTGCAACAGCAGCGTCGCGGGCTGGCCGACCACGAGCATCGGCGGCGCGACCATGAGAAGCAGCAGGTGCTGCACCATGTGGTCCCAGAACAGCACGTCGTCGTAGCTGCCGATGCCGGCCTCGGTCGCGATGACCACCACGGCGAGGCCGCCGAGGAACATCGCGGTCCGCCACGCGGGCCACGGACGCGCCGGATGACGCCGCCGCACCCGCAGCACGCCCCAGAGGTACAGGCCCGCGGCCACCACTACGCATCCCGTCACCACCGGGGCGAACTGCCAGCGGATAACGGCCTGCAGCAAGCTGAACGCGGGCAGCGCCTGGCTTCCCATGCCGCCGAGACTACTCGCCCGCCATCAGGGCCAAGCGCGGGCATGGCCCGGTGAGCCCCGGACCGCGGCCTCGCGCCGCACCGGGAACACGAATTGGTCACAAGCTCTGAAGAGATCCGGCATCGGCCACCTGCCGGGGTGCACTATACGGACGAATCAACCGTTACTGCCGTAATCATGCGTCGAAAGGGGCCTGGCATGAGGCGCAGCGTTGTCCAAGGAGCGGTGGTCGCCGCTTTCGTCACCGCCACCGCCGCGTGTTCGGGCGGAGCCTCGACGACGTCGACGGGAACCGCTGCCACCACTACTACCGCGCCGACGTCGGCGACCGCGGTTGCCACCGCCGCCGGCGGCCAGCCGGAGAACGCGGCCGCGGCGACGGCAGCCGCCAGGCAGTATTTCGGCTTCTACTCGGCGGGCGACTTCGCCGCCACCTGGGGCCTGCTTGCCCCGTCGGCGCGGCGCGAGATCGGCGAGGCGACCTGGGTGGGAGTGCACCAGGGCTGCCCGGCCTCGGTCAAGGTCTCCTATAGCGTCAAGGGCGCCAAACTGGCGGGCGGCATGGCGGCCGTGACCGTGGCCCAGGCGGAGGGCAAGACGAGCCTCGGATCGGTGACCGAGGCATTCAGCTACTCGGCGGGCCGCTGGGGCTTCGTCCCCGAAGACACGAGCCTCTACGGTCACGGCAGCGTCAAGGCCGACATCTCCGCGGCAAAGGCCGAAGGCTACTGCGCAGGCTGAGCCGCCCGCCAGCAGCCTGATCGCTTACTGCGGCGTCGCGGGCTCGGTACCGTATCGGGCCATCGTCCGGGCGACAAGCTCGGCGGATGGCGGCAGCCCGGCGGCGACCTGGTCGCGCAGTTCGCGGAAGTACCCGATGTAGCGGTCGGGGGTGAACGTGTTCAGCATGACGGAAGGGGCGTCGCCGGGGTTGGCGAAGCTGTGCGCTGCGCCGGGGGGAACCATCACCAGCGTGCGGGCCGGCGCGTCGAACGAGGTCGGCCCGCTGGTGAACCGCACCGTGCCGGACACCACGTAGAAGCCCTCGTCGTGCTCGGTGTGCCGGTGCTGCGGCGGGCCGTCGGTGTGCGGCGCGAGCACGATCTCGGCGAGCCCGAGCCGGTGCGAGGTCGTGCGGCCGTCCTCCATGATCCGCAAGGTGATCGGGCCGGATAGCGCGACCTCGCCGTCGGCCGGACCGGTAATCCTGATCTCGGTCATCCGGGTGAAGTCCAGCACCGCTTCGAGCAGCGCCTCGGGGGCTTCCAGCTGCGGCAGGTGCCCGGCCTCGGGGATGACCACCAGCCGTGCGCCGGGGATGGCCTTGGCGAACGCCTCGCCGTGCTCCGGCGGGTAGATGCGGTCGGCCGCACCCCAGACCACGAGCGTAGCCACCCGTACCTCGCCAAGCTGCCCGAGCAGCCCAGGGTCCGTCATGCCCTGTGCCGTGTAGTCCTGCAGCACAGCCCGGTTACCGGCCATTGCCGCCTTCTGCTGGTCGGTCAGCGTGGCGACGTCGACGCGGAACTTATCCGGACGGTAATAGGCCATCTCGGTGACCTGGTCCGGGGTGAGCGAGAAGAAGTCCGCGGCCGGGTGGTCGTCGAGTTGCAGCCCGCCGGCGTCGGCTAGCACGACGCCGCCGATCCGGGGGCTTGCGTGGATGGCCATCTCCGCCGCGATCCAGCCGCCGATCGAGTTGCCGATGACGGTCACGCCGGTCAGGTCAAGATCGTCGAGCAGCCGCAGGTAGGTCAGCGCGAGCCCGTGCATGCTGCCCAGGTACTCCGGCCGGGGCGTCCCGCCGAACCCGGGGTGTACCGGGACAAGCACCCGTGCCCCGGACTTGGCCAGCATCCCGGCGAACGCCTCCACCGACTGCGGCCCGGCCCCGCCGTGCAGCAGCAGGAAGGGCCGCCCCGTGCCGCGCTCGGCCACGGTGACCTGCACCGGGCCGAGGTCGGCTGCCACCGTATACGTCGCTGTCGCCATCTAAGCTCCTTCATAAGAGTCGACTCTCACAAAGCAGCTTAGGCCCGATCTGGCCGTTTACGCAAGGGCACTCTTATAAAGAGAGTGTTGTTGACGGATGAGAGCGTGCTCGTGCACCATTAGTCAGGTGGGCACACGGGTGAACCAGAAGGCGCGAACCCGTGCCGCCATCCTCCAGGCGGTACACGATCTGGCCAGGTCTGGAGCGGAGATCACGATGCCGTCGGTGGCGAGGGCAGCGCTGGTCTCGGAGGCGACCGCGTACCGCTACTTTCCCGACCTGGTCACGCTGCTCCTGGAGGCCGACGAGGGCACCTGGCCCGACCCGGCCGAGGCGCTCGCGCCTGTGGCGCACAGCAGCGATCCGGTCGAGCGGATCGGCTTCGCTGCCAAAGTGCTGATGGAAGGCGTGCTGGCGTACGAAAGCGGGGTTCGCGCGATGATCGCCGGCTCGATCGGCAGGCCGGGTTCCGCCGCCAGGCGCCCCGGGCACCGGTTCGGCCTGATCGACGCCGCGCTGGCGCCGGCCTCGGCCGATCTGGCCGAGCGCGATCCGGAAGCACTAGCCCAGCTCCGCCGGGATCTCGCGGTGGTAATCAGCGCGGAAACCCTGTTCACGCTCACCGACCTGTGCGGCCTGACCCCCGCAGACGCGATCACCAGCGCCGTGCACACCGCCCGCACCCTCACCGAGGCCGCCTTCCGCCGCGCCGCCGTCACGTCCTGATCCGCGCGAAAGACGTCCGCGGCCGTCACCGTCGGCCGGACGCCGTCGTGCCACAATGACGCGTAGACCTTGAAGCGTTCGAATTGGTGCTCCTACGCAGGCCGGAAAATCCGACCGAGTACGAGGAGGCGGAACTTGACCGCATCCAGAGCGAGCACCTAGAGCCAACATCGGACGTCATGCCTAAGTTAGTTCTTGCGCAGAAACTACAGGGCGTTGTCCGAATAATCCCCTGGTCGTTTGTGGTATGTCGAATGGATGCTGACTGACGCGGAGATAGCCGCCCGGTACGTCAAGATC
>JBOHCG010000041.1:0-25197 GCA_050698735.1 Streptosporangiaceae bacterium | reverse complement strand
CTTGTCGATCTCGGGAGCGCCGGGGCCTGCCTCGGCACGGGCCCTCTCGATGTCGTCCAGGTACTGCCTGCAGCCCGAGTACGAGCTGTAGGCGGACGTCACGAAGGCGACGGCACGCCGCACTCCATCGGCGGCCATCGTGCGCACCGTGTCGGTCAGGTACGGCGTCCAGTTCCGGTTCCCCCAGTAGAGGGGCAGCGCGAGGCCGCTCGCAGCCATGTCGGCGCGTACCGCGGCGAGCAGGTCCCTGCACTGCTGGTTGATCGGGCTGACCCCGCCGAACGCGTGGTAGTGCTCGGCTACTCCGGCCAGCCGTTCCGGCGGCACGCCACGACCGCGGGTGACGTTCTCAAGGAACGGCATGACGTCATCGGGGCCTTCCGGGCCGCCGAACGAGACGAGCAGGAGCGCGTCGTAGGCCGGCATGCCTCCATCCAACCAGCAGCCGCGCGATTCCAGTCCCCCGGGCGAGGGCGCGGTCTCGAAAACGCGGTTGACTGGTTCCTATAAGGTGGTGTTTTGTGGGGCAGAACGGCTGATGACGGATCTTCGTGAAGGCCGTTCCCCTGCTGGACTGCTGGCTCGTCCGCTCCGGCCGTATGCCGAGGTCCTGCGGATTCCCGGCGCCTGGCGGTTCTCGGCCGCGGGCGTCATCGGGCGGATGCCGATGTCGATGTTCGGGCTCGGTACCGTGCTGCTCATATCGGCGGGAACCGGGAAGTACGGCGTGGCGGGCATCGTGTCAGCGGCGGGCTCGCTCGGCTACGCGTTCACCTCGCCGCGGGTCGCCCGGCTCGTGGACGCGCGCGGTCAGCGGCGCGTGCTGCTGCCGTTGGCCACGGTGTTCGCCTCGGCCACGGCGATGCTCATCGCCGCCGTGCAGTTGCGCCTGCCGACCTGGGCGTTCTTCGCGCCTGGGGCGGTGGCGGGTGCGACCATGCCGTCGCTTGGCGCCATGGTCCGGGCCAGGTGGAGCGTCCTGCTATCGGGTTCGCCGCGGCTGCATGCCGCCTTCAGCTTCGAGTCTGTCGCCGACGAGGTGTGCTTCGTCGTCGGTCCCGCAGCCGTGACGCTGCTGGCCACCGAGGTGTTCCCCGCCTCGGGAGTCGGCATCGCCGCCGTGCTCTGCCTGGCGGGAACGCTGTGGTTCGCCGCGCAGCGCGGCACCGAGCCCGCCATCATCCGGCCCGCGGCGGTCGCGGCGCAGCCCGGTCCCCGTGACGGCCGGCGGCCCCGCGGGCGGCGCGGTGGACGGCGCGGCTTCCCGGCGCCCGCGCTCGTCGTGCTGGTTCCCGTGTACATCCTGCTTGGCTCGATGTTCGTATCCATCGACCTGAGCACGGTGGCGTTCGCGCAGCACTTCGGGCATAAGCCGCTGGCCGGCGTCATCCTCGGCACGTACGCCTTCGGCAGCCTGACCGGCGGCCTATGGTACGGGTCCAGGCAGTGGCAGGCACCGGTGGAGAACAGGTTCGCGCTCACCCTCACGCTGACCGTGCTCGGCGTCGCCACGTTCTGGGCGCAGCCGAACCTGCTCACGCTCACCTGCGGGCTCTACCTGTGCGGGATGACCATCGCGCCGACCCTCATCGGCGGTTTCAGCCTGCTCGAGGCGCAGGCCGCGCCGGGCCGGCGCACCGAGGCGATGTCCTGGCTCAGCAGCGGCATCGCGGTCGGCGTGGCCGTGGGCGCGTCGGTGGTCGGATTCATCATCGACTCCGACGGCCCGCGAGTCGGGTACGTGTTCGCCGCTTGCTGCGGCGCCGCCACCGCGGTGACCTGCCTGCTCGGCCTGCGTCGCCTGCGCCCGCCGGCCACCGCGGCGCAGGGGTAGCCCTCAGCTGCGGCCGTACTCGCTCGCGAGGGCGAGTACTTCGCTGACGTACCAGGTCGCGTGGTTGTAAGCGAAGATCGCCGTGGGGAGGGTGGCGCTGCTTCCGGCGCCCGCGGCGCACAGCAGGCGCGCGGCCGAGGGAACCGCGTCCAGCGGGTTCGTGATCTGCGGCATGCCGGAAGGTCCGAACCCGTCAATGCCCCACTCCGCCCAGGTGGACGGCAGGAACTGCATCGGGCCGAGGGCGCCCGCGCTGGACGGGCCGTCGTTGGCGCCGTCGCCGCTCTCGATCTCGGCGATCGCGGCCAGGACGGTCCACGACATGCCCGGGCAGTACTCCGCGGCGGACCGCTTGAACAGGTCCAGGTAATCGGCGGGCGCTCCGGCCGGGACATCCGTGGCGACCGGTAGGTTGCCGGCCGTGGCCAGCGAGTACGACACCAGGTTGACCACCTGGCCGCGCTTGCCGACGACCGACTGGACCTGGGTCTTCAGCGTGGCGAGGTTCGCCTCCGGCGCGTTGATCAGGACCGCGAAGTTCCTTGCCAGCCCCAGCTGCGCAGAGCGGGTCAGGTTCACCACCGCGTCCACGCCCGGGATGCTCAGCGCGGTCGGCCCGCCGAACGGCACCTCCTCGTCGGTCGCGGCCGAGACCTGATAGGACTTCCCCGCGCTCAGGTGCAGCCTGCGGGCCGCGGCCGCGGTGCTGACCAGCTTGCCCTGGCTCAGGTCCGACCAGACGGCGGCCGAACCCGCCGTGGACAGCGGGGTCCAGGGCCTGAACGCCTGCGGCGAGACGCCGAGCACGTTCGCGCTCCGGCCGTTGACCGTAAGCTTCCCGCCGTCTACGGGAAGCACCGCCCGCACCCCGCTCAGCTTGGCGATCTTTGTCAGCTGCGCGGGGGTGATCCCGCCGGGCACCGCCGCGATCATGTCGGGCACGTACAACTGCCGCGGGGCGGCGGCAAGGCCCGGAGCCTGCGAGCCGGTTGCCCGCGGCGAGGCAGGGGCGGCGACGTGCGAGGCCCCGCCGTGACCGCCGGGCGTGGTGGCACTGAACGCGGCCGGAACCACGAACGCCGCGGTCCCGGCTAGGCTCAGGCTGGCCGCGGCGGTGACCACGGCCTTCGGGCTGAGACGGGACGGGAACCTCATCAGTCGCACAATGTATAAGACGATATAGGCCCGTCTACGCCAACAGAAACCCCCGGCGGCACATAGAAGATCTTGATCGGGCAGGGGAAATGCGCATGTCGGACAGTTCGGAACGGGTGCCGGTCATCGCGGTGGCGAGCGGAAAGGGCGGCGTCGGCAAGACCACCGTCGCGGTGAACCTCGCCCTGGCGCTGACCGCTCAGGGCCACCGCACCGGCTTGGTCGATGCCGACCTGTACGGTCCCGACGTGCCGCGGATGATGGGCCTGCGGCGGCAGGCCGAGGCATCTCACGTCACCTTGTTCGCCCGGCCCGGCGCGCCCGACTCGCGTCTGCAGACCGAGCTGCGGCCAGACGACGCCGTTGTTCCCCTCGGCCGCCGAGCAGGAGAGCATCTGGGGCCTGATCCCCCGGCTGGCCAGCATCCCGTTCAGCCACCGGGCCGCGCAGGACGCCGACGACGGGCAGCCAGTGATGGTTACCGGCGCCGTCCCCGAGCAGGTCGCGGCCTACAACCTGATCGCCGAGCAGGTCCGCGGGCGGCTCGCGGGGCCGCCGTCAGACGAGCGGGCCGAAACGGATGTCGGGTGAGGCGTCCGGCGCGCAGAAGCTGAGCACGCGCTCGGCTTCGGCGAGCAGTTCGGCACGCTGCCGCGGCGGGCCGAACAGCTCGATGGTCAGCGTGGCCGTGCGGCGGCTCTCGGCTACCCGCCACATCCCGGCGACGAACCCGTCGATGAGGACCGACCCCGGGATGACGCCGTTGACGGTGTAGAAGCGCTTGGTGCTCGCGGCGCTGATAACGCGAGACCGGTCGGCGTGTGACAGCTCATCGGCGGGCAGCGGCTGGCGGTCGAGCAGTAGCTGCCTGCTGAGCAGGGCGCGGTTGACGGCCCGCAGGCTCGGCGTCTCGGTCATCAGTAGCAGATGTTGGTGTGCAGGCGGGCCGCCGGCATCGGATGGGCGAGCGCCTGCGCGGTGCGCCGGTCGGCGGGCCGGTGCAGGACCTCGTAGCCGTCGTCGGCGAACACCAGCGTGTACCCGTGCGCCAGCAGGTACGCCGCCTCGGCCGCCTGCTGATTCGGCGTGCAGAACGGGAAGTCGAGCCCGATCGTGTCCGCGACCACCCACGGCGCCCACCGGGGCGTCCCGTCGAGGAGCAGCACCGTGTCCCGGCCGGACAGGTGCGGGCCGATGTCGTTCGCCGCCTCGACCTCCACCCCGGCGGGCACGTGGGCGACGGCGGCCACGGCCGCCCGTGCCCGCGCGTTGAGCCCGTAATAGCCGGGGTGCAGCAGCGAGCCGAACGGCGAGGAAGGGAAGTACACGAGCGCGGCGGCGCAGACACCCGCCGCCCACAAGGTGGCGGGTCGCCATGGCGTGCCGTCGTGACGCGCCCATCTCGGCCGGGTAAGCGGGTAGATCAACCACTTGTCCCAGCGCTGCGGCCAGTGCCGTTGCAGCCTGGCCGCGCCGTCGACCGCGGCGCAGGCCAGCATCATCACGAGGAACGCGTCGTACTGGAACTTCGCCTGCCACCACAGCGGATAGCCGGACGCGAGCATCCGCTCGGCCAGCAGCGGCAGTACCGCGACCACCATCGGCGAGGCGAGCGGCAGGAAGCCGAACGCCGCGAGCAGGCCGATCATGGTCCGGGCCTTCACCCGCGGGGTGACGAAGACGTCGAGCGCGTGCAGTGGGTGGGTGAGCACGTTCAGCGCGGCGCTGCCGAGCGTGGACCCGAACTGGCCGTAGGCCCAGTAGAAGGTCGCCGACCCGCCGAACGCGGGGATCAGCAGGTGGGTGGCCACCCAGGTCGCCGCAAGCCCCCCGATGATGAACGCCAGTCCGGTCCACCGCCTGCGGGTGAGCAGCAGGTACCCGCCGAACCCCGCGACCAGCAGCCCCATGTCCTCCTTCACAAGGAGCAGCACGATGGCGGCCAGGACCCCCCACAGCCGTGCTTTCCGGCTGTTGGGGCCATGGGGGTTCGGGGGGGCGGGGAGCCCTCCCAAGATCGGGGGGGGTTTGGGGGGGGTCGTCCCCCCCGGGCTAACACTGAATCTTTCGACCATGACCGCGGTCAGCACGGGGACGAAGGCGGCCTCGTGGAAGTCGAAGACGACCGCGGCCATGACCGGGAGGGACAGGGCGTACGCCACGCAGACCAGGTAGGCCGCTGCCGGACCGAGCTGCCGCCGGGTGTAGACCCACAGCGGCGGGATGGCCAGAGCGAACAGGACGCCCTGCGCGACGAGCAGGGTCGTGGGGCTGTCGTGGATCCAGTACAGCGGGGCGAGCAGGGCCAGGATCGGTGACCAGTGGTCGGCCAGCAGCAGGAAGTGCGCGTTCTGCCCGTCGGACACGCCGCGGGCGATCGAGACCGGAGCGTGGAAATGCGCGTACCCGCGGATTCCCTGATCGAAGATGACCAGGTCAAACGTGGTGGCGAGGAAACGGCGGAACAGGATCAGGGAATCCAGGCAGTACACGAAGGCGGCCGCCGCGGTGAGCGCGCCGACCCTGACCACGGTGCGACTCGGCCGGAACCGCCGCAGGATCGCGGGTTTAGGGTCCGTCCCTTCAGCCGCGCTGGGGACAGACCTGACCGACCGGTCCCCCTGAGTACTCACCGCTGGAAGAGTAGCAGTGGCGCCGCGTTGGCCGAATGTGCGGCGGTAGGGGCACGGAAGGCTACTCTCTTGCTATGAACCAGGAGGCAAGCCGCGGACCTGTCACGCCCGCAAGCTCCGCGCCACGGGGGTCCGCGCGGCCGCCGAGGAAACAGCCCGCCCGGCCATCGCTCGGCGGCGGGGCCCCGGCCCAGGACCGCGAACTGCGCGCCCAGGGCAGGGAGACCGTCCGCAAGCTGCTCGATGCGGGCATGATCGAGTTCGAGGAGCGCGGGTTCCACGGCGTGCGTGTGGACGATGTAGTGCGCCGGGCCGGCATCTCGCACGGCACGTTCTACCTGTACTTCTCGAACAAGGAAGACCTGTTCAAGGCCCTGCTGAAGGACGCGCTTCACGACATGGAGATCGTGGCGGGCGACTTCCCCGTGGTCACGAGCGACGAGACCGGCCTGACCGTGCTGCGCCAGTGGGTGCGGTTGTTCTTCCGCGCCTACGCGGCGCACGCCACCGTCATCCGCATCCTCAGCCAGGCCGACCTGGTGCCCGAGGAGGTGTTCGGTGACGGCCTCCGGCTGCTGTTCAGCATTGCCGAGGCCATGACGACCGGCATGACGGCCGCCGCCGAGGCGGCCGGGCGGCACCAGGAGCACGCCGAGCTGACCGCCCTGGCCTGCCTGATGATGCTCGAGCGGGTCAACTACCTGATCAGCGCGGAAGTGGGGCTGCCGGAGGGAGAGATGGCCGACAGGATCGCGGACATCATGTTCGCCGCCTTCGGCCTCACCGTCTCGTGAGCGCGTGTCGATGCCGCGGCCCGCCCCGGCGGGCCGTTAGCGCACCGAGGCGGCCCTCATCTCGGCCACGGCGTCCAGAGCCTGGCGCGCGCCGGGAACGTCGTGCACGCGGAATACCCGGGCGCCGAGCCAGCCGCAGACGGCTAGCGCCGCGATCGTTCCCTCCGCGCGCTGGTCCACCGGCAGACCCAGGGTCTCGCCGACGAAGTCCTTGTCCGCGACGGCGACGAGAACCGGCCATCCAGTGCCGACAAGCTCGCCGAGGCGGCGGGTCAGCTCAAGGGACTGCCAGGTGTTCTTGCCGAAGTCGTGGGCGGGATCCACCAGGATGGAGCACGGACCCACTCCTGCCACCACGGCCCGTTCGGCATAATCAAGGACGTAGTCGGTGACCTCCTGCACTACATCCCCGTAGGCCGGCCGATGCGGGCGGGTGCGCGGCGCCAGGCCGCCGGCGTGCGAGCAGACCAGCCCGACGCCAGTCCGCGCCGCTACCTCGGCGAGCCGCGGGTCCGCGCCGCCCCAGGCGTCGTTGAGCAGGTCGGCGCCGGCCTGGGCGACGACCTCACCGACCTCGCTGCGCCAGGTGTCGACGCTGATCACCACGTCAGGATGCCGCTCGCGGACCGCGGCGACGAGGCCGGCCACACGGTCGATCTCCGCCGCGGCGCTCACCTTGTCACCGGGGCCTGCCTTCACCCCGCCAAGATCGACGATTTCGGCTCCGTCGGCAACGGCCTGGCTGGCGGCATCAAGCGCGGCTCCGAACCCGGCGGTCGCGCCCCGGTCGAAAAACGAATCGGGTGTCCGGTTGATCACGCCCATTATGCCGAACGAGCCATGGTTCCACTCCCGCGTCCCGAGCCGGAGCGGCCGTGGGTGCTGCGCTGCCCCGCGGTATCCCACGGCAGGAGGCTATAGCACCCTCCCGCTTCGGGAAGAATCGCTACGTGCGATTTCTCAACGGGACTGCTCCCGAGCATGACCTGACCTACAGTGACGTCTTCATGGTGCCGAGCCTGTCGGCCGTCGGCTCGAGGCTGGACGTGGACCTGGCAACCGCCGACGGCAGCGGCGCGACGATACCCATCGTGGCCGCCAACATGACGGCAGTCTCCGGCCGGAGGATGGCAGAGACCATCGCGCGGCGGGGTGGGATCGCCATCTTGCCCCAGGACATCCCCGCCGACGTCGTCGCCGACGTGATCGCCTGGGTGAAATCGCGCGACCTGGTCTTCGAGACCGCGCTGACCCTCGGGCCCGGCGATACCGCGGGTGAGGCGCTGAGCCTGCTGCCCAAGCGGGCGCACAACGCCGTAGTAGTAGTCGAGGACGGCCGGCCGCTCGGCGTCGCCACCGAGGCCGACTGCCTCGGCGTGGACAGGTTCACCCAGCTGAGGCAGGTGATGTCAGAGGACCCGTTCACGCTGCCCGCGGGGACGCCGCCCGAGCTGGCGTTCTCGATGCTGCAGGAGGGACGGCACAGGCTGGCGCCCGTCGTGGACGGCTCGGGACGCTGCCTGGGCATCATGACCCGGACCGGGGCGCTGCGCGCGACGCTGTACTCCCCCGCCGTCGATTCCTCCGGGCGGCTGCGCGTCGGCGCCGCGATCGGCGTCAACGGCGACGTGGCGGCCAAGGCAAAGCTGCTGCTCGACGCCGGGGCGGACGTGCTCGTCGTGGACACGGCGCACGGGCACCAAGAGAAGATGATCTGCGCCCTGCGCGCGGTCCGCGGCCTGTCGCCCTCGGTCCCCGTGGTGGCGGGAAACGTCGTTACCGCGGCCGGGGTCGCCGATCTGGTCTCGGCCGGGGCGGACATCCTCAAGGTGGGCGTCGGGCCCGGCGCGATGTGCACGACCAGGATGATGACGGGCGTGGGCCGGCCGCAGTTCTCCGCGGTGCTCGAGTGTGCCGGTCAGGCCCGCCGGCTCGGCGCCTGGGTCTGGGCCGACGGCGGGGTCAGGCATCCGCGTGACGTGGCGCTCGCCCTGGCTGCCGGTGCGTCAAGCGTGATGATCGGGTCCTGGTTCGCCGGTACGTTCGAGTCCCCAGGCGATACTTTCCGCTCCCCGGAAGGAAGACTGTACAAGGAAAGCTTCGGGATGGCCTCGGCGCGGGCGGTCCGGCTGCGCTCGGCGAGCGACTCGGCGCTGGAGCGGGCACGCAAGGAACTGTTCGAGGAGGGCATCTCCTCGGCCCGGATGTACCTCGATCCGGTGCGCCCCGGCGTGGAGGACCTGATCGACATGATCGTGGCCGGCCTGCGTTCCTCGTGCACCTACGCCGGTGCCAGTGACCTGGCCGAGTTCGCTGACCGTGCCGTCGTAGGCGTCCAGAGCGCCTCCGGCTACAGCGAAGGCATGCCGGTACCTATCAGTTGGTTACGGGGGGTCTGGGGGGAGACTCCCCCCAGACCGGGGGGGTTCGGGGGGTCCCCCGGGTTACATTGCGTTTAGCCAGCGCACTGGGGCGCCGTCGGCGGCGCGGCGGAAGGGCTCCAGTTCGTTGTCCCACGCGGTGCCGAGCAGCCGGTCCAGCTCGTCGGACAGCGATGGCCCGGCCAGCGTCATGGCGGCGCGGAGCCTGCCCTCCGGGACCAGGATGTCGCCGTTGCCGCCGATCACCGCGGTGAAGATGCCGAGGTCGGGCGTGTAGCAGTGACGCACGCCGTCGCAACCCGGCGAGCCGTCCTCGGTTACCTCGAACCTGAGCCGGTTCCATCCGGCCAGCACGGACGCGATGGCACCGGCGGTACCCGGGCGGGCGTGCCAGGTGAGCTCGGCGCGCAGGGACCCTGGCGAGGCCGGCTGGCCGACCCAGGGCATACCAACGGGCGCCCCCACGATTCCGGCTACCGCCCACTCGATGTGCGGGCATAGCGCCGGGGGCGCGGAATGAACGTACAGAACACCATGTGCGGGCACCGTGCCTCCTAAGACGAAGTTCGCCTTCCCCTGCGGACTCGTCATCAGGGCACGGACTGCCCAGTTACATATTCTGCCTCATGCCCGCGTCCCGCACCAGCGCTCCGGCCGGGGAAACCGCGTGAATTCGCAAGCATGATCAGCGCGGCGAGCACGACGATGCCCACCGCGGTCCACGGCACGTAGTCGCCCCAGCGGTCGTAGATGGTGCGGGCCGACGCGGCAGGCAGCCCGAGCCGGACGGTGACCACGCCGCGCGAGGACTGCCCCATCCAGGCCAGCAGCCTGCCCCTGGCGTCGTAGGCGACCGTGTCGCCGGTCAGCGCGGCCTGCACCACCGGCCGGCCGGTTTCTGCCGCGCGCACCGCGCCGAGCGACGCGTGCTGGTCAGGCCCCCAGGTGCCCTGGAAGGTGGAGGTCGCGGACTGGTACACGATCAGCTCCGCGCCGTTGTCCGCATCCACTCTCGCCATGTCGGGGAAGGCGGACTCGAAGCAGATCAGCACGCCGATGGGCAGCGGCCGCCCGGCCCGGTCCGTCGCGTTGAGCACGTGCGCCCCGGTGCCGGGGAACATGTTCGACGCCGCCGCTTTGCTGATCTTGGTGAGCCAGCCGAGTTCCTGCCGGAACGGTATGTACTCGCCGAACGGCACCAGCCGGGTCTTGACGTAGATGCCCTCGATCCCGGCGGGACTGACCAGGACCCCCCACTTCTCGTGACCCTTGCCCGGCGGCGTGGCGTCCTGGTTGACCAGGATCTCGGCGCCGTCCTCGGCGGACAGCGCCTCGATCTGGCTCAGCAGGGCGTGCGATGCCGGCAGCGTGAGGTCCTGGTCGATGCTGCTCTCGCCCCAGACGATCAGGTCCGGTTTTACGCCGCCCAGCGTGCCGCCTCGGCTGAATTCGGCGGTCAGAGACTCAGACGCATCGCGCCGCAGGCTCGCGTTGCTGATGACTCCGGGCTGCACCAGGGCCACCGTGACCTGCCGGACCGACGGGCTTGCCGGGGTGAGGGCGAAGGTAAGCGGGCCGGCGCCGATGGATGCCAGCGCGGCGGCCGTGCCGAGGACGGCCAGCCCCCAGCGCCAGGACGCGCCCGGCAGCACGCTCGCGCCTACCCGCGGCAGCGATTCGATCGCGAGCACGATGGCCACGTTAGCCAGGACGAGCGCGAAGCTGACCAGCCATACCCCGCCGATCGAGGCGAGCGCCAGCACGGCGGGATGCTGCCACTGGCTGACGCCGAACACCGCCCACGGGCCGCCGAACCCCTGCCAGGACCTCAGCCACTCGGTCAGCAGCCAGCAACTCGGCACGACGACCAGCGCCGCCAGCGCCCGCGGCCAGCTCAGCGGCGGCCGCAGCAGCTTCCACGCGGCCACCCCGAACGGCACCCATAGCACGCCGAACACCGCGGCGACCAGCAGCACCCCTGGCCCGATTTCCGGCGCCATCCAGTACAGCGCGGCGATCAGGTAGCCGGCGCCGAGCCACCAGGCGCGCATCCCGCCCTCGCGCGCGGTCGGCGACCTGACGATGAGCACAAGACCGGGCACCAGCCCGAACCAGGCCAGGAACTCCCAGTTGGGGTCCGGGAACGCGAGCACGAGCAGCGCGCCCGCGAGCAGCATCAACCGCCGGACCGACCAGAACCAGCGGCCGACCCGCCGCGGCGCGTTACGCAGACGCACACTCTATTGTGGGCCGGCCCGCCGACCGCCGCGAGCCGGGGCCGGCGGCTAGGAGCGCGCGGCGGCCTCGGTGAGGGCGCGGGTGGTCAGTACCCGGGCCAGATGCTCGCGGTACTCGCGGCTGGCGCGGATGTCGGCCGCGGCGTTGGTGCCCTCGGCGGCGTGCGCGCCTGCGTCGACGGGCGAGGCGCCATCGGCCAGCGCGGCCTCTACCGCGGTGGCGCGCAGCGGGGTACCGCCCATGTTGACCAGCGAGACCTGGCCGCCCTGGACGGCGACGCCGACGATGGCCCAGTCGATCGCCCGCTGGGTGAACTTCTGGAACGCCCAGCCGCGGGCGCTGGCGGCGGGCTTGGGCACGCGGATCTCGGTGAGCAGTTCGCCGGGCTCCAGCGTGGTCTCGAACAGGCTCTGGAAGAACTCCCCGATCGGGATCTCGCGCGAGCCGTCGGCGCCGCGCGCGACCAGCGTCACGTCCAGCGCCAGCAGCACCGCTGGCAGGTCAGAGGCGGGGTCGGCGTGCGCGACCGAGCCGCCGATCGTGCCGCGGTGCCGGATCTGCGGATCGCCGACCTGGCCGGCCGCGTGCGCGAGGAGCGGCAGGTCGCGGCCGAGCAGGTCGGAGTGCTCGACGTCGTGGTGCCTGGTCAGCGCGCCGATCGCGACGTAGGAGCCCTGATCGGTGATGTAGGAGAGCTCGCGCAGGCCGCTGAGGTCGATGATCACCTCGGGGGCGGCCAGCCGCAGTTTCATGAGCGGCAGCAGCGAGTGCCCGCCGGCCAGGTACTTCGCGTCCTCGCCATACTCCGTGGCGAGGTCGAAGGCCTCCTGCGCCGAGCCGGCCCGCTTGTAGGTGAACGACGACGGGATCACGCCGCCCCCTCCTCCGCTGTGTTAGCCAGGGGGGACGACCCCCCGGGCCCCCCGGCAGCGGCCAGCGCCGCCCTGACGATGTTGTGGTAGCCGGTGCACCGGCACAGGTTGCCTTCCAGGCCGGTCCGCACCTGTTCCTCGGTGGGGTGCGGGTTCTCCCGCAGCAGCGACACGATCGCCATCACCATGCCAGGGGTGCAGAAGCCGCATTGCAGCCCGTGCTGCTCGTGGAACGCGCGCTGCACCGGGTGCATCACGCCGTCGACCGCGAGGCCCTCCACGGTGGTGATCTCGTGGCCCGCGGCCTGAGCGGCGAGAACCGTGCAGGACTTCACCGACTCGCCGTCGAGCAGCACGGTGCAGGCCCCGCAGGAGGTAGTGTCGCAGCCGACGTTGGTCGCGGTCAGGTCCGCCACGTCCCGGATGAAGTGCACGAGGAGCATGCGGTCCTCGACGTCCGCGGTGATCTCCTTGCCGTTGACGGTCAGGTCGACCTTCACTGGTTACTCACTTTCAGTGCCTCGTTGATGGCCGCCCACACCCGCTGCGGGGTGGTCGGCATGTCGATGTGCCTGATGCCGAGGTGCGCGACGGCGTCGACGACCGCGTTCTGGATGGCAGGGGTCGAGCCGATCGTGCCGGCCTCACCGATGCCCTTCGCGCCCAGCGGATTCAGGTCGGTCGGCGTCTCGCTTGCGGCCAGCTCGAAGCTGGGCAGGTCGGGCGCGGAGATGGCCGCGTAGTCGGCGAGCGTGGAGGTCAGCGGGTTACCGTCCGCGTCGTAGAGCACCTCTTCGAACAGGGCCTGCGCCGCGCCCTGGGCAATCCCGCCGTGCCGCTGCCCCTCGGCAAGCACCGGGTTCAGCACCGGGCCCGCGTCGTCCACGGTGACGTGCCGAAGCATCCGCACCTGGCCGGTCTCGGTATCGACCTCGACCACCGAGACGTGCGCGCCGAACGGGAACGTGGGCCGGTCCGCGGTGAAGCTCACGTCGGCGATCAGGCTGCCGCCGCTGGTATGACCGGCAACCTGGGCCCAGGACAGCGCGGTGTCCGGGTCGCCGCGGACCTGCCAGAACCCGGTGGCGATATCAAGCACTATGTCGGCCTCGGCGGCCTCGAGCATGGCGGCCGCCTGGTGCCGGGCCTCGTCCTTGACCTCGAGCGCGGCCTTGTACACGGCCGAACCGCCGAGCTGCAGGGACCGCGAGCCGTAGGTTCCGACGCCCACCGGGATCAGGTCCGTGTCACCGTGGATGACCGTGACCTGATCCATCGGGATGCCGAGTTCGTCCTGCACGAGCATGGCCCAGGCGGTGTGGTGCCCCTGGCCGTGCGCCGAACTGCCGGTGTAGACGACGGCGGTGCCGTCGTCCTTCACCTCGATCTTGGCCGTCTCGCCGGCCCCGGCGTCGGCCGCGGTGATCTCCACGTAGGCCGACACGCCGATGCCGAGCTGCTTTACGTCGCCGCTGGCCCGCCTGCGCTGCTGTTCCTCGCGGAGCTCGTCGTAGCCCGCGGCGGCCAGCACCTTGTCCAGCGCCTCCTCATACCGCCCGGAGTCATAGAGGGCACCGGTCTTGGTCTGGAACGGGAACTTGTCGGGGGCCACGAGGTTGCGCCGGCGGACCTCGGCCGGGTCCATGCCGATCTCCGCGGCGAACAGGTCGACCGCGCGCTCGACGGCCGCGGTGGCCTCGGGCCGCCCGGCCCCGCGGTAGGCGCTGATCGGGGTGGCGTTGGTGACTGCCTGCCGGAATCCGGTCTGCACCTCGGGGATGTCATACACGCCGGGGGCCATCAGGCAGGTCAGGCTGGGCAGGAGCAGGCCGATACGCCCGTAGGCGCCGGCATCCTGGATGACGTCGATGCGGTAGGCCAGGATGCGGCCGTCGCGGTTTCCGCCGATCTTGATGTGCTGGAGCTGGGCCCGGCCCTGGGTCATGCCGACCAGGTTCTCGCTGCGCGTCTCGGCCCAGCGCAGCGCCCGGCCGGTCTTGCGGGCCGCCCAGGCCACCACGATCGCGTCGCGGTCGATGCCGACCTTGGCCCCGAACCCGCCGCCCACGTCGGGCACGATCACGCGGATCTGAGCCGGGTCCATGCCCAGCACGCCGGCCACGATGAACCGGCACAGCTGCGCGTTCTGCGAGCTGTGCCAGACGGTCAGCTTGCCGCCGGTGAAGCTGGCCGCGGTGGCCCGGCCCTCCATCGGCAGGCAGGCGACGCGCTGGTTGACGATGTCCTGCTCGACGACGACCTCGCACGCCTCGAACGGGGCGTCGTCGGTGGGCACCGGCTGGGTGGCCATGATGTTGGTCCCCGCCGCGGGGAACAGCAGCGTCTCGCCGGCCACCGCGGCAGCCGGCCCGACCACGGCAGGCAGCGGGTCGTAGTCCACGCTGACCAGGTCGGCCGCGTCCTCGCCCTGGTAGCGGCTGTCGGTGATGACCACCGCGACCGGCTCGCCCACGTACCGGACGGTGTCCACCGCCAGCAGCGGCTCGGCCCACACGCCGCCGATCGGCATCGGTGCCTCGCTGGGCTCGCCGCCGGCGTCGGGCGGCGGCGGGGTCAGGTCGTCCATGTCACGGACGGTCAGCACGGCGATCACGCCCGGCTCGCTCAGCGCCTCGCTGGCGTCGATGCCGGTGATGCGCGCGTGGGCCACCGGGCTGCGCACGAAGGTCAGGCGCGCCGCGGCGGACAGCTCCGGCGTCCGTACGTCATCCACGTACACGCCGCCCGCGGTCAGCAACCGCGGGTCCTCGGTCCGGATGACCCGGGTGCCCATGATGCTCATGTGACCCCTCCATAGCTGCGAATCCACGTGCCCGCTCAGCCGCGAAACTACACCTGCGCGGCTCGGCGAACCACGGTCAGCCCGGCAAAAGCCGCTCCCGGCCATTATGACCGAGGCACAAAGGCAGCCGGCCGGGTCACCCCGCGAGCTGGATGAGGGGTCGGGTGAGGGCGGGCGCGGCGGCGGGGATCGCCGGCCCGGCCGTCTTCACCGCCGCGTGGATCGCCGGCTCGCTGCGGCAGACCGGGCACTCCCCTATCGAGATCCAGATCAGCGGACTCGCTGCGGCCGACGCCAGGGACCCGTGGATCATGATCACAGGATTTCGAAGGAGGATCACGCTGAACGCCGCTGCCGGCGAGACGGTTTCCGTGCTGGCGCTCGTCGCCGTGCTCGCGTGGGCGGTGATCAGGCCGCGCGGCTGGCCGGAGGCGGTCATGGCGGTGCCCGCGGCGGGGTGCCTGATCGCGATCGGCGCGATCCCGGGAAGCGGCGCCGTGGACCAGGCCAGGCGGATCGGGCCGGTCATCGGCTTCCTTGCCGCGATCCTTGTGCTCGCGCACCTGTGCGATGACGACGGCCTGTTCCGCGCCTGCGGCAGGTGGATGGCGCGCGGCAGCGGCGGCCGCCCGCGGCGACTGCTCGCGCTGGTGTTCGTCATCGCCGCGGTCACGACGGCAGTGCTGAGCCTGGATGCCACGGTCGTCCTGCTCACCCCGGTCGTGTTCGCCACCGCGGCCAGGCTGGACCTCCGGGCCAGGCCGCATGTGTACGCATGCACGCACCTGGCGAACTCCGCGTCCCTGCTGCTGCCCGTCTCCAACCTCACCAACCTGCTCGCGTTCGCCGCCAGCGGGCTGGCCTTCCCGCGCTTCGCGGCGCTGATGGCGCTGCCCTGGCTGGCCGCGATCGGCGTCGAGTACGTGGTGTTCGTCCGGTTCTTCGCAGCCGACCTCGGCGTCGGCGCAGCCGACCCGGAGCGGGAACATGACCCCGGTGCGGGCGTGCCGGTCTTCACCATCATCGTGGTCGCCGTCACGCTGGCCGGGTTCGCGGTCGCGTCGGCCGCCGGGGTGAGCCCGGCCTGGGCCGCGCTCGGCGGCGCCGCGGTGCTGGCGGTCCGCGCGCTGGCCCGGCGGCGGGTCGGTCCCGCGGACCTGGTGCGCGCCGCCGACCCGCCGTTCCTGCTGTTCGTGCTCGGCCTGGCGATCGTGGTAGCGGCGGTGGTCGGCAACGGGCTCGGCTCGGCGCTCCGGCCGCTGCTGCCTACGGGTAGGTCGCTGCCGGCGCTGCTCGCCATCGCGGCGCTGGCCGCGGTCCTTGCCAACGTCGCGAACAACCTGCCGGCCGTCCTGGTGCTCGCGCCGCTGGCCGCGCCGTCCGGCGCCGGCGCCGTCCTCGCGGTGCTGATCGGCGTCAACATCGGGCCGAACCTCACCTACACCGGCTCGCTGGCGACGCTGCTGTGGCGGCGCAGCCTGCGCCGTCACGGGTCGGCGCCGGATCTCGGAGAATTCACCAGGCTGGGACTGCTGACCGTGCCAGCCGGTCTCGCCATCGCGGTGCTTGCCCTGTGGGCGGCGCTGCACGTCAGCTAGGGAGGCGCACCATGGAGGCTGATCCGCGGTGACCGGGAGTGATACCACGGCTCGTTCTGTCTATATCTGGGTTTCCGAGGGGAGCTGGCGGGCCAGCGTGGACGCGGCCCTCAGCCTGGCTCCCCCGGCGGCCGCGTTCACCTTGCTGCACGCCACGTCAGACGCGGCGCCTGACGCCGCGCACGGCGCGTACCTGGGACTGTTCGGCCGCGGCGGGCACGACCCCGGCGTCAGGATGGAGCGGCTCGCGGCCACGTCGGCCAGCGAGCTGCTCGACGCGGCGGCGCGCAGGCTTGGCCGCCCGTGCGAGCGGCTGGAGGTCCAGGGTCATACCGAACGCGCCGTGGTAGCCGCCTCAGCCGATGCGGACCTGCTGATCATGGCGAGGGACGGCGACAGGAAGGTACTCGAGCTTGCCGTCCGCAAGGCGCTCATGCTCGGGCACAACTACATCGGCACCGAGCACCTCCTGCTTGGCCTGCTTGAGGAGCAAGAGGGCATCGGCGGCCGGACGCTGACCGCGCTGGGCGTGACCAGCCAGCAGGCCGAGCAGTGGCTCGTGCCCGAGCTTGCAGGTCCTCGACCACGGTGAACTTGGCCTGGTTCCCCGGCACCGACGGGTCGTAGCGTAGCGGCAGCCGCTCCGCGCGGTTGTTGGTCAGGCCCACGCCGGTCTCCCGCCGGATCCGGCCGGTCAGCCAGCCGCCTGATAGCGGTGGACCTGGTACAGGTCGATGTAGTCGGTCCGCAGCCGCCGCAGGCTGTTCTCCACCTCGCGGACGAGCCAGCGGCGCGAGTTGCCGCCTGAGCTGACGTCCTCGCCCATCCGCATGTTCGCCTTGGTGGCGAGCACCACGTCGTCGCGCCGCCCGATCAGGGCCTCGCCGACGATCTCCTCGGACTCCCCGCCCGAGTAGACGTCCGCGGTATCGATGAAGTTGATGCCGGCGTCGAGCGCGGCGTGGATGATCCGGATGCTGTCCTCGTGGTCGGTATTGCCCCAGGCACCGAACATCATCGCGCCGAGGCAGTACGAGCTGACCTTGATCCCGGTGCCGCCGAGCGTCCGCATCCGCATTCCTGTTTCCTTCCGTCGCGCCGACCCGTTGGGTCCCCATCGTAATCACCCTTGCGGTTGTCAGAGGCATGTATATAGTTGACTTAGACAATTGATCTGGCAGGGGGCGCCATGAGCGAACTGATGTCCGACGACCCGGTGCTCGCAGATGGGGCCGAGGTGGCGGCGGTGCGGGAGTTCAACCGGTTCTACACGAACGTGATCGGGCTGCTGCGCGGCAAGTACCTGGAGACCCCCTACTCGCTGACCGAGGCGAGGCTGCTGTTCGAGCTTGCGCAGCGGGACGCCAGCGAGGTGACCGACCTGCGCCGCGTGGTCGACATCGACGCCGGGTACCTGAGCCGCATCCTGGCCAGGTTCGAGGCCGACGGCCTGATCTGGCGGCAGCGCTCGCCCGCCGACGCGCGCCGGCAGGTCATCCGGCTGGCCGAGGCCGGCCATTCCGTCATCGCGGGCCTGGGCGCGCGGTCCGCCGCGCAGACCCGCGAGATGCTGGCCGGCGTGCGTCCCGAGGATCGGCGCCGGATGCTTGACGGCATGCGGGTAATCACCGAGGTGCTTACCGAGGCGCCCCAGCCGCGCGGTTACCTGCTGCGTGCCCCGCAGCCCGGCGACATGGGCTGGGTGGTGCAGCGTAACGCGGCGTTGTACGCGCAGGAGTTCGGCTGGGACTCCTCCTATGAGGCGCTCATGGCCAGGATCGTCGCGGACTACGTCAACACCAGGGACCCGGAAACGGAATCGGCCTGGATCGCCGAGGTCGACGGCGTGCCGGCCGGCTGCGTGTTCTGCGTCCGTGAGGACGAGCAGATCGCGCGGCTGCGGCTGCTGCTCGTCGAGCCGTGGGCCAGGGGCCTGGGGATCGGCGGCCGCCTTGTCGAGGAGGTGCTACGGTTCGCCCGCCGCGCCGGGTACACGAGGATCACCCTGTGGACCAACGACGTCCTCGCCGACGCCAGGCGCATCTACGAGCGGGCAGGCTTCACGCTGGACGACGAGAGCCGCCACCACAGCTTCGGCAAGGACCTGGTCGGCCAGAACTGGTCCCGCAGCCTGTAACGGCGGGACCAGGCGGCCGGGTGCGGGTCAGCCGACCTTGCGGATGAGCCGCCACAGGCAGAACCCGGCCAGCGCCAGGGCGATGGCAAGGAAAATCCCCGCCTCGGTCCACTGGAAGGCCCAGAAGCGGCTGGCCGGCTCGTAGCTGACCAGGTCGCGCAGGTGGAACCGGGCCAGCGAGGACTGGCAGGCCTGGAAGTTGTCGCCCAGGCAGGGCCGGGTGACCTGGCCGCTGAACGGGCGTCCCGCGGTGTCGATGACCTGGCCGGACAGCACCCAGGCGCCCTGCTGGGCGACGGTGGGCACGGCACGCACGATCATCGAGGTGTTCCTCAGCTGCACCTGGATGATGTTGGCAGCGTTGAGCGGCACGATGGTGTGCACCGGCGGGATGAGGTGCTGGCGGATCCAGTTCGGCCAGGCGAACTGGACGGCCGCGAAGATGCCGAACGTCGCGGCCATCGCGGGCACGGTACGCCTCAGCAGCATGCCGGCGGTGACGCCGAGCGCGAAGGCGAAGGCGGCGTAGCCGATCGGCACCACGCCGCGGCTGGCGAACAGCACGGGCCCGAGTCGCTCGAGGGTGAGCCGGTGGCCGTAGGGGATCTCGAGGGTGCTGTCGATCGGGCTGGACCACCAGGTCAGCATCAGGCTGAGCAGTCCGGCGGTGGCCATCGCGGCCAGGCCGACGAGGGCGAGCTTGACGGCGAGCCACCGGGTCCTCGTGACGCTCTGGTTCCAGGCCAGCGGCAAGGTACGCGCCTCGATCTCGCGGGTCACCAGGGGCGCCCCCCAGAACAGCCCGATGACGGCGGGCGCGGCGAACATGACGCCGATGCCGATCAGGTAAAGGACCGTGTCGATCGACGGCACACGGGCGTTGAAGCTGGCGGTCAGCGGCTGGCAGTTGAATCCGGTGCAGGTCGCGATGCCGCTTTCGTGGAACAGGCGGGCCAGGTACGGGCCGGTGACGGCCAGCGCGATGGCGAGCGCGGCCAGGGCGGCGACAGCCGCGATGGCCTGGGCGCGGAACTGGCGCCAGGTGAGCCAGATCATCGGAGAGCCTCCGGGTTCATGTAGGCCAAGGCCAGGTCTTCCAGCCCGAGCGGCTGGGCGGCGAGAAGTTCGGCGACCGGGCCGGCCAGCCGGACCCGGGACGCGACAAGCACGATCAGGTAGTCGCAGACCCGCTCCAGGTCGCTCACCAGGTGCGACGACATCACGACGCTGACCTGGCCCGCCGCGGTGAAGTCGGTGAGGCTGCCGAGGAACTCGCGGCGGGCGAGGGGGTCCAGGCTGGCGATCGGCTCGTCCAGGATCAGCAGCTCGGGCCGCTTGGCCACGGCCAGGGTCAGGGCGAGCTGAGCACGCTGGCCGCCGGACAGCTGCCCGGCGCGCTGGCGCGGATCCAGGCCCAGCCGCTTAAGCCGGTCGCGGGCAAGGCCCGCGTCCCAGCCCGGGTTGAGATGCCTGCCGAGCCTGAGGTGGTCGGCGACGCTGAGGCCGGCGTAGGTGGGCGCGTCCTGGGCCACGAAGCCGACCTTCGCCAGCTGCGCCGGGCCGCTGGCCGGCCTGCTGCCGAGCACGCTGATCGTGCCCGATGTCGGGGCCAGCATGCCGACGGCCATGTTGAGCAGGGTCGTCTTGCCGGCTCCGTTCGGGCCGACCAGGCCGACGACGTGCCCGGCCGGGATGCTCAGCGTGCAGTCGGTCAACGCCTGGCGATGCCCGTACCGCTTGCTGAGACCGCGCGCCTGGAGTATGGCGGTCATCGTTTCTCCCCTCGTTCGGTGGACTGTGCCGAACGTAGGCGCGAGGCACGGCGCTGGTCTGCGGTCGCGGGAGCGAACCACTCAGCCGTAAGGATGAATCGTGACCGCCGTGCGGACGATGCGGCGGGCCGGACGCCGGTGTTACGTTCGGCGCATGCGGGTGAAGCGGCCTGACCTGGGCACGGTCGTGGATGCCTGCTTTGCCGTGATCGGCACCGGGCTGACCGCGCTGGCCGACTGGAAGACGCCCGGGACCGCATCGCCGCTGCTCCTTGCCGTCTTGCCGCTGGTCATCGGCGTGCCGCTGGCCTGGCGCCGCCGCGCGCCGATGGCGCTGTGGATATTGCTCTGGACAGGCATATCGCTGCAGGTCCTGGTCATGAGGCAGCCGCCGCGGGGACCCGAGCTCGCGTTCATGGTGTCTGCTGGCGGCTACGCGCTCGGCGCCTACGGCGGCCTGCGCCGCACTCCGGCCCGCGTGCGGCGCGTGCTGGCCGACGTGTGCCGCGTACTGGTCGACCTGGCAGTTGCGGCGGGCGGCCTGACGATCTACGGCGTGGCAGACCACCAGCCGCTGATGGGGATGCTGAAGATCCGTGGTCTCCTCGGCGGGCAGGTGCACGGCCCGAGCTGGTACCTGGTGGTCGACATCGGCCTGTTCTGGCTGGCCGGAACGGTCATCCGCACCCGGCGCAGGGCCATGGCGCTGGCCAGGCACAACGCGGCACTGCAGCGGCAGGCGGAGCGGGCCGCGGCCGCGGAGCGGGCCAGGATCGCACGCGAGTTGCACGACATCGTCGCGCATCACCTCAGCGTGGTCGTCCTGCAGGCGGCCGGCGGCCGCGCGTCGGGCAGCCCGCCGGAGGGGACCCTGGAGAAGATCGAGCGGAGCGGGCGTCAGGCGCTGGCCGAGATGCGCCATCTGCTTCTTGTCTTGCGCGAGCCGGACGAGGAGCCCGAGCTTACGCCGCAGCCGGGCCTGGAGGAGTTGGCCGCCCTTGCCGAGAACGTCCGCGCCGCGGGCGTGCCGGTGCGCCTCGTCCTGAACGGCGCCGCGGATGCGCTGCCCGCGGCGGTGGACGTGTCCGCCTATCGCATCGTCCAGGAGGCGCTGACCAACGTTCTCAAGCACGCGGGGCCCGCATGCGCGGAGGTGACGATCGGCAGGACGCAGGACGCGGTGATGATCGACATCACCGACGACGGCGCGGGGAATCCGCAGGCCGCGGCGCCAGAGGGCGGACTCGGGCTGGTGAGCATGCGCGAGCGGGTGGCGCTGTTCGGCGGGGAGCTGCGGGCCGGGCCGGAGCCCGGCGGGGGCTTTGCGGTGCGTGCCAGGCTGCCGCTCGGCGACGGGTCGCCGTGATCGGCGTCCTGATCGTCGACGACCAGGACCTCGTCCGCGAGGGCCTGCGGATGATGCTGGAGGCCGAGCCGGACCTCCGCGTCGTCGGCGAGGCATCCAACGGCAGCCAGGCGCTGGCGCAGGCGCGGCGGCTCGATCCCGACGTGGTGCTGATGGACATCAGGATGCCGGAGCTTGACGGGATCGAGGCAACCGACCGGCTCGTGCGCGGCGGCTGCCGGGCCCGGATCCTGATGCTGACCACCTTCAACCTCGACGAGTACGTGTACCGCGCGATGAAGGCCGGGGCCAGCGGGTTCCTGCTCAAGGACGCCAGCCGCGAGCAGCTGGCAAGCGCCGTGCGGACAGTGTCGGCAGGCCAGGCGCTGCTCGCCCCGGCCATCACCATGCGGCTGATCGAGGAGTTCTGCCGCGGGCCAGTGCCGGGCGCGCAGCCCGGCGGCGGGCGGCTCAGCGAGCGCGAGCTCGACGTGGTCCGGGCCGTGGCGCAGGGGCTGTCGAACGCCGAGATCGCGGCCAGCCTCTTCCTCAGCGAGGCGACCGTGAAGAGCCACGTCGCCCGCGTGCTGGCCAAGCTGGGCCTGCGCGACCGCGTGCAAATCGCCGTCTTCGCCTACGAGCAGGGCATTGTGAGGCCAGGGCAGCGGTTATGCGGGCAGGCCACCGGTGCCAAGCCGGTGACCTGCACACGCACCACTGGCCGTTCGGAAAAATGATCTGAAGCTTTTCCTAGCTGGCATGCTCTGGGCTCAGGGGTTAGGCCAGCCTAGTGCTCCAGGCTGGGCTTCTCCAGCGGCCAGCCTCCGCCCGCCAGCCTGGCCCGGACCTGCACACCCTGACATCGAGGAGCGGTCCGCTCCGCGCCATCATGTGGCGGTGAAGGTCAGCGCGGGCACGAGCTGGTCGGACGGGGTAAGCGAGCCGTGCATGCCGACCAGGGCGGATTCCCTCGGCTCCGCCTTCGTGGCGACGATGGCGCCGCTGCCCACCGGCGCCGCGACCACATCACCGATCCGGTCCGCCATCCGCGCGTCCACCGGGCCGAACCATCCCTCCTTGATGGCCTCGTCCCTGGATAGCACCCAGGCACGGTCGCCGAGTACCTCGCGCCAGGCGGCGAGGAGGTCGCCGGAGGCGCCCGGCTGAGCGTAGAGGTGCCTGGCCCGCGGCTCGCCGCCGAGCAGGTGCAGGCCGGTCCGCAGTTCCGGTATCGCGTCCACGTCGATCCGGTCCTCAGCGCCGACGTCGACCATGCCATGATCCGCCGTCACGTACAGGCAGGTACCGGAGGGCAGCGCACGGGCGAGCTGTTCGGCCAGCTTGTCCACGTGGGCCAGCTGGTAGTACCAGGCATCCGAGCCGACGCCGAACATGTGCCCGGTCGCGTCCAGATCGCCGTGGTAGGCCATGACGAACGCGCGGCCACGGGAAGAAATCGCGGCAGCGGCCTGCGCGGCGACGGCGCCCATCGTGTCCGCGGGCCAGAAATCCGCGCCGCGCATCGCCGCCGCGGTCAGGCCGTTGCCACGGAACGCGCCCCGTGCCACGTGCACGGCCGCGATGCCCGCCACGACGGCACGGTCGAACACGGTGGGCAGTGGCTGCCACTGCACGGGATCAACCCGCGGGTCCCAGCGCAGCGCGGTGAGCAGCCGGTCCTCGCCGGGAATCATGACCTGGTAGCCCAGCAGCCCATGCTGGCCGGGCGGGCACCCGGTGCCGATCGAGCCGAGGCTGGTCGCGGTCGAGGCGGGGAACCCGGCCGTGATCGGCTTGGAGTTGCGCGCGAGCTCGGAGAGGAACGGGGCGGCGGCCGGGTGATCGCGGAGCAGCTCCCAGCCGAGCCCGTCCACGATCAGCAGGCAGGCCCGCCGCGCGGGCGGGAGACCGAGGACGTTGCGCGGCCGCGCCGATCCGGGCTCCGGCTCACCGGCGTCCGGCGATTCCTGCTCCAGCGACGCGAGGATCGACGCTGACAGGTCAGCCACGGTCGCGACTCCATAGGACGGCACGATCGGCGGATGCTTCGGCTCGAGCGTCATACGGGGATCCTCATTTGCTACTCGTGGGTACCACTCAGCGTTGCCGGAACATCGTGCCACTGGGTGGGGGCCAGCGGCAAAACGGGCTTCAGCGGCCGTGGTCCGCGGTAGCGTTGGACAGCGCCCGCGAGAAGTCAAGAACCTGCCGGACGGCATCCTCGCCGTCCGCGGCCTCGCTCACCCGGAGCGAGAAGTCATCGGCGGTGATCGTGCCGAGGTAGCCGTGGTCGGCCTCGCAGCTCTCGTCCCCGCAATGGGCCGGCTCGAGCTCCAGGTGGGAGAGCACGTTCCAGCCGATCGTCAGCATGACCTCCGACGGCATGGTGACCCCCGGCACGTAGGCCGCCGGGTCGGGGACCACGCGGGTCAGGGCCACGGACGATATCCGGGCGAAACGGATGGCCTCCGTGCTGGTCTCCGCCCGCGGCCTGGTGTCGGGCTCCTCGGCCGGGTGCTCGTCGGTGTGTGAGTAGACCAGCCGGGTCGGGGTGAGCGCGAGCACGGTCATGTGCCTGCGCACCTCCATACCGGGATCGAAGATCGCGTCGTGGTGGACTGCGTAGGCCGTCACCGGCTCGGCCCCGAGCGCCGAGGCGACCGCGTCGAACACCAGGCCCGGGTAGTAGCCGCTGCGCTCGATCGCGGCCCGCAGGCCGTCGGTCATCACTCGCGTTTCCCTCATCCCCCCATCCTGCCCTGTCCGGCGAGATGCTTCGCCCGCGGGAGCGAGATCCGCAGGCCGTCACGCTCCGGAGCCGCACGCCGGGCGATGCGCAGGAGCCTCACGTCCCGGGAAGGAAGGCGGATTCCGGCACTCCAGGCGGGCTGACCCCGGTGAGGTGCAGGACGTGCTCTTCGGCCGGCTCCGGCATGGCCATCGCGCTCGCGCCGGGCGCGGGCCTGGGCTTGCGTGGCTTCCTCGGCCCGGCGCCGCCGCCACGGCCCCGGTACACGATCAGGCCGTTGACAGGATCGGGCACCCCGTCGAGCGCGGAGCGGACGGCCGGGAGGGCACGGAACGCCTCCCATTGCTCGTCGGATTCGAAGAGCACCTCGAAGACGACACCGTAGCGGTGCTCATGCCACTCCCAGTAGGTCGCGCCGCGCGTGATCGCCGCCTCGATGAGCTCGTCCTGGTAGGACTCCTTCCACCGGCGAGCAGGCAGTTCCGCCGCGTCGAAGACCTCGATTGACCACCACTCGGACACCCTTGTCCCACCGCCATCCGGTCCAGCCTTGGCCCCTTTCAAGATAGTACGTCTTTTGCCGACCGGCCGATAGGCTCACTCGCCATGAGATGGAACGGCATCGCGCTGTCCGTGACGCTGCTCACCGTGATCCCGCTTCGCACCGCCGCGCCGGCCGGTCAGGCGCCGCACAGTGAGCCGCCGGCTTCCCCGCCGCCGGATCGGGCGGTCGCGGGAGCCGCCATGGCATGGGCGCCGGCCGTCGGGCTGCTGCTCGGCGTGATCGCCGCGGCGGTGCTGCTGGTCGCCGATCATCCGCTCGGCGCCGGGCCGCTGACCGCGGCGGCGATCGCGGTCGCCGCGCTCGCCCTGCTCAGCCGGGGGC
>JBOHCG010000040.1:0-25464 GCA_050698735.1 Streptosporangiaceae bacterium | reverse complement strand
GCGAAGGCCCGGGCACGTAGGCGGTGGCCAGCCACGGCGTCGCGCAGTCGATGTCCGCGTCGATCACGGGAGCGGTGAACTGGCCGCTCACCGTGCGCGCCACCGCGACCTCGCGCCGGAAGCGCGCGCGGAATTCCGGCTCGGTGGCAAGGTCGGCCCGGACGACCTTCACGGCCACAAGCCGGCCGCCGGCTGAGGTGCCGAGGAACACCACGCCCATGCCGCCACGGCCTAGCCGCCCGCGCAGCCGGTACGGACCGATCACCTGCGGGTCGCCTGGCTCTAGTGCTCGCAACATTTCGTCCGTCCTTAGCCGTAAGGCCCTGCGGCCACCGCGCGGCCTGGTGCCTGCATCCACCATGAGGTGAGGGGCCGGGGTGATCCGTCGGGGGGTGTGGGGGAAACTCAGGGGGAAGGCCCCGTCCTTGTGTAGGGAGTTACGCACCGACGTGGCATTGGGTTCATCCGGCCGGATGGTCATTGGCGAGGGAGCTGACGATGACGGTACTGCGCAGCTACGTGGGCGGGGCATGGGTCACGCCGACCGACGAGGGACGGCCGGTGCTCGACGCGGTGACCGGCGAGGAGGTCGCCCGGGTGTCCTCGGCCGGCATCGATCTGGCCGCGGCGCTGGCCTACGGCAGGTCCACCGGGGGGCCCGCGCTGCGCGAGCTGACCTTTCACCAGAGGGCCGCACTACTCAAGGCTCTCGGGTCGCGGCTGCGGGAGCACAGGCAGGAGCTCTACGAGCTGTCCGCCAGGACCGGCGCGACGCTCGGCGACGCCAGGTTCGACGTCGACGGCGGCATCGGCGCGCTGCTCAGCTACGCGAGCAAGGCCCGGCGCGAGCTGCCGAACGACACGATCCTGCCCGAGGGGGCGGTCGAGCCGCTCGGCAAGGGCGGCACCTTCGTGGGCCAGCACATCCTGACATCGCGTCACGGGGTCGCGGTGCAGATCAACGCGTTCAACTTCCCGGTCTGGGGGCCGCTGGAGAAGTTCGCGCCCGCGTTCATCGCCGGGGTGCCGAGCCTGGTCAAGCCGGCCACCCAGACCGCCTACCTCACCGCCCTGCTGGTCGAGCTGATGATCGATTCCGGGCTGCTCCCGGCCGGCTCGCTCCAGCTGGTCTGCGGCAGCGCCACCGGCATACTCGACCACCTCGGCGAGCAGGACCTCGTGTCGTTCACCGGATCGGCCGCGACCGCCCGGCAGCTGCGGAGCCACCCCGCGGTCGTCGAAAGAGGGGTGCGGTTCAATGCCGAGGCGGACTCGCTGAACTGCTCCGTCCTCGGTCCCGAGGCCGGCGATGGCACGCCGGAATTCGACCTGTACGTCCGGCAGCTGGTCACCGAGATGACCGTCAAGGCCGGGCAGAAGTGCACCGCGATCCGGCGGGCCTTTGTTCCCCTGGACCTCATCGACCAGGTGACCGAGGCGGTGCGTGAACGGCTAGCCAGGGTGGTAGTGGGCAATCCGGCCGACAAGGACGTCTGGATGGGCGCGCTGGCCAGCCTGGAACAGCGCGAGGAGGTACGCCGGAGCGTCAAGGCGCTGCTGTCGGCCGGGCGCCTGGTCTACGGCGACCCGGAGCACGTGGACGTCGTGGGCGCCAGCGCCGAGCGCGGCGCGTTCCTGGCCCCGCTGCTGCTAGTGGCCGGCGATCCGGGCCGCCCCGAACCGCATCAGGTAGAGGCGTTCGGGCCGGTCAGCACGATCATCGGCTACCGGGACACGGCCGAGGTGATCGAGCTTGCGGCGCGGGGACTGGGCAGCCTGGCCGGGTCGATCGTGACGACCGACTCGTCCTTCGCCCGCGACGTGGTCCTGGGCCTGGCACCCTGGCACGGCCGGCTGCTGGTCCTCGACCGCGACGACGCGGCCGAGTCGACCGGTCACGGCTCGCCGTTGCCGATGCTCGTGCACGGCGGCCCCGGCCGGGCAGGCGGCGGGGAGGAGATGGGCGGCATCCGCGGCGTCCACCACTACATGCAGCGCACGGCCGTGCAGGCCAGCCCGCGCGTGCTGTCCGCGATCACCGGCCGCTGGACGGCCGGCGCGGAGAGGAACGCCGACGGCGGCCACCCGTTCCGCAAGTCCCTCGCCGACCTGCGGATCGGCGACACCGTGGTGGCGGGCCCGCGCCGGGTGACGCTCGCGGACATCGAGCACTTCGCCGAGTTCACCGGCGACACCTTCTACGCGCACATGGACGAGGAGGCGGCCCGGGCCAACCCGTTCTTCGACGGCCGGGTCGCGCACGGCTACCTGATCGTCTCGTTCGCCGCCGGCCTGTTCGTCCAGCCCGACCCGGGCCCGGTGCTCGCCAACTACGGCCTGGAGAACTTGCGCTTCCTGACCCCGGTCTATCCGGACGACGAGCTCACGGTGACGCTGACCTGCAAGCAGATCACCCCGCGCGAGGACGCCGAGCACGGCGAGGTGCGCTGGGACGCGGAGGTGACTAACCAGGATGGGAAGTCGGTGGCCAGCTACGACGTGCTTACCCTGGTCGCGAAGCAGTGGCCCGTGGAGTTACGGCTCGGCCAGAGCCAGGCCGAGCGCGACCGCATGGCGGTGGCCGAGCGGCTCTCCGTCAAGGATGCCGCCGACGTTTCCCCGGCCCACGGCCACGTCACCAGGCAGCGAGCGCATGATCACGCCGAGCAGCTCCTCGTCGCCGGCCGGGCCGCCCACGACGAGGACCTGACCGAGGTCCGGACCGAGCGTGCGGATGGCCCGCCGCAGGTTGGCGGCCAGGATGGCGATCTTGAGCCGGAGCCTGATCGCCCGCCACTCGGCAGGTCCGTGGCGGCGGTCGAAGGGCAGCAGTCCGCCGGGCCCGTCGACGGCGAGCATCCCGGCCGACGAGGCGGGGGCAGGGGCGGCGAGGAAGCCGCGGGTGCCGTCCTCGGCCTCGAACCGCTGGCCGCCGTCCACCCGGATGGACGGGCCGCGCTTGACCCAGTCGGCGGCCGCGCGGGGTATGCCGAGGGTCTCGGCCACCGCGGCGGTGAGCAGGTCACCGGCGCCGGCGGCCACCACGGCAGCCGCGGGCCCGATCACGTCGACGGTGCCGGCTCCCAGGTCGACCACGACCGCGTCGCAGCGGGCGCCCGGTGTGGTGAGGGCTCCGGCCCGGGCCGCGGCAGGCTCGCTGATGAGACGGCGGACGGGCAGGCCGAGCAGTTCGTCCGGCGGGTCGGCTGCAGGCAGCCGGCCCAGGGACGCGACGAGCACCGCCCGGCCGGTGCTGCCCTGGCGGGCGGTCGCGGCCTCGGCGGCGGCGGCCAGGGCGACCGCGAACAGGTCGTCGACCTCGGCTGTGCCTGACGCGCTGCCTAGCGCCCGGATCAGGCCGACCGGGCCGTCCGCGATCAGCGGGCAGGCGGCGCGCAGGGCGAGGCGGCTGCCGTCGGCGGTCAGGACCCACGGCTCATCCGTTGGCGTATCCGCGGTCGTGTCCGCGGTCGTATCCGCTGGCCGGGGCGGCAGCAGGCCCACGACGGCGTTGGAGTGGTCGGCCAGCCCGCGGCAGATCCTGGCCGCTTCGGCCGCCTCCCGCTGGCCCAGGCCCAAAGCGGCGCCGAGCGCGACCGGGTCGCCGAGCAGGCGCAGCATGTGTCCCGTCGGGCGGACCTCGACCGCGAGCAGTTCGCAGCCCGCCGCGGCTACGGCGTCGACCTGGTCGATGACCGGCAGTGCGGCCGACAGCCGGTTGGCGACGAGCACGCCCTCGTCACCCGCCACGAGCACGGCGCCGATCTGAGTGCCCGCCGTGAGCAGCGCCCGCAGCCGGGCGGCGGCCTCGTCGTACCGCAGTTCCGGCGGCACCACCGCGACGATGGGTCCCGGCGCCGTTGGCTGCTGCGTTACGACAAGGGGCGCACCGACGAAGGCACCGGTGCCGCCGGGGGTGGGGACGCCCGCGGCCAGCACGTGCAGGCCGCCGTCTGACGCCGGGACATCGGGGACGGTCACAATCGAGGTGTCGACCGCCCGGAGCAGAGCGATCCTGGCCTCGTCGGCGGTCCGCCCGGCCTGCCGCTCGACCCGGCGGACCAGCGCCGTGGCGCCGCGCAGCGAGTCGGGCGAGCCCTTTCGGCCGCGGGTTGGCGCCCGTCCCGCGGCCAGGATCGTGCCGCCGTCGACCAGGACGACCTCGGTGGTGGCGTTGCCTACGTCCACCCCCGCGATCAGGGTCATGCGGATAGGCCCCGGCGGGCGTAGACCTCCGCGGCCTCGCGGACCAGGGCGGCGCAGCGGGGCAGGCCACGGCCGCCGAGGGACTCGGCGAGGTCTGTCAGCTGCGTCGGGGTCGACCGGCCAGGCCGCAGGGCCTCGTAGATAGCCAGGACCTCGTCGTCCGGGAGCCGGGTCAGCTCTGCGGCGCGGCGGAGGTTCTCGGCCAGCTGCGGGTTGCCGTGCTGCTCGGCCACCACGGCCTGGCGTTCCAGCGTTTCCGGGTGGATCCGCAGGTCCGCCACGCCGATCTCGCCCGCCCGTATCGCGTCCACGGTCAGGCTGTCCACCGCCCGCCCCGACAGCGCCCGGATCTCAGCCTCCTGAGCCACGTCAGCCACTCCAGTCACGGAAGCGAAGGGGGATGGATGCGACGATGGACCATCGTTGTTGTCCTGGCCACGACGATGGACCATCGTTGTGGTTCGGGCCTGGGGGTATGAGCGCGGGGGGGAGGCGCGCGGGGGGGAGGCGCGCGAGGGTGGACGCCGTCGCATTGGTCATGTCAGTCCCTCCAGTGACAGCTCTTCAGGGGGCGCGGCGGGGTCGGCGGCGCGGCGCTCCAGTTCCATCAGGGCGATGACGGTGGTATGGTAGCGGGCCTCGATCGCCTCGTCAGAGTAGGGGTTGCGGGCCGGGTCGGGCGTGCCGCCCTTGGCGTGGCGGGCGGCGTTGGCGCCGAGCAGCCGGTACAGCTCCGGCGTGACCGACGGGGCGACCGAGTACAGCTCGAGGTTGGCCAGCGGGGCCAAGTCACGGCGGTGGATCAGCGCGGTGCCCTTGGCCTGCAGGCCGATGCCGATGCCCGAGCCGGCTAGCCGGGCCGCGGCCAGGCCGATCCGGCCCAGGTCCACGGTGTCGTTGAAGCGGACCACGCGGCCGGTGCAGCCCTCCTCCTCCAGGCCCGCCAGTATCTCGCGCAGCACGTCGGTGACGGCCAAGCCGGACAGGCTGCGCCAGATGTCACGCCCGACGGCGGGCGAGACGCCGATGACGACGTCCCGCGGGCCCTGCCCGGGCCGCGCCTGGCCCGCCGAGGCGAGCAGCGGGACCGCGGCAAGTGCCTGCTGCGCTCGCAGGTCGGCCACGCCGCGGACCTGCCTGATCGCGTCGATCTCACGCTGGCGCTCGGCGGAAGGCTGATAGCCCGTGCCCGGGCCCGCGTAGTCGTTCGGGTCTGTGACCAGGGACAGTACCTGGAGCCGCTCGTCGAAGATGGCGGACGTCTGCAGGTAGTCACCAGACAGCCTTGCCCGGACGAAGGCCACGGTTCGTTCTGCTATATCGAAATAGCCGCATTCGTCCAGGGCGGCCACGATGTCCACCACCGTCAGCCCGCGCTGACGGATGGAATGGGCGGCACCTAGTACGGCGAGTGTGTCGGTCTCGCCGAGATCCTTGGAGCCGGCCGCGTCCACCGCCAGGCCCACGTGCTCGTCGGTGAAGTCGGCGAGGCCGAGGTGGGCGTAGACGGCGCGGCAGGCCTGGGCGGCCTCGCGGCGCAGCTCGCCGATCCTGGCCGGGGTAACGGTCCGCAGGCCGCCGTCGATGCCCCAGTCCCGCTGCATGGCGAGGAAGTCGTCGATGTCCTCGGCGTTGAAGTTGCTCGGGCCGAACATGTTGTCGTACCGCTGGATCGATCCGAATCCGCTGAACACGAAGTCCGAGCCGGCCAGCGCGATCGGCAGCGTGCGCGAGGTGCGGCGCATGTCCGACTCGCTCATCAGCGCGTCGTTCCCCGAGCAGGATTCCAGGTTGCGCATCATGACCATGACGTTCTCCGCCATCAGCTCGCGCAGCCCGGACGGGACCGCGGCGGCGACGCTGGCGCCGTCGATGCCGCCGTTCTGCACGCCCTGGGCGCCGATCGCCCTGGCCAGCGCCACGCAGCGGGCCTCAAGGTAGAGCATCGACCGGCGCTGCGCGCCCGCCATCAGCACTTCGGCGCCCGCCCCGGAAGAGACCCGCATCTTCATCCCGCGGGAGGCGTAGGCGGAGCTGAGGAAGGCCTTGGACCACGGCGTGTCGTCGCCGTCGGTGAACACCTGCTCGGTGCCGTACAGGGACACCGTCTCGGCGTAGGAGGTCAGGCCGCGCATGCCGAGCTCGAGCTCGAGCGCCTCCTCCACCGAGCACTGGATGAGCACGCCATCGGCGCCGAAGGCCGCGCCGATGAGGCAGGCCACCGCGTTGCTCGGCGCGTCGGCGAGGACGGGCACGGTGGTCTCGATCTCGCGGAAGCCGAAGGCCGCCGCGGTCGCCGCGTCGGCCGCGAGCAGCAGCGGGTCATCAAGCCGGTTGGTGACGTGGGCCTGATTGCTCGGCGTGCGCCTGGCCCGCAGCTTGGTCATGGCCATCATCAGCTCGGGCGGGCGCAGCAGGGCAAGCACCCGGGTCAGCTTGGCCGGGGTGGCGCCCGCACTCAGAGTGACGATCTCGTGCCGCGGCACGGCGGGATCGGCCAGCAGGCGGGCGAACGCGACGTCGGTGAGGCCCATCACCTCCTTTGCCACGGTCAGGTCGAGGCCGTGCCTGGCGATGAAGGTGTCGATCGAGTCGAAGTCCGCCTCGGCGGTCCCGTCGAGTTCGGTCACCCGGCCGTCGTCGATGACCAGACTCGGCTCGGGATCGTGCGGCGAGCGCAGCGCGATCAGGCCGAGCTCGGGGTTCTCGGCCGCGAAGCCGTCGAGGTTGACACGCTGTTTGTCCATGAACCGTATCCGGCCCACGGGCTCTTGCCCGGTCATCCTGCGCCCTGCGCTCTGAGCTCGACCACGCGGGCCCGGCCGGGGACGGCGCGGGAGCCGCCGGACTCGGTGCGCACCACGATGCGGGTGCGGTCGGCGCGGAACAGGTCGCGGGAGAACTCGATCGGCTCGCCCTCGGCGTCCGCGGCCGTCCTCGTGATGGCCATCAGCGGCGCGCCGGGCTCGACGTCGAGGATGGCCGCCTCGTCGGCGGAGGCGAGGATGACCTCGATGCGTTCGGTGGCCTGGGCGGGCCCGGTGTCGAAGTGCTCCTCGATCAGCTCGTAGACCGACCCGCCGAGCGGCAGCTCGAGCAGGCCGGGGAAGCGCCTGGCCGGCAGCCGGGCGTGCTCGAGGGAGAACGGGCTCCCGTCCGCGAGCCGGATCCGGACCAGGTCGACGACGAGTTCGCCGGGGCGGGTCCGCAGCGCCTGCGCGGTCACGTCGTCCGCCTGGGCCAGCCGGGCGGACAGCACGCGTGTCCCCGCTACCACGCCCTGACTGCGCAGCAGCGCGGGTACCCCGACGATCCTGGACAGGTCGCGCTCGATCTTGCCCGTGGCGACGAACGTCCCGCCGCCACGGCCGGGTATCCGGCGGACCATGCCGACCTGCTCAAGGATCGCGAGCGCCTGGCGGAGCGTGGCCCGGCTGACCCCGAGGTCCGCGGCCAGCGCGCGCTCGGCGCCAAGCCGCTGCCCGGGGCGCAGCCCGCCGCTGCCGATCCGCTCGGCCAGCGCCCGCCTGACCTCCTCGGGCGTCCGCCTCGGGGCCGCCGCGACCGCGCTCATCAGATCCCCGCCATCGCCTCGGGCGACTCGGGCAGCACCTGGCCGCCGTCCACCACGATCGTCTGGCCGGTGATGTACGCCGCCTCGTCGGTGGCGAAGAACAGCGCGGCGTAGCCGATCTCGTCGACGGTGCCGAGGCGGCGCAGCGGTATCGCGGCGGTCATCCCTGCCGCGTAGTCCTCGCCGAGGTCGGCGAGGCCCTCGGTGGCGATGTTGCCCGGCAGCACCGCGTTGACCGTGATGCCGCTCGGCGCCAGCTCGATCGCCGCGGTCCGCATGAACCCGAGCTGGCCGGCCTTGCTCGCGCCGTAGTGCGTCCAGCCGGGGAAGCCGGTGATCGGCCCGGTGATGGACGAGGTGAGGATGACCCGGCCGCGGCCGGATCGCGCCAGGGCCGGGATGCACGCCTGGACGGTCAGCACCATGCCCTTCAGGTTGGTGCCGAGCACCAGGTCCAGTTCCTCCTCGGTCATGTCGACCAGCCTGGCGTCGGGGAAGATCCCCGCGTTGGCGCACAGCACGTCGATGCCGCCGAGCCGTTCCTCCGCGATCGTGGCCACCCGCCTGCAGTCCTCCCGGCTGGCCACGTCGGCCTGCACGAACGAGACCTCGCCACGGGGGGCAAGAGCCTGGGCGTTCAGGTCCTCGGCGGCGGCCCTGGCGACGTCGGAGTCCCTGCCGGTGATCAGCACCCGCGCCCCGCTGCGGGCGAACACGGCGGCGATGCCCTTGCCGATGCCGCGCGTGCCGCCGGTGACCACCACGGCGCGGCCTGCGATCGAGGTGAACATGGTGCTCCCTGCCCTTCACTGTCTGCTGAGGTATGACTCCGCGAGGTCACAGCTGTCCCTTGTGTACCCGGCACCGAGCTCGACGGCAATGTCCACGCCCTGGTGCGAGCCGATCCACGCCAGCAGGAGCAGCCGCCGGAACATTATGAACGTCCAGATCTCCGCCTCGTCCGCGGCGGTCAGGCTCCCCGCCCGCCGGTATCCGGTCAGCCAGCTGTCCACCAGGGCGGGCACCTCGGGCGCGTGCTCGAAGAAGCTCACCGTGGTGCCCAGGTCGTACAGGAACCAGCTGAACCCCGAGTCGTCGAAGTCGATGACGCTGACCGCGCCCTCGTGCACGAGCAGGTTGGCCAGCCTGGTGTCGGCGTGCACGAGCCCGTACCGCTCCGGGCCCTGGCCGAAGGCCCGCAGCCTTTTGCGTAGCGTCTCGTCGAGCCTGGTGAGCACGGTGCGTTCGGACGGCCCGACGCCGATGCCGTCCTGCCAGCGGCCCCATCGTGCCTGCGGGCCGAAGGCCGCCGGGTAGTCCCAGTGAAACCGGGTGAACCAGGCGGGCCGGGGCCAGCCCCGCGCGTGCGCGTGCATCCGCGCGGTGATCTCGCCGAGCTCGGCGAAGTGCACGTTCGTCAGCTGGGCGTCCGGCGTCGTGGCTAGCTCGGTGCCCGGCTCGGTGCCGGGCAGGAACTCGAAACGTACGCAGTGGCGGGAGGCACCGGTGCGGCGTTCGGCCACCGTGACCACGCGCTGCCCGTCGGCGGCGGGCAGCACCCGCGGCGTGCGCACGCCGGCCTCCGCGCGCAGCGCGTCCATCCAAGCCAGCTCGGAGGCGATCTCCTGCTCGGTGTGGTAGCCCAGCCGGTGCACGCGCAGCACGGAGGGGCCGGCGGCCGGGTCCGACACCAGGTAGGTCGCGTTTTCCGAGACGTTCAGCAGCTCGATGGCGGTATCGGGATGGCAGCCGTGAAGGAGCAGCGCGTCCCGCGCGCACCCGGCCACCCGGTCCATGACGTCCCCGCCGGACGACAGGTCGTGGCCGCCGGACGACGGGTCGTGGCCGCCGGCCATTTCTACTGGTCCCGGCCAGTGACGGCGGAGAGCACGGCGGTGACCTCCTGCTGGGCGCGCCGGACGTCCGCGGCGGGCCCGCTCAGGTAGATCCGGCCGGCGGCGCCGATCATCGAGACGTCTACCAGCGTTAGCCCCGGGGAGGCGCGCTCCGCCTCGTTAGCGGCGACGGCGGCGAACAGCGCCGGCGTGACCTCGCTGACGCCGAGGGTGTCGCCGGGGATGATCATCGAGCCGGATCTGTTCCTGTTGATGATGATCGCGTGCGTGTCGGTCACGTCCTCGATCACGTCGGAGAACAGGATCCGGGGCCGCAGCTGGTCCTTCTCGTCGGCTCCCAGACCGTCGAGGATCGCCTGGCCGGCCCGGCGCACGTCGCCGAGGTCCTTGCCGTGCACCTCGAGCACCCCGAACTGCCGCTCGACGAACAGGATGCCGGGCTCGACGGCGGGCACGGCGCGCAGCGCCAAGTCGGTGACCCGCTCGATCGCCAGCGCCGGCGCCACCTCGACGATGAGCGCGTGCTGGCCGGCGAAAGGCGGGTAGCCGCGGGCGCGGGTCGGCGTGCCGAGGTACGCGGCGAACTGCGGCTGCAGGTCCGTTATGAGGAGGTAGACCCGCAGCTCGGCTGCGCGGGCCTCAGTCGCCACTGATCTTGAAGTGCCTGGCGAGTTCGGCATGCGGGCGCGGGATGACGTGCACGGAGACGAGCTCGCCCACGTTCGACGCGGTCTCAGCGCCGGCCTCGGTGGCGGCCTTCACCGCGCCGACGTCGCCGACTATCGTCACCGACACCAGCCCGTCGCCCACCTGCTCGCGGCCGACGATCGTCACGTTCGCCGCCTTGACCATGGCGTCCGCCGACGCGAGCGCGGCGACGTAGCCCTTGGTCTCTATCAGTCCGATCGCGTTATCCGCCATCACTCATTCTCCGTTTCTGGGTTGGGGGTCGATGGACCCTATGATTAGCGCGTCGACGGGCGGCGGCTTGCCGGGGAACCAGGCCGCCGCGACCGATCCCTGGCTGACGAGCACCCGCTCCCCCACGCCGGTGCCGAGGACGTCGAAGGCGATGAGCCGCTGGCCGCTGCCCTCCGTCTCCACCTCAAGGAAGGCACCGTTGGGCAGCTCGGCCAGGCGGCGGGTGGCCCACACGCTTCCGATCACCGTTGCGGTCAGCATCAACGCTCCTTCTCGATCTGCACGCCGCTCGCCCTGGCACGGTCCCTAGCCAGCGGGGTCAGCACCGCGCCGCGGCCGAGCACCAGCCGCTGGCCGGCCCGCGCCGCGTCGCGGACCACCGCCTCGGTGACCGCGCCGCTGTCGATCCGGCGTGTGCCGCTCGCGGAGGGCCGGACGGCCGATGGCGGGGCGGTGGCGGGCAGCGGGGCGGTGGCGGGCAGCAGGGCAGCCCCGGGTCGCGGGGCGGTGGCGGGCAGCAGGGCAGCCCCGGGTCGCGGGGCGGTGGCGGCGAGCCTGAACCGTTTCCGGCCCGTCCGCAGGTCCTGACGCTCCTCGTCGTCTAGGTCCAGCATCCGGGTCACGAACTCCGCCAGGTCATCGTCGGTTGAAAGGTTTACCGTTTCGGTCTCCGGGAGGCCTTTCGGCAGGACGTCCCGGATGACCTCGCGCACCAGCGCGCGCAGCACCTCCAACTCGTCCATCTCGCTCATGCCAGGCTCCTGCCCTCGCGGGGGGGTCTGGGGGGGGCGTCCCCCCGAGCCAGCAGCGCGCCTTCGGCGGCGTCCGCCGCCTGCCGGACGTCCGCCTCGGTGCCGGACAGGTACAGCCGCCCGGTGGCGCCGATCATCCGGTAGTCGACCAGCTTGATCCTGGCCGCCTTCTCGGCCTCGTTGGCCGCGAGGATCGCGTAGGAGGCGGGCTGCATCTCGAGCACGAACAGGGATTCGCCGGCCAGCGCCATCGAGCCGATCTTGTTCCTGTTGACCAGGAAGGCCTGCTGCGGGTCGAGCATCGTGATGATCTTGGACGCCAGGACCTGCGGGCGGGTGGCGTCCCTCGCCGTCGCGCCGAGCGCGCCGAGCACCGCCGACGCCGCCGCGTGCACCTCGTCGGTGGTGCCGTGTATCTCCAGGTAGCCGAACTGCCGCTCGACGACGAGGATCCCCGCCTTGACGTCGGCGTGCTTGACCGCCACGTCGGTGAGCGGCTCGATGTCCAGGCCGGGCGCCACCTCGATCACCTGCGCGGCGACGTGACTGCGCGGCAGCGAGCCGCGGATCCAGGTGCCCAGGTAGCACATCGTCTGCGGCTGCAGCCTGGACAGGAAGATGAACGAGCGGAGTTCTGCCACGGTCAGCCTCGCACCAGCTGGGAGAGTTCCTCGATGACTAGCCGCCTGATCTCCGCTCGCAGCGCGCCGACCGCGTCCGGCGAGAGTTCATAGCGCCCGGAACGTGCGGTGGCGACCGTCGGCGGGCCGACTGTCACTGCCGGGTGATCGCCGCCGCGCTGGTTGGACGCAACCGGGTACGGCGGGATCGGCCCGGCGGGTGCCTGCCAGGGGATCAGCCCGGCGAAGTCGCCGAACGGCTCGGCGGGATCGCTACTGTAGGCCAGCCGCGTCCACTGCACCAGGTGGCTGGGATGCAGGTTCTCGGCCACCGAGGACCTGCCGAAGAAGCCGGTACCGATCGTCATCGACGGCGCCAGGTTGGTCTGGAGGCCCGCGCTGCCCAGGCTGTTGCCGACGTTGACGGCGACCCGCAGCACCTCGACTGCCGCGCCATACTCCATGATCACCTGCGGATCGGTGCTGTGGATCGCGGCCGAGTGCCCGCGGCCGGACAGCCGGAGCACCGCCCGCGCGGCGTCGATACCGCGCCGGGCCGACTCCACCTTGACCAGGCCGAGGACCGGGCACAGCTTCTCGTGCGCCAGCGGCTCCTCGGGCACGACCAGGTCGAACGGCGCGAGCAGCACCCTGGTGCTTGCGGGCACCCGGACGCCCGCCTCGGCGGCGATCCAGGTCGCGTCCTTGCCGACGAAGCGGATGTCGAACCGGCCGCCGGGGAACAGCAGCTTGCCGACCCGGTCCCGCTCGCCGGGCTCGAGCAGGTAGGCCCCGGCCCGTTTCAGCTGCCGGAGCAGCGCGGCGGCCGCCCGCTCCTCGACGATCAGCACCGACTCGTTCGTGCACAGGATCGAGTTGTCGAAGCTCTTGCTGTCCACGATCCGCCTGGCCGCCTTGGCCAGGTCGGCGGTGGCGTCCACGAGAACGGGCACGTTGCCAGGACCCACGCCGAGCGCGGGCGTGCCCGAGCTGTAGGCCGCCCGGACCACGGGCACCCCGCCGGTCGCGACGATTACGCTGGTCCGCTCGTCGGTCATCAGCGCGTCGATCAGCGGCACCGAGGGCTCGTCCACCACCTGGATGACGCCGTCCGGCGCGCCGGCCGCGGTGGCGGCCGCGGCAAGCGTGCGCGCGGCGTCGGCGCAGCACTCCTTGGCGAGCGGATGCGGGCTCAGCACCACCACGCTGCGCGTCATCAGCGCCAGCAGGCACTTGAAGAAAACCGTGGCGACCGGGTTGGTGGACGGGGTCAGCGCGAGGACCACGCCGGCCGGTCGCGGTATCTCCACGATCTTGGCCGCCGGGTCCAGCCGTGGCGTCACATAGTCGTGCCCGGCGTAGTGCTCGACAAGCCCGGTGCTGCAGGCGACGTTCTTCAGCACCTTGTGCTCGGCCACGCCGAAGCCGGTCTCCCGCACCGCCCAGTCGGCGTACTCGCGGGCCTTGGCCGCCCCCGCCGCCGCGGCGGCGCGCACGATCGCGTCCACCGAGGGCTTGTCGTAGCGGGCGAAGGAACGCGCCGCCCACTCGGCGCGCTGCAGCATTGCCCTGGCCCGCGGCACGCCCGCCGGGTCGGTGAGCAGCTCGGACACGCTGATGGGCGCCTCGGTCACCGCCGTGCCCCCCTGCTTACGTCGTCACGGGCCTTGCCGATCGCCACCTCGGTGCGTTCCAGCAGTTCCTCGCAGACCGCCGGGGTGAGCAGTATGCCCGGCTTGTACTGCAGGACGTGGGGGTCGAGGGTGGAGAAGATCGCCCAGACCCCGTTCTCGTACAGCCGCTTCATGACGAACTTGGCCCCCTGGGGATGGCCGAACTCCAGGCCCATCACCAGACCGTCCTGGCGGATGCCGGTGAACCAATCCGGGCAGGCGGCCTGGATCCGCGCCAGCCCCGCGGTGAACGTGTCGGCGATGTAGTGCACCATCGACCTGACCTCGGGCCGACAGGTGATCTCCAGCGTCTTGAGCGCGGCGACGCAGCCCAGCTCGGCGCCGCCGAAGGTGGACATGTGCGCGAAGCCGTCCTCGGTCAGCCAGCTCGCGGCGGCCTCGCTGGCCAGCACCACGCTGACCGGGTACATGCCGCCGGAGATGCCCTTGCCGGACACCAGGATGTCCGGCTCGACGCCGTGCTTGCTGATGGCCCACAGCTCGCCGGTGCGCATCAGCCCGGTCTGCACCTCGTCGGCGATGTAGAGCGCGCCGTAGCGCTCGCACAGCCGCTTGACCCCGGCCAGGTAGCCGGGCGCGGGCAGCGGGAAGCCATAGGTGGCCGGGATCGTCTCCATGATCACCGCCGCCACGTCACGGCCGCGCAGCGCCGTCTCCATCGCGTCCAGGTCGTTGAACGGCACGTGGCTGAACTCATCCGGGCGATCGGCGAGGAACAGCGTCGCGAACCGCTCGTCACCGGTCGCGACGGCAAGCCCGGTGTGCCCGTGATAGGCCTTGGCCACCGAGACGATGCCCCGCTTCTTCGTCGCGTGCCGCGCGCTCTTCAGTGCGATGTCGATGGCCTCCCCGCCGCCGCTGCCGTACATGACCTTGGTCAGGCCCGGGGGCGCGGTACCGACCAGCACCTCGGCCAGGGCGGTGCGGGCCAGCGAGGGGAAATGGTGGTTGCCGATGTCGAACCGCTGCATCGCCGCGGTCACCGCGGCGACGACCTCCGGGTTGCGGTGACCAAGGTTGTAGGTGCCGCCGTTGAGGTGCACATCGATGAGGCGCTTGCCCTCGACGTCGTAGATGAAGTACCCCTCGCGCCGGTCGATGACCAGCGGGACGCCGGAGTCGATCCAGAACTGGGTCTTGTCCGGGTTCCAGAACTGCTTCGATTTCGCCAGCATGTCCTGCTTGGAGACGAAGGCGATGAGCTCCTCGGCCACGGTCACCTCCAGCGGTCCGGGGGAACCACGTAGCCCGTTTGGCTAACCAAATAAGTACCGAACCGACCGTTTACTGTCAAGCGGTTGTGCTAAAGATATATGAACTCAACCGGAACTATTGATCATGAATCCGAAGGCCTGTTACGCTCCCCGCAACATGCGCCCGGAGGTGTACCATGGCTCAATCCCAGGTCCCGGAGGTCCCAAGCGTCGTCACGCGTGAGCCTGCCGAGGACTTCGACGTTTCGCAGCGCGCGGATGTCGCCAAGCTCCGCAAGGGCGCGGTCGGGCTCGGCGGCGTCCTCTTCCTGACCGTCACCGGTTCGGCCCCGATCTCGGCCATGCTGTTCAACGTGCCGATCATGGTCGGCTACGGTCAGGGCGTCGGCGCTCCCGCCGCGTTCCTCTTCGCCACCATCGTGCTGGTCGTCTTCTCGGTCGGGTACGTGGCAATGGCAAAGAAGAAGACCACGGCCGGGGGCTTCTACTCCTACATCAGCCACGGGCTCGGCCGCGAGATCGGCATCGGCTCCGGCTACGGCTCGGTGGTCGCGTACTCGGTATTCGAGGCGTCGCTGGCCGGCGGCTTCGCCTACTTCCTCAGCCTGAAGCTGAACGCCTACGGGGTGAGCATCGCCTGGCCCTGGCTCGCACTCGGCATGGTCGCGATCATCGCGATCCTCACCTACTTCGACGTCCGGATCTCCAGCTGGGTCCTCGCGGTCGGGCTGATCAGCGAGATCGTGATCCTGCTCATCTTCGACGGCTACCTGTTCGCCAAGGGACACGTGAGCGCAAGCCCACTGAACATCGTGAACGCGTTCAAGGGCTTCCCGGCGCAGGGAAAGCTCGCGGCGGGCGCGATCGGGATCGGATTGTTCTTCGCCTTCTGGTCCTGGGTCGGCTTCGAGATGGCGCCGAACTACGGCGAGGAGTCCCGCGACCCCAAGCGGAACATCCCCCGCGCCCTGTACATCTCGGTGATCGGGCTCGGCGTGTTCTACACGATGACGTCCTGGGCCTCGCTCGGCGGTTACCCGAGCACGCACGCCGCGATCGCCGCCTCGCAGACCAACGCGGCCAACTACTTCCTGACCCCGGCCACGCAGTACGCCGGGCACTGGGTGTCCTCCGTGATGAGCTACCTGATCATCACGGGCTCGTTCGCCTGCGGCATGGCCTTCCACAACACGACCGCGCGCTACATGTACTCGCTCGGCCGCGAGGGCCTGGCCCCGAAGGCGCTCGGCAAGACGCACCCCAGGTGGAAGAGCCCGCACATCGCATCGCTGACCCAGACTGCGGTCGCCGCCGTCATCATCGGGCTGTTCGCCATCTTCACCGGCAGCAACGACCCGACCTCACAGGCCTACCTGCAGCTCTACGGCCTGATGGCGGTGATGGGCGTGATCATCATCCTGTCCGTGCAGGCGGTGGTCTCGCTTGGCGTCCTGGTCTACTTCGAGCGCTACCACAAGGACGAGGTGAACTGGTGGCGGACCAGGCTTGCTCCGCTGCTCGCCTTCATCTCCCAGGCTTACGTGGTGTACCTGCTGTTCACGAACATCGATTTCCTCGGCGGCGGCTACGGCTACGCGAACATCCTCGGCCCGATCGACGCCGTGGTCGTGGCGGTCGGCGTGGCCGCCGCCTTCTACTTCAAGCGGCGCAGGCCCGCCAAGTACGAGCAGGCCGGCCGCCTGATCAACGAAGGCCTCTGACACCCCCTGATCGACGAAAAGCCTCTGACCCGACGCCAGGCGCGGGTCAGAGGCTCAGTCGACGGGTCAGGCTCGACGGGTCAGGCGGAGGCGCCGCGGAGGCGGGCTAGGGCCTCGGCGAGGATGGCCTCGCCGTCGTCGTCGCTCCGGCGCTCCTTGACGTAGGCGAGGTGGGTCTTGTAGGGCTCGACCCGCGGCGGGGCCGGCGGGCTCTGCTCGTTCTGGCCGGCCGGGTTGCCGCATCGCGGGCATTCCCAGGTGTCAGGGATGGCGGCATCAGTGGCGAAGCTGGGACGCGTCTCGTGCTTGTTCGTGCACCAGAACGACACCCAGACGCGCGGAGCGGACTCACCGCGCTCGGCCTCTCCCATCGGCCCCGCGCCGACCCTGCTGCCACGGATGGCATTGCCACTACTCACAGCTCACCCCTCGAATGCCATAGACCTATTCAGACAGAACTACGGTGCGGGAAGACGTACGCGTTAGTGATTGATCAGCCAGCTGAGAGCCACGATGTCGATGAACCAGAGGACGCCGAAGAAGATTGTGATTCGGTCCAGGTTCCGCTCGACGACGGAGGAGGAGCCAAGGGTGGAGGACACCCCGCCGCCGAACAGGTCAGACAGGCCGCCGCCCTTGCCCTTGTGCAGCAGGACAAGCAGGATCATCACGCCGCTCGTGATGATCAGGATAATGGAAAGCCCGATGATCATCGCTTGTTATCCATCTCCCGCCGCTGCCTAACCCTTGACTGCCAGTTCACGATACCGGCAGATCTGAGCGAACTGCCCGGCGTCGAGGCTGGCCCCGCCGACGAGGGCGCCGTCAACGTCCGGTTGCGCCATGATCGGCGCGATGTTCCCGGGCTTAACGGACCCGCCATACAGGATACGCACACCGGTGGCCGCCTCGGCGTCATGAACCGCCGAAATTCGTGCCCTAATCGCCGCGCTCATCTCCTGCGCGTCCTGCGGCGTGGCCACCCCTCCGGTCCCGATGGCCCAGATCGGCTCGTACGCGATCACCATCGCCGCCACCGCCGAAGACGCAACCCCGGCCAGCGAGCCGTCGAGTTGTCCCAGCGTGTGGGCGATCTGCTGGCCAGACTGGCGCACCTCAAGCGACTCCCCCACGCACAGCACAGGCGTCAGCCCGGACCGCAGCGCGGCCTGCACCTTGGCGTTGACCACCGCGTCGGTCTCCGCGTGGTACTGCCGGCGCTCAGAATGCCCGGCAAGCACGTAGTCACAGCCCAGCTTGGCGAGCATCGGCCCGGATATGTCTCCGGTGTACGCGCCGGAGTCGTACGGGGAAAGATCCTGCGCGCCGTAGGAGATCCGCAGCTTGTCCCCGTCGATCAGGGTCTGGACGCTGCGCAGCGCGGTGAACGGCGGCAGCACGGCCACCTCGACGCAGTCGTAGTCCTTCCCGGTGAGGGTGAACGCGAGCTTCTGCACCAGCGCGATGGCCTCGAGGTGGTTCTCGTTCATCTTCCAGTTCCCCGCCATCAGCGGGAGCCGCGCCCCGGAGGCCCTGGACCGTGCGGCGGTCACGAACCGTTCTCCATGCCCCCGCGGGGGGGTCTGGGGGGGTCGTCCCCCTCGGCCAGCACAGCCAGGCCGGGCAGCGTCTTGCCCTCGAGGTACTCAAGGCTGGCACCGCCGCCGGTGGAGATGTGCCCGTAGGAGCCCGCCGGTATGCCGAGCGCGTGTACGGCCGCGGCCGAGTCGCCGCCGCCCACCACGGTGAGCCCGTCCACCGCTGCCACGGCCTCGGCCACGGCCTGGGTCCCGGCCGAGAACGCGGGGAACTCGAATACCCCGACAGGCCCGTTCCAGAACACCGTCTTGGCGTCGGCCAGCTTCGCCGCGAACAGCGCCCTGGTCTGCGGGCCCGCGTCGACTCCCTCCCGATCGGCAGGGAAGTCGGTCACCGGCACGACGGAATGCTCGGCGTCCGGCGCGAAGTGGGTCGCCGCGACCAGGTCCACCGGCAGCACGAGTTCCACGCCGCGCCGCTCCGCCTCGGCCATGACCTGGATGACCGCGGGGATCTGGTCGGCCTCGAGTACCGAGTTGCCGACCTCACAGCCGCGCGCGGCGAGGAAGGTGTACCCCATGCCGCCGCCGATGAGAATGCGGTCCGCCAGGTGCAGCAGGTTGCCGATCACGGCGAGCTTGTCCGATGGCTTCTTGCCGCCGAGCACCACCACGAACGGGCGCGCTGGATCGCTGGTCAGCCGGCGCAGCACCGCTACCTCGTCCCGGACCAGGTCGCCCGCGGCGTGCGGGAGCAGCGCGGGCAGGTCGTAGACGGAGGCGTGCTTGCGGTGCACCGCGCCGAATGCGTCGTCCACGTAGAGTTCGCCGAACCGCGCCAGCCGCTGCGCGAACTCCGCCCGCTCGGCGTCGTCCTTGCTGGTCTCGGCGGGCTCGAAGCGCACGTTCTCCAGCACCGCGACGTCCTCGTCACCGAGGCTGAACACTGTCTCCTCCGCCTGCGGCCCGGCCACGTCGGCGGCAAAGGACACCGGCCGTCCCAGCAGTTCGCCCAGGCGGGCCGCCACCGGCCGCAGCGACGGGCCGCCGGCCGCCCGCTCCTCGAAGGTCGCACCCGCGGGCCGGCCGAGGTGCGCCAGCACGATCACCCGCGCGCCGCGGTCAGACAGCTTGCTGATCACCGGCAGGCTGGCCCGGATCCTGCCGTCATCGGTGATCTCCCCGGTGCCTGTCAGGTCCAGCGGGACGTTCAGGTCCGAGCGCAGCAGCACCCGCCGGCCGAGGACCTCCAGGTCATCGACGGATCGCATTACCGCAGCCGGGAGGCGACAAGCGCCGCCAGGTCAACCAGCCGGTTGGCGTAGCCCCACTCGTTGTCGTACCAGCCGATGACCTTGACCTGGTTGCCGGAGGCCATGGTCAGCGAGGCGTCGAAGGTGCACGACGCGGGCGAGCCGATGATGTCCGAGGACACAATCTGATCCTCGGTGTAGTACAGGTAGCCCTTGAGCGTCCCCTCGGCGGCCGCACGGTACGCCGCGTTCACCTCGTCCTTGGTCACCTCGCGGCCCAGTTCGACCACCAGGTCGGTGACCGAGCCGTCGACCACGGGCACCCGCATGGCCAGGCCGTCCAGCTTGCCCTTGAGCTCGGGCAGCACCAGCGCGGTCGCCTTGGCCGCACCGGTCGTGGTCGGGATGATGTTCTGTGCGGCGGCACGCGCCCGGCGCAGGTCCTTGTGCGGGAAGTCCAGGATGACCTGGTCGTTGGTGTAGGCGTGGATCGTGGTCATCAGGCCCCTGGCGATGCCGAAGTTGTCGAGCAGCACCTTGGCCATCGGGGCGACGCAGTTCGTCGTGCACGAAGCGTTGGAGATGACGTCGTGCGCCGCGGGGTCGTACGCGTCGTCGTTGACCCCCATCACGATCGTGATGTCCTCGTCCTTGGCCGGCGCGGAGATGATGACCTTCTTGGCGCCCGCGTCGATGTGCGCCCGCGCCGCGGGCCCGGTGGTGAACCGGCCGGTGGACTCGATCACGACGTCGACGCCGAGATCGCGCCACGGCAGCCGCCCGGGCTCCCGCTCGGCCAGGATCTTGATCTGCGCGTCGCCGGCCCGGATCGTGTCGCCGGATACGGACACGTCCACCGGCAGCGTGCCGAGCACCGTGTCGTACTTGAGCAGGTGCGCCATGGTCGCGATGTCGCCGAGGTCGTTCGCCGCGACGATCTCGATGCCACGGTCGCCGTCGGCGGCGTTCGCGGCACGCCAGAAGTTACGGCCGATCCGGCCGAACCCGTTGATTCCCACGCGAATAGTCACAGTACTGAATCTCCTCGTCGATCCCCGTGATCGCAAGCCGCTCCGAGACTATCGGACACCGCCGCCCAGGATTACCGGGAGACGGTGCCAGACCCGCGCGTCCGGAGCCTGTCAGGGCCCCTGTAACCGGGCAGGCATGCACAGACTCCTAAGGTCTAGACCATATCAAAGAACAAAATTATTTCCGAACGCATAGTGGTTCCTGACCAGAACGCGCAGGTCAGTACCCCCACCACGACGGTGGCGGCTAATGACCTGCTAAGGAAGGATAGGACCATGGCGAAGGGCAACGGATCGGGGACGGTACTCAAGCGCTGCGGGTGCGCCCCGAAGGGCGGCAGCGACAGGGCGAGGCTGACCGCGTGGCGCAAGTGCGCGCACTCGTGGTCGGTCAGGTACTACCAGGGCGGGAAGCTCCGGTGGGAGTCGTTCAAGGACGAGAAGACCGCGCTAGCCCGCTCCACTGAGGTGTACCGTTCCAAGCTGACCGGGGAAGACCGGGCGGCAGCCGACCGCAAGCGCGCCGAGATGCCGTTCGTGCAGTGGGCGGAACAGTGGATCGCGTCACCAGGGCGCAACGACCGTACGCGGGTCAACTACCGGCTGGCGTTGCGGATCATCGGGAGCCACGTGGGCAACGCCAGCGTCCGGCAGGTGGCGGAAGACAGGGCAGGCGCAAAGCGTCTGCTGGAGGGACGTACGGACACGTACGCGCCGCGTCTGCGGATCGTGCTCACGGGCGCGCTGAACGCGGCGGTTGACGATGGGATGATCGCAGGACACTCGCTGTCGCGTATCAAAGTGGACGTCGGCGGCAAGGCTAAGAAGTGGACGCCGACCAGCCACGCGCAGCGGGTCACGCTCGCCGCAGAGCTAGGGGAGTACGGGCTAGCAGTGTGGACCGGCTACTACTGCGGCTTGCGCGCGGGTGAATCCCTCGCCCTGCGCAAGTCGGATTTCATCGACATGATCGGACCGGACGGTCCCATGGTCGCGCTGCGGCTGACCCGGCAACGGCAGCATCACCGCAAGGGGGAGACGCCGAACGACACGCTCAAGTCTCGGGACGAATCCAACTCAGAGCGCTACGTGCCGGTACCTCGCGAGCTTGCGAACATGATCAAGGAGAGCCCGATAGCCAGGTTACGGAGCGTGGCCATTATGCGGGGACGGGGGCCGGTCCGGACCCGGGACGCGTCCTCACGGAAAGTGACATCGCGGACGTAATGCACCTTGTTCTCGATCGTCCACTGGCCCCGGACGTACCCGGCCAGGTGGGCCGGGCCGGCCTCGCGGGCGTCCAGGCTGGTGATGATGAACACCGCCACGGCGGACTTGACCTGCTTTCTCACCCAGCGCTTGCCTTTCCTGACCCGCACGGTGCGGGTGACGTACCGCTCGATCAGCGCGACCTGCCGGGCGTGCGGGAACCGGGCCTTGATGTGCTCCGGGGCGTCCATGACCTGGATGGTGCGCCGCTCGCGCCGCCCGTGCCTTTTCTCCTTCGTGACGTGCTGCACGGGGATCTTCGCCCAGTCCAGGGCATCGGGTTCCTCCCGCAGCTTCTTCGTGTTGAGTTTCACGGTGAGCACGAAGTGCGCCAGCAGTTCCTCGCAGATGAGCCTGGCGCGGGCGCGGACGGTGTGCCCGGCATCGGCGGTGATGACGTGCCCGGCCAGGCAGTAATACTGGTTCAGCTCCCGCAGCAGCGGCGCGAATCCCGGGACCTCGTTGGTCTTCGGCCCGATCAGATGCTCCGCGAGCACGATGCCGGTGCCGTGGGTGACGGCGGCCAGCAGGTACGGGATGAGCCCGTCGTCCCCGGCCGCGCCGCGGACCGCCTTGCCGTCCACCGCGATCGCAGGCAGCCAGCCCGGCCCGGCGGCGGGGAAGGTGACCGGGCCGGGCTGCGCGCGGGCTGCCAGGTATGCCCCGGCATGACCGGCCAGCGCCTGCGCGCCCAGGTCCGTGAAGATCCGGACCACGGTGTCCGGGTGCGGCGCCACGTACATCCCCCGCGCGTCCCGGCGGGCGCGGGCCGCGGCCAGCACCTCCTGCGGCGCGGCGTGTACCCAGGCGGTCACGTCCTCGATCGCCGTGTTCCCGCTCAGCACCGCCGCCGTGCACAGCGCCAGCACGCACGGCAGGGAATGCCGGATCCCGCGCGGGTCCCGCTGGTCCGGCACCGCCGCGAAGCAGTCCAGCAGGTTCCCGCCTGACGCCGCGGCCAGCGCCGCGGCAGGGGAGACAAGCGCGCCGAGGGCCTTCTCCGCGGCAGCGGGCACGGGCATGCGAGACTGGACGGGCAACGGGGCCTCCCGGCATGGGAAAGGGGATGTCAGCAATCCCTTGTCCTAGCCGGGACCCCGCTGCATTCCCCGGCAGCGACACGCGCCCCGCCCGTGACGTGACACAACCGGAACAAACCCCCGTACCGCCGTCACAGTCCGTGCAGGAAAGCCGCAGCGTCCCGCCCGGACGCCAGTCCGGTGAAGTCACGGAAAGTGACTACAGCAGGGGTCGCTGCAGCCTCAGCCGTCAGGACAGGCCTCCCCGCGCCTCAGATGGCCACCGGCCGACCGGATAGCAGCTGACCTGGGAGGACGACTTTGCGGGTCACCCTGGAGTCCGCTCGGGGGTTCCTTCTTTTTAAGTGTCCCCCTGGTTGTTCCACCGGAATTCGTAGCGCTGTCCTGTCCAGCACAGCTCCATCTGATCGGGGTTCCCCCAGGCGAGCAGCCACAGCGCCCGCCGGACGGAACGCCTGTCCGCCCCGGTGACGGCGGTCAGGTCGCCAGCGGTGAAAGCCTCCATCGGGTGCGCCTGCAATACCGCTAGAAGGTCACGTTCGACCCGCCCGAGCCCTTTCGACCGGGTGGAGGGGAAACCGCCGAATGGGCGTCTCAGCGTGATTCCGACTGGGCTGAGAGCCGGGTGGAGGCGAAGGTGCGCTTCGCCGCGTGGGATGCCGAGCTGTCCGCGCTGAAGGAAAAGCGGGACGGTCTTGAGCACGACCTTCAGCCCCTCTATGAGCACCGGGAGAAGTGCAAGGCCGACGTGGCGCACGCCCAGGGCGCGAGGCAGGCAGTTTTCTATGCGATCGCCGACCCGTTCGGCAGCCCGGTAGCCCAGGCGACAGCCGCCTATATCGGGTACCGGATGCCGTTCCTGATCCCCGTCCTCATGCAGCACGACGAGAGCCATCCCGAATGGGAGACCGCGATCACCGAATTGCAGGAAGCCTGCATGATCAGCGGGTACCGCACGGATAGCCTGCCGAAGGCGGACGCGCACATAAAGAACTACTGGGATGCCGCGTTCGCGGACGCCAACAAGCCCGAGCCCGTTCCTACCGGAAGTCGGTCACGGACGAGATGAACGCCGAAATGGAAGGTCTCGCCCTCCGCAAGCGCAACGCGGAGGACAAGGGCGGCCTTATCGAGCGCGTCACCATTGGCGGGAGCAACCGGCGGGAGGTTCCCGCTGAAAGCTGGCGGCAGGTGCAGCGCCTTAGCGGCGAGGTCAGGTGATCGTGCGAAAGCCCATATCTATGCTCTCCTTGACCCGCACAAGCCCTATTTCCCGGTCTACGTCGGGCGGACGGTGAAAGACCCGGAGACCCGGCTGAAACTGCGTCATCGTGCCCGTCATGCCGGGTGGCTGCGGCAGTCGAACGAGCGGCTTGCCGCGTGGCTTGAGCACAACGTGCCCGTCGTGACCGTGCTGGACACGGTGGACGAGTCTGCCATGTGCCGGGCGGAAGCCGAATGGATAGCCAAGCTGTCCCATTTCGGACTGTTCAACAAGCTGCACAACGGGTTCCATCATTCCGATGAGACCAGGCGGAAGATATCCGAAGGCAACCGCCGCGCATGGCGGACGACAAGACGCCGGGGGAATGCTACCGCAGGAGACCTGCGGGGGGCTTACTCCTTTGCCCGGAGAAACAAACCCCGGACCCGTGACCCCGGCAGCCCGTTCCCTGCCGGGGGTCACTGTTCGGTCTATGCGGTGGCCTTCAGCCTCGCCGCGAATGCCTCCCACGTCTTGGGACTCACCGCGAGCACGGGACCATCCTGGTCCTTGGAGTCGCGGACAAGGACCGTGCCGGGCGCGGTCGCGACCTCGGCGCACTGCCCGCCGTTCGCGCCGCTGTAACTGCTCTTACGCCAGTTCATGATGTCCATCGTTCCTCAGCTACCTTGATGATCAAGTCTCTTGATCCCCCCACGGGAAGCGCCTCGCCCCGCAGGGCATCGAAGCGCGCGACAATCTGTGACACGCGGTCGGTATCTTCTGCGGTCGTGCCGTCCCCCGCGTTCTCCAGGAACACGATAACGGACATATCGGGCTGCTCGGCAATCGTGAAGGCGCCGAGCAAGCCGATGTGCCCGCCTGCGGTGTAGGGCACGATCTGGATGCTGATGTTAGGCCATTCAGCCAGGTCTGCCAGTTGCAGGAGCTGGGCGTGCATCACGTCCGCCGTCCCCACCTGACGGTTCAGCACCGCCTCATCCACCAGCGCATACACCAGCGGCGGATCCTCCCGGGTCAGGATCTCCTGCCGCGCCAGCCGCACCGCGAGCAGGTTCTCTATCTCGTCCTCGGTGGTGTGCGGTCGCTTGCCCAGGACGGCACGCGCGTATGCCTCCGTCTGGATCAGGCCCGTGATCAGGGCAGGCTCGAAGATCCGCAGCACCCGCGCCGTCTTCTCATACGGGACGAAAGGGCGGTACGACTCGGGGAACGGCAGGTCCCTTAGCCGCTCCTCCATCAGCTCGAAGACCTTCGGGAAGCCGAAGAACCCGTCAGCGGCTTTCGCCAGCTCTGGTTTCGGGACGCGGTGCCCGGACTCGACGGATCGTATGGTCGCCCCCGAGTAGCCGAGCTTATCCCCTAGCTCATCGCTGCTCAGACAACGGCCGGCGTCCGGCCCCGGAACTTGACGACGTTGCCCGACGGCAACTAGCGGCAAGCCAGGCTCTTTGCTGGGAGGGCTCGCCCATGAGAGACATCATCAAGGCATATCTGGACCCCCGTTGACCTGGCGGGCAGTGGGTCAGCGGGATGACGGGTGACCCCCG
>JBOHCG010000039.1:0-25619 GCA_050698735.1 Streptosporangiaceae bacterium | reverse complement strand
GTGGTGGCCCGCCGCCAGCCCGGCCGGGTCGGCGGCGGCGAGGGCGGCGACGTCGCCGGGCGGGACGCCCGGGTGCTGGCGCACCCCGGCGACCCGGACCGGCCCGACCGCGCTGTCTCGGCCGGGCCCGCTGCTGTCCGGCCTGCTGCTGCCGAGGCCGCTGGCGAAGAGCATCGCGACGGCCCGGTGCTGCGACGGCAACGCCACCGGGGCGTCATACGGCAGAGCCGCCTGCTCGGCCACCACCAGCAGCGCCCGCCGGAGCCCGGCCGACGCCGCATACTCGCGGGCAATCCGCAAGCCGCTGAAGGCCGCGGCCGAGCCCTGGTCACAGACGGCGAACGCCATCGGCTCGCCCGGCGTGAGGTGACTGAGATACGCGGCCGTCTGGCGGCCGGGCCGCAGGTCGTGGACGGAGAACGCGAGCACGAGCAGGTCGGCGGGCTCGGCGGCCGGCACGACGGACCCGATCAGGGCTTCGGCCATCTCACCGTAGGACTGGCCCAGGTCAGATGACGGCGGCTCGCCGAACAGGGCGGCCGACACGTCGCGCCCGTAGGGCCGGCCCAGGTCCGCCAGGTACTCGCCGACCCGGGCCCGGTTCTCCGCTTCGGCGAGGAACCCGGCCGGCCCGGTGAAGGCGCGCCGCCCGGCCCGTACCAGGTGCAGGTCGTAGCGGAGCGGCGGCCCGGTCGGCGGGCGCGCCACGAACACGCGGCTAACTCGGCCGCGAATTACCGGCCACGAACACGGCCAGATCCCCGACCGTTTTCATCTGATCCTGATCCATCTGCTCGACATCGATGAGGATCTCCAGCCGGTCCTCGCACTCGAGCAGCAACTCGAGCGCGAGCGTGGAGCTGAGCCCCAGTTCCTCCATCAGCCGCATGTCCTCGGTGACCGGCTCGGGGCGGTCGAGCAGCCCGGCCAGCGTGGTGGTCAACGTGTCCACCACCCGCCGCCGGAACTCAGCATCCACGCTGGTCTCTGGTGTTGCCATCTCGGGTCTCCTCGGCTCGCTCGGTCAGTGCTCGAACACCATCGCCGCGAACGTCGCCCCGCCGCCGGCGCCGACTGCGGCGGCGAGGTAACGGTCGCCCGGCTGGAGCAGGCCGCGCTCGCACGCGGTCTGGTAGTTGACGAACAGGTCCGCGCAGAAAACGTGGCCGCTGTCGGGGATGTTGTCCAACAGCACCCGTTCGCGCGGGAACTTGAGCAGCACGCACATCCGCTGCCAGGTCACCATGTTGACATTGTGCGGCAATATGACCCGGATGTCGTCCAGCGTCAGGTCGGCCTCGGCCAGTGCCCGGAGCATCACCTCGGCCAGCAAGGGCCGGTACTCGCGCTGCAACCGAGCGTCGTTCTCGCCGGCGGCGCTGTCGAAGTCGCCCCGCACGCTGGACGCGTAAGCCAGCAGCCGGTCGCGGACGCCGAACGCGCTGACCAGGCAGGCCGAGGCGCCCTCGCCGAAGAACGTGGTGTCCGCGAAAACCTGGGCGTCGTGAGTGAATGCCTTCTCTCCCGCCAGGACAAGCGCGAGCGGGCGGGCCTGATCATACGGGCCGTCCGCCGCGTCAGGGTCGGCGGCGAGCAGCCGCCCGGCCATGTCGATGGCCAGGAGACCGCTGGCGCAGGACTGCTGGGTGACGGTGAACGTGAGCGCGTGCCCGAGGCCGAGGGCGCTGCAGACCTCGTGCAGCGGGTTGACCGGATAGGGCGCGACCACAGGCATGGCCCGTGCGTAAAGCACGTAGCGGACGCGGTGCTCCTGGCCGCGGAGCGCGTCCAGCCCGGCGGCGGCCTTCAGCAGCAGGCCGGAGAGCGACGTATCCGGGTCGCGGCCGACTTTCCGCAGCCCGTGAAAGCGGCGGAAGAGCCTGACCTGCATGCTAGTCAGGCCCAGCGGGCCAGCCAGGCTTTCGATCGGCGTCCGGACCGGCGGCAGGTACACCGATACCGCCTCCAGCGCGGTCACGGTGCCGCCCTTGATAGAGGCATTACCTCAGGAGGCATCGCAACTGTCCACATGTGTGATGATAACGGCGTGTCGCGGTTCCTCTTCGTGCCTGTACCTGTTGTGGCCCGCTTGTGGCCTGCGGTGGCCATCGGTGACGCGCTAGCCGCCAGCGGGCACGAGGTGGCCTGGTGCGGGCCCGAGAGCAACCTAGGTCCGCTGCTGCGACCCGGCGCGACCATCTATCCGACCGGCAAGCGCTCTTACCGCGAGTTCCACCAGTCAGGCACGGCCGCGGTGCGGGAGTTGTGGGACGAGTACGTAGTGCCGCTCAACCGCTTCATCCAGGGCCCGGTCGACCGCGCCGTAGCGGAGTACCAGCCCGACGTGGTCGTCGCCGACCAGTACGCGCTGGCCGGCGCGCTGGCCGCGTACAAACAGGGCGTGCGGTGGGCAAGCCTGTGCGCCGGCGTACTCGAACTCACCCCGCCTGCCGCGGAGCCCGGCCTGCAGGAGTTTGTCCGCTCAAAACTCCAGCAGGCCTGGGAGCGGGCTGGCCTGTCCCCCGACGATCGTGTCGACCTGCGCTTCTCGCCCTACCTGGTGATCGCGACGACCAGCGCGGCGCTGACCTGCACGGTGCCGATGCCAAACAACTGCGTGCTGGTCGGGGCCGCGCTCGGCCCGCGGCGCACGGACCCCGGCTTCGACTGGGACTGGCTGGATCCCGGTCGGCGGCACGTCCTCGTCACCGCCGGGACCTTGTCCGCGCACCTAGTGCACGGCTTCGTCCGGCGGATGATGGCGGCCCTGGAGCCGATGGCAGGCCGGGCACAGGCCATAGTCAATGCGAGCCCGGAGCTGATCCCCGATCCGCCACCGCACGTCCTGGTCACCCCGCGGATCCCGATGCTCGAACTCATGCCGCGCCTGGACGCGGTGGTGTGCACGGGCGGGCAGAGCACGGTCAACGAGGCGCTCGTGTGCGGCGTTCCGCTGGTCGTCGCGCCGATTCGGCTGGGCGAGCTGTCCGTGGCGGAGCAGGTGACGCGGGCCGGAGCCGGTATCGCGGTCTCGTTCGCCCAGGCAACACCGGCGCAGCTCGCCGCGGCTGTGACGGCCCTGCTCGACGAGCCGGGCTACCGCGCGCGGGCGTGCCGGATCGGCGCGGAATTCTCCGCCGCCGGGGGCACCGGCACCGCCGTCGCGCGGCTCGTCGCGCTGGCCGCGGCCGGCCGGGCTGACCCGAATGATCAAGGGGTCTAGGCGGTCCGGCCAGCCTGGGCTAAAGTCTGACTATTGCCTGCTATGTAGCTGGTATCGGACTATTCGTAACCATTCACCCCGGAAGGCGCGGATGACCAAGGACGTGACTCGTCTGTTGTGTGGCACGCCCGAACTTCCGCCCCATACCGTCGCGCTGACCTTCGACGACGGCCCCGGGCCCAGGACGGCAGAGCTGGCGCAGCTGCTGCGCGAGCAGAGCGTGCCCGGGACCTTCTTCGTGCTGGGCGAGAGCATCGAACGGCATCGCCACGTGCTGGCGGTGATCCGGGACTGCGGGCACGTGATCGGGCTGCACGGCGATCGGCACCGCCCGTTCTCCTCGGCCGAGCACGCGGCCAAGGAGCTGACCCGGTGTGCCGGGCGGATCAGCGAGTATCTCAGCGGTACCCCGTGGTTCCGCCCGCCATACGGCATGGGCGACTGGCCGGTGCCCGGCTTCGCCGGCCCGGTCGGCTGGCACGCGCAGGGACAGGACTGGAACATCATCTACCGGCACGGGCAGAGCGTGCACGCCTGCGTCGATGCCATCATGCAGCGGCTCATCGAAAGAGATGGCGGCATCGTGCTGCTGCACGACTTCGCCTCGTCCACCGAGTTTGTTCCGGCCGGCCTGACCGAGGATGATCTGGATCTGCGGATCGTCGAGATCACCGCGTTGCTGATCCGGCGAGTACGCGAGGCGGGACTGTCGTTCACGGCCCTGCCGGAGCCTGCGCCCGTTCCCGCGTCCGGGCCGCCGGCCCAGGTCCGGGATACGACCGCCGCGGACGCGACGGGCGGGCGGTCGTCAGCGGCGATGCCGATGGCCGAAGACCTGCAATCCGTGCGGTTCAACCGCACGACGGCCAAAGCAGCGGGCGGAATCCTCGATCTGCTCATGCCGATCCGGACCGGCGACGGCCCTCCGCTGTTCTGCGCGCACCCCGTGGTCGGCCTGAGCTGGTGCTACCTGGCCCTGCTCCCGCACATCGATGCCAGCTACCCTATTTACGGTCTACAGGCCCGTGGCCTGCGGCGACCCGAGCCATTGCCGGTCTCCATGAGGGAGATGGCGCGGGACTACACCGACCAGATCCGGATGGCGCAGCCATCTGGTCCCTATCACCTGCTCGGGTGGTCACTGGGCGGGAACATCGCCTTCGCGATCGCGGAGGAGCTCGAGCGCCGCGGCGAGCAGATCGGGTTGCTTATCATCTTGGACTCCAGGGTGGACGATACCGAGGGAATCGCGCTCAGCAACGAGCCCTGGATGGTCTACAACCTGGTGCTGGCGCAGTTCGGCTACGTGCCCGCGCTGACCCCCGCCGATCCGGAGCCCGAGGCCCGGATGCTCGAGCTGGTCCGCCGGCGGCCGGATTCGGGGCTCGCCGAGTGGCCGGAGCAGCGTCTGCGTGCGCTGCAGCGCGTGATCAAGAACAACGTCAAGGTGGCCCGCTACCACCAGGCCGGGCGCGTGCACTGTCCCATGCTGTTCTTCTCCGCCACCCGAAATCCGCCCGGGCTGGCCGAGAAGCTGGAGAACTGGCGGCCGTTCGTGGATGGCCCGGTCGAGGCGGTCGAGCTGGACTGTGATCATCGGTACATGCTGCTGCCCGGTCCGATGGCGCGGCTCGGGCCGGCGCTCTCGGACCGGCTGGCGCGCGCTGCCGCAGCCAGCACCGCGCCCGTCGTGTAGGAAGCTGGCCCATCTAGCCTGACGAGGTGATCTTACGTTGGCGTCCTGGGATTGCCGCCGTGTCAGTATCCGGCCGCTCCCGGCCTGCTACGCAGGCCAGGAGACCCGATGATCGAGGCCAGCGGTCTACGCAAGTCGTACCATTCCAAGCGCGGCCGCAAGGCCATCACAGTCGACGCGGTCCGCGGCGTGGACTTCTCCGTTCAGCGCGGCGAGATCTTCGGCTTTCTCGGGCCCAACGGAGCCGGGAAGACGACCACCCTCCGGATGCTGACCACGCTGATCCGCCCGGACGGCGGCGACGCTACGATCGCCGGGATCGACCTGCGGCGCGCCCCGGCGCAAGTGCGGCTGCACATCGGCTTCGTGGCCCAGCAGAGCGGCACCTACAAGCAGTCCACCGCACGGCGCGACCTGGTGCACCAGGCGCGGATGTACGGCGCCTCGAAATCCGCCGCGCAGGGGCAGGCCGGGGCGGCCATTGCGGCCTTCCAGCTGGAGAGCTTCGCCGATCGCACCATCGGCACCTACTCGGGCGGGCAGCGCCGGCGCCTGGACGTGGCGCTCGGCGTGATCCACTCGCCGCAGGTCGTCTTCCTGGACGAGCCGACCGTCGGGCTGGACCCGCCGAGCCGGGCTCGCATGTGGCAGGAGGTGCGCAGGCTCCGCGACCAGGGCATGACGATCTTCCTCACCACGCACTACCTGGACGAGGCTGACGCGCTGTGCGACCGGATCTCGATCATCGACGCGGGGCTGATCGTCGCCGAGGGCACCCCGTCGGACCTCAAGCGGGAGATCTCCGGCGACGTCGTCATCGTCGACCTGGCCACGCCGGGCACCGCGGGCGCTCCCGAGCCGGCCACCGTGCTCGAAGCAGCCAAGGTCCTTGCCGAACAGCCGTACGTGCAGTCCTGCGAGACCATCGAGCACACCCTGCGGCTCTACGTGGACAGTGCCGCCACGGCCGTCCCGCAGGTCATGCGCGCGCTGAGCGCCAAGGGGATCGAGCCGGGGGCGATCGAGACCCGCCGCCCGAGCCTCGACGACGTATTCCTGGCCAAGACCGGCCGGACCCTGGCTGAGTGATGCGGAAACCGGAAAGGCAGGAAAGGCAGCAGCTATGAAGCTTGCCCGCGACACGTGGCTGACCCTTCAGTATGAAGCCGGGCTGCTGGTACGCAACCCGGTCAATATCGCCATCTCGCTGCTCCAGCCCGTCACCTACCTGCTCCTGTTCACCCCGTTCCTCAAGTCCGTCATGGGCGTCTCCACGTACAGCGGCGCCTACCAGATCTACGTGCCCTCGCTGCTGACCGCCATGGGCGTGTTCAGCGGCATGTTTGCCGGGTTCGCCATGCTCGCCGCGATCGGCCAGGGGGTCATCGGCCGGTTCCGGGTCACGCCGCTCAGCCGGGTCGGCCTGATGCTCGGCCGGCAACTGGTGTTCGTCCTGCTGACCTGCTTTCAGGGTGTCGTCATCACCGTGATAGCCCTGTTCTTCGGGCTCCGGGCGCCGGTCATTAACGTCCTGGTGGCCCTGGTCCTGCTGGCGCTGATGGTGCTCATCGGCGTCTCGATCTCCTATCTGCTGGCGATCTTCGTACCTACCCAGAGCGCGCTCGCGAACCTGACCAACGGGGTCACCGAGCCACTCGCGCTGCTGGCCGGGGTGCTGATCCCGCTGTCGGTAGCGCCGCTGTGGGTACGGGACGTCGCCCGGTGGAACCCGTTCGCCTGGGGGGCCAACGGCATGCGGGCCGTCTTCCAGGGGAACATCGGCGCCCAGGTCGTGTGGGAGGCGAGCGTCATCCTGGCCGGGATTGCCCTGATCGCTGTGACGGCGTCAGCACGGCTGTTCGACCGCGAGATCGAGATCGCATGAACGCGCACCGCGACGGAAGGCACGGCCGTGAAGCTCGCCCGTGATACCTGGCTCACCCTGCAGTACGAAGGCGGGCTGCTGGTGCGCAGCCCGATCGTCATCGTGACGTTGCTGTTCCAGCCCGTGGCGTTCCTGTTGTTTTTCACACCGTTCCTCAAGTCGGTCCTGCACGCGCCGAGCTACCAGGCCGCCTTTCAGATCTACGTGCCTTCGCTGCTGTGCATCACGGGCCTGTTCGGCGGCCTGTTCGGCGGATTCGCCTTGCTCGCCGCGATGCGCCAGGGGGTCATCAGCCGGTTCCAGGTCACCCCGCTTTCCCGCAGTGGCCTGCTGCTCGGGCGCGAACTGACGCTGGTGCTGAGGGTCAGCATCCAATCGGTCCTCATCACCGTGCTAGCCCTGATATTCGGGCTGCGGGTGCGGCCGGCCAACTTCGTGCTGGCCCTGATCGTGCTGGCGGTGACGGTGCTGCTCGGCGTCTCGATCGCATACGCGCTGGCGCTGGCCGTGCCCAACGAGAGCGTGCTCCCCACGCTGATGAACGGGCTGGCCCAGCCGCTCTCACTGCTGGCCGGGCTGCTGATCCCGTTGTCGGTCGCGCCGCTGTGGGTGCGGGACGTCGCGCTGTGGAACCCGTGGGCGTGGACGGCCAACAGCATGCGGGCGCTGTTCCTGGACCACATCGGCGCGTCAGTCGTCTGGGAGGCGGCCGCGATACTGGTCGGGCTGGCCCTGGTGGCCGTGGCGCTGTCGGCCCGGCTGTTCAGCCGCGAGATCGCATGACCACGAGCAGGAGGCAGATAAGTGAGTGCGGGCAACCTGCGGGCGGTACTGGCCGCAGATCAGGAACTCGGTGCTGGCAACGTGCTGCTCAGGCTGGCTGAGCACGGCGCCGACATGGACATGCCGCGGGTGACGTTCGACACCGACGTGGACGGCATCGCGGCCTGGACGCCGCTATCGCTGCGCACGCTGACGAGACAGGTCGCCGCCCGGGCGGAGTGGTTTACCCGGCACGGCATCGGGCGACGTGACCCGGTCGCGATCTACGTGACGTCGGCGGCCGACGTGAACCTCAACTTTCTCGCGCTGACCTGGCTCGGGGCGATACCGGCCCTGATGAACGGCGGCATGCCGGCCGACATCGCGGTCGAGTACATCCGGCGGCTGCGCGCCGTCGGGGTGATCATCGACGCCGACCACGAGGGGATGGCCGAACACGACCTTGGCGCACCGATCCTCGGCGATGCGGCCGAGACCGGGACGGGCGATCCGTCCGCCGCGCCCGCGCACTACCGGCATCACCCCGACGATCCGGTGGCCATCACCCACTCGTCCGGCACCACGCGCATGCCCGCCGCCGTCGTGCACTCCAACCAGAGCCTGTTCGCGGCCGTGCGGGCGGTCCGGCTGACCGAGCCGCGCCAGCACGGCCCGGTGCGTGAGCTATCCGCGTTCCCGCAGGCGCACACGGCCGGCGTCATCATCCTGAACGAGGCGCTGTGCAACGGGTACGAACTGCTGTGCCTGTCGGGGCAGGGCGGCGCGTTCGCGCGCAGCGGCGAGGTCATCATCGAGGCCATCGAGCGCTGGCACCCGACCGCGGTCTACGGCTTTGCCATCACCTGGGCCGAGCTGGCCTGCTACGACCTGACTAACCGCGATGTCAGCTCGGTCCGGTTCTGGTCGAACAGCGGTGACTGCGCGCATGAGGCGCACATCCGCCGGCTGGTCGCCGTCGGCAGTCACCACGCCTACTCCGGCGGCCAGATCGTCAGCCTGCCCGGCTCCCGGTTCAACGACACGCTCGGCTCGACCGAGATGGGATACGGCGGGTTCGGGATCAGCCACCGCTTCGACAGCGATCGCTACGGGCGCTGCGTCGGCAAGGCCCAGCCGTTCGCCGAGATCATCCTGGTCGACACGCAGACCGGGCAGGAGGTCGCGACCGGCGAGGTGGGGATGGCCGCGATGAAGTCGCCGACGCTGGCGCTCGGCTACTGGAACGACTCGGTCAATACCTTCCGCACCCGGCTGAACGGCTACTACCTGACCGGCGACCTGATGTACCGGGACGAGGACGGCTACTTCTACCACATGGACCGGGTCAGTGACGCGGTCAACCTTGGCGGCGGGAACTGGCTCTATACCGCACTGTCCGAGGAACGCATACTCAAGCACTGCCCGGACGTTCGCGACTGCACGGTCCTGGCGGCCCGCGGTGACGACGGCAAGCTGGTCATCGAGGTGCTGCTGCTGCTCGCCGCCGACGCCGACGCGGCCCGGCACCGCGACGGCGAGGTCGGCGCGGCGCTCGGCGCGGCCGCGGGGCCCCTGCCGCGCAGGATCGTGACCATTCCCGACGACGAGATCGCGACGGGACCGACCGGCAAGGTCCGCAAGTTCCTCATGCGCCAGCGGCTGCTGGCGGCCAGTACGGGCACATCCTGAAGGTGAAACGGAGTAGCCAAATGCCTGATGCCATCGACGCGCGCCCACATGCGGTCGTAGTCAACGATGAGGAGCAGTACTCGATCTGGCCAGTGGCGCGAGAGCTGCCGGCCGGCTGGCGCCGGGACGGCTTCACCGGTTCCGAGGAGGAGTGCCTGGCCTACATCGAGGAAACCTGGACCGACATGCGCCCGGCGTCACTGCGCCGCTGGATGGACACCCGCGAGCAGGGTGGCAGCAGTTGACCCAGCTGCCGACGAGAGCAGCGGCACAGATCGGGGCGCCGGGGCGGTATCCCGCGTTGCCAGCTCAGCGAGGCATGATCCTGAACTACATGCGGTTCCCCGGCGACGGTATCGACGTCATCCAGGCCACCCTGGACTGGGAAAGCCCGTTGGAGCCGGAGCCGTTCGAGGCGGCCTGGCAGCTCGTCGCTCGGCGGCATGAGGTCCTGCGCACAACGTTCCGCCTGGACGACGGCGAGGGTCTGGTCCAGGTGGCCGACCCGGACGCGTCGCTCGATGTCCGAAGGCGCGACCTGCCGCAGCCGCCGGCCAGCGGACCGGACCAGGCGTTCGAGTCGTTCCTGCGAGCAGACCGGCGCGAGCCATTCGAGCCGACTCAGCGGCCGCCGGTACGCCTCACGATCCTGCGCTGGATCGCGCCGTCCGGCGGCGGTAGTGCTGACTCCTCCATGTACCGCGCCGTGCTGACCTTCCACCATGCGCTGCTGGACGGCCGCTCCATGCGGCTGGTGATCGAGGAGGCGTGCGCGGCGTACGCGGCGCTCCGCGCAGACCGCGCCACGCCGGAGCCGCCGAGCCCTCCGTTCGGTGAGTTCGTCCGGTGGTGGCAGACGACCGACCCGGCCGCCTCCGCGCAGTTCTGGACCGAATACCTGGCCGGCGCCGCGCTGCCGCGACCGCTGCCTGGTTATCTCGGCGAGCAGGTGGCCGGGACCGCCGAGCCGATGAAGGCCGAGACGGTGCTCTCCCGGGCAGACTCCGAGCTGATCCGCGAGGCAGCCGACGCCGCCGGCCTGACCTCCAGCACCATGGTCAGCGCCGCATGGGCACTGCTGCGAGCGCGCTATGGCGGCGTCACCGACGTGCTCATCGCGGTGACGCGGGCGTGCGGGCGCGACAGCATCCCTGGCGCCGATGCCGTCATCGGACCACTGATCAACACGGTGCCGCTGCGCGTCCGCGTCGGCGAGGGCTGGTCCGTGCGCGAGCTGCTGACGGCGGTGAACGACGGGATCCGCCGGATCAGAGCCCACCAGCGCACGCCGATCGGGTCGGCCCTGGCCTGGGCCGGGATTCCCGCCGACACCGCGCCGATCGACTGCCTGCTCGTGTTCGACCGGCGTCGGCTGCAGACGGGCCTGGCCGGCCGGGACGCGGCCCCCAGCTCGGCCAGGATGGACCGGCTGTCGTCATATCCGCTGATGCTGTGCGCTTTTGACGAGCCGCAGCTCCACCTGTCGTTCCACTGGAACCGCTGCCGCTTCGCGGACGGCTCCGCTGAGCGGATGCTAGGCCAGCTGCGCGACACGCTGATCGAGCTCGCGAGCGACCTCTCGAAGCCGCTGGCCGATCTGGACCTCGGCAGAGCGGCCGAGCGTGACGTCGTGGCCGGGTGGAGCCGGACCGGCCTGGCATACCCCGCGGTTGCGACTATCCCCGCGCTGTTCGCGGCCCAGGTGGCCAGGAATCCAGACGCGACGGCGCTGGTCTTCGGAGCTGACTCGGTGACCTACGCCGAGCTCGACCGGCGCAGTAACGCCCTGGCCTGGCTGCTGCGCCGCCGCGGCGTGAGCACCGATACCCCGGTCGGGGTGTCGCTGGAGCGCGGCCCCGGCCTCATCGCCGCGCTGCTGGGCGTGCTGAAGGTCGGCGGTGCCTACCTGCCGCTTGGCATCGGCACCCCGCCGCCGCACCTCGCCGCCATGATCGCCGCCGCGGGCGCCCGGATCGTGCTGGTCACGGCCAAGACCGCCGCCGCGATGCCCGAACTGGCGGGCGTGGACCTGGTCCACGTCGATACGGTGACCGATGCGGGGGCCACCGCGTCCGGCGGCGACGAGAGCGTGCCGCCGGATGTCTCGCATCCGCTGAGCCTGGCCTACGTCAGCTTCACCTCGGGCTCGACCGGGGTCCCGACGGGCGTGGCCGTGCCGCACCGCGCGGTCGTCCGGCTGATCAGCAATCCGTCGTTCGCCTCGTTCGGTCCCGGTGAGCGGCTGCTGCACCTGGCCCCGGTCGCTCTCGACGCCTCCACGCTGGAAATCTGGGGCGCGCTGCTGACCGGCGCCACGATCGTGATCGCGCCGCCCGGTCCGCTCGGGCTGACCGATGTCGCGGCGCTGCTGCGCTCCGGGGTGACGGTCGTCTGGCTCACCGCCGGGCTGTTCCATCGGCTAGCCGAGACGGACATCTCCGCGATTGCCGACGTCTCCCTTGTCCTGGCGGGCGGCGACGTGCTCAATCCGGACACGGTTCGCACCGTGCTCGCGGCGCGCAACGGGCGACCGCTGGTCAACGGGTACGGTCCAGCCGAGAACACCACCTTCACCGCCTGCCATGTCATGACCCACCCGGGCCAGGCTGGGGAGACGGTGCCGATCGGATGCCCGATCCAGCACACCGTCGTGCACATTCTGGACGAGAACGGGCGGCCGGCCCCTATCGGCGTGACAGGCGAGCTGTACACCGGTGGGGCTGGGCTGGCTCGCGGCTACATCGGGAACGCGACGGCCACCGCGCGGGCGTTCGTACCCGACCCGTCCGGGTACGGCACTCGTCTGTACCGGACCGGCGACCTGGCCCGATGGCGCGCGGATGGGATCCTGGAACTCGCCGGCCGCGTCGACGATCAGGTCATGATCCGCGGGTTCCGGGTCGAGCCAGGCGAGGTCGCCGCGGTTCTCCGCTCGCATCCGGAAGTGCGGGAAGCCGTGGTCCTGGTGGCTGGCGAAGGCGAACAGCGGTATCTGATCGGCTACGTGGTTCCGGCCGACGGCGTAGACCCGAAGTCGCTGCGGCCGTCACTACTGCGTGACTTTCTCGCGGCCCGGCTACCGGATTACCTGATACCGACCGGGTTCAAGGCGGTCAGCCGGCTCCCGCTCGACGCCAACGGCAAGGTCGACCGGACCGCGCTGCCCGCACCCGAGCGGGAGACTCTCGGGCCGGCCTCGCCCCCGCAAAGCGCCACCGAGGAACGGCTCGCCGACATCTGGCGGCTGCTGCTGCCCGCGGACGGGCCCCGCGGTGGCGAGATCGGCCGCGAGGACAGTTTCTTCGCGCTCGGCGGCAACTCGCTGTCGGGGGGGCGGCTGATGTTCCGGATCCGCGAAATGTTCGGCGTCGAGCTGCGGATAGCTACCTTCTACGAGACACCCACCCTCGCCGCCAGTGCCGCCGCCATTGACGCGGCACAGCCGGCTGGCCGGGCCGCGGTCCGTGCCCCGCGACCGGCCGGGGCGCCGGCCAGCATAGGCCGCAGGGACCGCAGCGCCTACCGGGTGGCCGCCCCGGCCGTTGCGCCTGACCAGGCATCCGCTCCCGCGCCGCATCTGGTGCGGCTGACCGACGACTGGGCGTTGTGGCGAACGGTGTGCCTGCGCGGGTCGGGTTTCCCGGTCCATCTGCTCGTCACGCTGGGGGATGCCGACCTCGCCCGTGCCGCGGACGCAGCCAACGCCGCCTCGGACCCGGCCGCGCGGGACCGGGTCGACGGTGCTAGCGCCGTCTACGCCGCCGAGTTCACCGCCGCGGTCCAGCGGCTGTCCGCAGCGCTGCACTACGCGGCCTGCCTGCCGAGGCTGCGGGAAGCGGTCGCCTGGCAGAACCGGCACGCGCTGACGACCGGCATCGACGCGGTAGTCCGCCGCGGGCCTGAGCCAGGCAAGCGCAACGCGCAGCGCAGGCAGCACCAGGCGCTCGTCGCGAGCTATGTGCAGCGTTACTGCGCGAAGAACGACACCATCGGCTTCTTCGGCCCGGTGAGCTGGGCACGGATCGACGACGGCCCCGGCGTCCGCATCACGCACGCCGCACCGGCGTTCTCGCTGGCCGCCCGGGTCACCTATCTGGAGGGCTGGGCCGTGCGGGCGCTTCTAGCGCGACATGGCGACGCGCTGCGCCCCTGGCTCGTCCCGCGGCGGCTCCCGTTCACGGGTGTCGACGGCCCGCTGCTGCGCGTCCCGCTGGCGCCCCCGGTTCCGCTGACGCCGGCCGATGCGGCGGTCATGCGGGCCTGCGATGGCATCCGCGACGCTCGCGGTGTCGCGGCCGAGGTGCTCGCCGATCCCCGCAGCGGGCTCGGCGATGACGCAGAGGTCCTCGCGGTGCTGGCGCGGCTGGCCGACAGCAACCGGCTGGCCTGGCAGGTCGAGGTGGGTCCGCAGGATATGCGGCCCGAGCACGCCATGCGGGAGCTGCTGTCACGGGTCACCGACGACAGTATCCGCGGGCCGGCCGAAAGGGCGCTGGGGGAGCTGACCACGGCCCGGGACGAGCTGGCCGGTGCCGCCGGTGACCCGGAGCGGGTCGCAGTGGCCATGAACAACCTGGAGGCGACGTTCACCCGGCTGGCCGATCTCCCGCCGACGCGCCGGGCGGGAGAGCTGTACGCCGGCCGCACGATCGCGTACGAAGAGTGCCTGCGCGGCGACACGGTGCGGTTGGGCACGGATGTACTGGATGGCCTGCGCGCGCCGCTGGCGCTGGTGCTCGACGGCGCACGGTGGTTCACCGCGACCATCGGCGCGCTGTACGCGCGGCGGTTCGAGGAGGCCTACCGGAACCGGGCGGCCGCGCTCGGCACCGGCGTCGTGCCGTTCGCCGACGTCTGGATGCTCGTCAGTGAGGCACTGGCCGACCCGCCGAAACTCATCGGGCCGGTGATGGACACGGTCCGGCAGCGCTGGTCGGCCATCCTGGACCTGCCGGCGGACGCCAGGCGGGTTCAGCTCCGGGCCGCCGACCTGCGGCAGCGGGTGACAGCGGCGTTCCCCGCCCAGCCGCTGCCCTGGCCGATGGCGGTGCACCACAGCCCTGACCTGATGATCGCGGGTGCCGACGCCGCCACCGGCGGGCGGCTCTCCTGGGTGCTCGGCGAGGTCCACCCCAGCCTCGTGACCATACGCTACGCCACCTGGCTGGCGTTTCACCCCGACCCGGACGGCCTGCACGCCGGCATGCGGCACGACCTGCGCGGCCCTGCCGTGTGGTTCGCCGAGTCCGGCGAGATGGGCGGCACCTCCACCCGGCTTTGCAACGTGCTGCCGTCGCCGGGTGATCTCCGGCTCGTCTTCGCCCGCGATTCCTGCGGCTACGACCCGCCAGCGACCGTGGCAATCGGCGACTGCGACCTGATCGGCTCGCCCACGGGACTGCGGGTGCGGCGCCGCGACGGAACGTTCGAGCGCGGTCTGCTCGAGGTCGTCGGCGACCTGATCGGCACCTCGAGCACGAACCATTTCGACGTGGTTCCGCAGGGGACGCACGTGCCGCGCGTCACGATCGACGATCTCGTGGTAAGCCGCGAGACATGGCGGCTCCCCGCTACCGAGCCAGCATTCGCCGACACCGCCGACGAGAGTGCCCGCTATCTGCAAGCCAGGGCGTGGGCGGCGCGCCACGGAATGCCACGGCACGTGTTCCTCAGGTTCGCTGGCGAAAAAAAACCGATCTACGCGGACCTGACCAGTCTCGCGTCGATCGACCTGATCTGCCGGTCGCTGCGCCGCTCTCGCCGCGCCGTCGGCCCTGAGGCGACAGTGAGCGTCGTCGAGATGATGCCCACCCCGGACCAGGCCTGGCTGACCGACGCCCAGGGCCAGCACTACACCGCGGAACTGCGCATGGTCGCGGTGGATCAGCTAGCGGCTGCCCGGAAACAGGAAGGCTGATCGTGGCTGTATACGAGTTCCCGACCTCGTTCGGCCAGCGGCGGATGTGGCTGCTGGCCGAGATGTACCCCGGTGAGCCCACCTACAACATGGCCTGGGCGCTGTGGCTGGATGGTCCGCTCGAGGTCAGCGCGCTGCAGCAGGCCTGGGACGCCGCGCTGATCCGGCACGAGTCGCTGCGCACCACCTTCCGCAACGAGTCCGGCGTGCCGGTACAGGTCATCGAGGACGAGCCGGCCCCGCAGCCGCTGCTTGTCACCTCCGTTGAGCAGCTGCCCGCGGGCGAGCGGGAAGCGGCCGCCTCGGACCATATCCGCAGGCTCGCCCGGATCCCCTTCGATCTCGCCGTCGGGCCGCTAGCCCGGGCCGCCCTCGTCCGGCTGTCACCGGAAGCTCATGTGCTCGCGGTGGTGATACACCACATCGTCGCTGACGGGTGGTCCTTCCGGGTCCTGTTCGACGAGCTGTCAGCGGACTACGAGGCCATCGCCAGCGGCGGCGACCCGATAACCGCCGAACCGCCGATCCAGTACGCCGACTTCGCCATCTGGCAGATCGAGCACGCCGAGGACGGCGGGTACGTGTCCGCCAGCCGGTTCTGGCGGGCCGAGCTGGCTGGTGCCCCGTCGGCGCTGCCCCTGCCGTCGGATGAGCCGTACCCGGCGCGCCAGACGTTCACCGCCACGTGCCTCGGCACCCAGATCGACGCCAGCCTGACCGAGGCGCTCAGGAGTGTCGCCGCCCAGCACGGAACCACGTTGTTTGCCGTCCTGCTGACCGCGTACGCGGTCGTGCTCGCCCGGCTGACCGGCCGCGACGACCTGCTGATCGCGGTGCCGACGGCGGCCCGCACCCGGCCGGAGACCGAGTCGGTCGTCGGCCTGTTCGCCGATACCGTCCCGATCCGGGTCCGGATCGGGACCTGTGGGACGCTCAGCGACCTGGTGCGGTCGGTGCACGACGCGACCAGGCGGGCGCTGGCGCACCAGGAGCTGCCATCCGCCCAGGTGGTAGAGGTGGCCCGGCCCGACCGCGACCCGGCGCGGCTGCCGCTGGTCCAGGTGATGTTCGAACTGGAGGAGCCGTGGAGTGTCCCGGACCGCGGCGGGTTGCGCTGGCGCCCGGAGCTGGTGGGAAACGGCACGGCCAAGTTCGAGATCGAGCTGACCGTCACCGACGCGCCGGATGGACCGCGGGTACGGGTGAACTACAACAGCGACCTGTTCCACCCGGCCACCGGCCGGCTCGTAGCCGACGGTTACCTGGCCATCCTGCAGCGCCTGCGCGACGATCCTGGCTCGTCTGTCGCCGCCGCGGACATCATGTCGCCCGGCACGCGGGACCTCGTCACGAGGGTATGGCCCGATGGCGGCCCGGCCGGCGACGGACAGAGCACCGCCGTGGCCATGCTGTGGGAGGCATGTGCGGGTGAGTCCGTCGTCGCCGTCGGTACCGACGGCGCGCTGACCGGTGCCGAGGTACGCGTCCTGGCCCAGCGGATCACCGCCGCCGTGCAGGGGCATGGCGTCGGAGTGTCGGACCGGGTCGCCATCCTGCTGCCCCGCGGCGCCCGGCTGCTGCCAGCCATCCTCGGCGTCTGGTCGGCTGGCGCGTCCTATGTGCCGATGGATCCGATCTATCCGGCCCAGCGGCTGGCTACCATGCTCGGTGACTCGGGCGCCGTCGCGATCGTGGTCGACAGCAGCGTCACCGGCGCACCCGGGCTGCCGTCCACCGCAGCGCCCATACCAGTCATCGACCTGGCGGCACTGCCCGCCGCCAGTGCCGAGCCGGTGGACCTGCCGCCGCTAGCGACCGCCGTGACGATCTTCACCTCGGGATCGACCGGCCGGCCTAAGGCGGTCAGCGTCACCCAGGGCGGGATCGGCGCATTTCTGGCGGCACTGACGCCGATGCTGGCGCTTGGCCGGGATGACCGCCTAGTCGCCGTGACGACCTTCGCGTTCGACATAGCCCTGGTCGAGCTGCTCGTGCCGGTGCTGGCCGGCGGGTGCGTGGTGATCGCCGATGCGGAACAGGTGCGCGACGCGGCCCGGCTGCGGGAACTGCTGACCGACAGCGGCACGACAGCGCTGCAGATGACGCCGGCGGGCTGGCGGATGCTCATCGACGCCGGCGGGATCCCGGCCGGGGTGAAGCTGCGGATCTCCGGCGGCGAGGCGCTGCCCAGGGACCTCGCCGACGCGATCGGCTCCGGGACTGATGTGCGCCTGTGGAACCTGTACGGCCCGACCGAGACCACGATCTACTCGGGCGCGGACGCTATTGGCCCCTCGCCGGCCCCGATCGAGATCGGGTCGGTCATCGCCGGAACCCAGCTGTACGTCCTCGACGCCGGGCTACGGCCGGTCCCGCCCGGCGTCTTCGGAGAGGTGTACATCGGTGGCGCCGGAGTGGCCCACGGCTACCATGGCGCGCCCGGCCTGACTGCAGCCCGGTTCGTCCCGGATCCGTTCGGCGGACGGCCCGGCGCACGCCTGTACCGGACCGGCGACATCGGCCGGTGGCGCAGGACCGGGCGGATCGAGCTGGCCGGCCGCGCGGACCGGCAGATCAAGATCCGCGGCTACCGGATCGAGAGCGGAGAGGTCGAGGCGGCGCTGCGGAACCACGATGAGATCGCGCAGGCCGTGGTGGTGCTCCGCGGTGCGGGCCACGATGCCCGGCTCGTCGGCTACCTGGTCACCTCCTCCGGCGCCGTGACCCCGCCGTCCGGACTGCGCGAGCATCTCCGGGAGGTACTGCCCGAGTACATGGTGCCAGCCGCTTTCGTAGTGCTGCCCGCGCTGCCGCTCACCGCCAACAACAAGATCGACTACCGTGCCCTGCCCGAGCCAGACTGGGGCGTGCTCTCCGGTCAGGTCCCGGTCGCGCCGCGGACGCCGACCGAGTCGCGGCTCGCGGCGATCATGACCGAACTGCTCGCGCTGCCGGCGCCAATCGGGGTGCACGACAACTTCTTCGCGTTCGGGGGCCATTCGCTGACCGCGACCCGGCTGATGGCTCGCATACGGACCGTATACGGCGTCGACCTGCCCGTCCTCACGATGTTCTCCGATCCTACGGTGGCCGGCCTGGCCGCCGCGGTGACCGCTGCTGGAGGCGGCGATGCGCTGCTGCCCGGCGGCCGGAGGTAGGTAGGTTACTGTGCGCTTTCCCGTGTCGTCCGCGCAGCAGCGGCTGTGGTTCCTCGATCAACTCGATCCCGGCGAGCCCACGTACAACATGGCCTATGCGATATGGCTCGACGGCCCGCTCGAGTCCATCGTCCTACAGCGGGCGATGGACGCCCTAGTCGCGCGCCACGCCGTGCTGCGGACGAGCCTGATCGCCTTCGACGGCGTACCCGAGCAGATCGTCGCCGGTGCCGGCACATTGCCGATCGAGAACATCGCGCTGCAGGGGAATCTCGACGACGCCGAAAGCACCCGGCAAGCCGAGTCGATCGCGGCTGACCGCGCGCGCCATCCTTTCGATCTGGCCGCCGGGCCGCTGATCCGGGCTACTCTGATCGGCGCCGCGCCCGGCCGGCACCTGCTCGTCCTGGTCATGCACCACAGCATCAGCGACGGCGAGTCCGTCAAGGTCCTGATCGATGACCTGTCCGCCGTTTACCGGGCCAAGACGACCGGTGCGCCCGCATCGCTGCCGCCGCTGCCGATGGATTACGGCGACTACGCGGTATGGCAGCGTGACCTGTTGCGCGGCGAGGAGCTCGACCGGCAGCTGGGCTACTGGCGCGATCAGCTCCGCGGCGCACCGCAAGTCCTGACGCTGCCCGCAGAACGGGCCCGCCCGGCCCGGCAGTCCTCGGCCGGCGCGGCAACGAGGGTCACGATAGACGCCGCGACGACCCGGCGCCTGGCCGAGGTGGCCCAGGATGCCGGCGCCACCATGTTCACGCTGTTCCTTACCGGCTATGCCGTGGTGCTGTCGCGCTACGCACGGCAGCGTGACGTCGTGATCGGCACCCAGGTGGCTGGCCGGACGCACGCCGAGCTGGACCCGCTCATCGGTCTCTTCGCGAACACCATCCCAGTCCACCTGTCGCTGACCGACGATCCTGCCTTCACCGGGCTGCTGGGCAGGGTCAGGGACACGATCGCGGATGCGCTGTCGCATCAGCAGTTCCCGTTCGAGAAGCTCGTCGAGGAGCTCGCGCCGGACCGCACGCTCGCGCACTCGCCACTGTTCCAGGCTCAGTTCCGCTACGGGGCGATGACGCCGCCCGTGCCGGATTTCCCCGGCGTTAACGCGCGCTCCGAGGCGCTGCTCACCGGGACCGCCAAGCTCGACCTCGCCATGTACGCGGACAGCCTCGACGGCGAGACCACGACGCTGACCCTGGAATACAGCACGGACCTGTACGACCAGGCGTGGGCCGACCGGTTCCTGGGCTGCATGGCGTATTTGCTCGAGCACACGGCGGACGCGCCCAGCACAGCGGTCAGCGACCTGCCGATGCTGTCGGCCACCGAGCGCGACGCGCTGATCCTCGGGCGAAACCGCCAGCAGCTGCCGACCGACGGCGAGAGCGTGGACCTGTGGTCCTTGCTGCAGGCATCGACGTCTCGCGTGGCCGTCGGCGAGGAGTCAGTCCAGGTGACGGAGCTGTGCGACCGTGCCGCGCAGCTCGGGCGGTTGCTCGCCGATCGTGGCGTCGGACCGGAAACGCTCGTCGGCCTGTGCGTCGGTCGCGGTATCGGCATGCTGATGGCCCTACTCGCCGTGTGGTGGGCCGGCGGTGCGTACGTGCCGCTCGACCCCGGCTTCCCGCCCGCACGGCTGACGGCGATGGCCCGCGGCGCGCAGCTGCGGACTGTCATCTCCGACGGCACCCACCGAGACCTGGCCGGGACCGTGGCCGATGGCGCGACCGTGATCTGCGTCGATGACCCGGTGGAAAGGGTGACAACGCCGGTGGATCCGGCGCCCGTGCCAGCCGGCGCGCTTGCCTACGTTATCTTCACATCAGGATCGACCGGGCAGCCCAAGGGGGTCGCCATCGAGCATGGCGCTATCGCGAACCTGCTCGCATCGTTCCGGCGGTCGCTCCGGCTCGGTCCCGGTGACCGCTTTGCCGCCGTCACGACGCTGTCGTTCGATATCGCCCTGCTCGAGCTTGCGCTGCCACCGCTGTGCGGTGCCGACCTGGTGATCGCGACGGCGGAGGAGGCGCAGGAGCCCGGCCGGCTGCGGTCGCTGATCGAGCGGGCGGGCGTAACCGCGATGCAGGCGACGCCACAGACGTGGCGCCTGCTGCAGGCCGCCGGTGGCGTGCCTGCCTGCCTGCGGATGCGGCTCTGCGGCGGCGATGCGCTCCCCCGCGATCTTGCGGATCAGCTCTGTGCCCCGGACGCGGTGCTGTGGAATCTCTACGGCCCGACCGAGACCACGGTATGGTCGGCGGCTGGCGTCGTCGCGGCCGGGACCGGGCCCGTCGAGATCGGGCCGCCAATCGACTGCACCCGCGTTTACGTCCTGGACGAGCACCAGGTGCCGGTGCCGTCCGGCGTCGTGGGAGAGGTCTATCTGGCCGGGCGGGGTGTGGCGCGCGGCTATCACGGCCAGGCGCGGCTCACCGCCCGGTCGTTCCGGCCTGATCCCTTCAGTGCCAGGCCGGGCGCACGCATGTACCGGACCGGCGACCTGGGCCGGTGGCTGCCGGACGCCGGGCTCGAGCTGATCGGCCGGACCGACCACCAGGTGAAGATCCGCGGTTACAGGATCGAGTGCGGCGAGATCGAGGCTGTGCTGCGGGCGCACCGGGACGTCCGCCAGGCGGCTGTGATCACCGCGCCCAGGGGAGCGGAGGCGGCCCTGGTCGCCTATGTCGTGCTCCGGCGGGGCAGTGCCACCGCGCAGGCAGGCGCCGACCTGCTCGAGGCGTTCCGGCCGCATCTTCGCAGCGCGTTGCCCGACTACATGATCCCCGAGCTCATCGTCGCGCTCCCCGCGCTCCCGCTGACGTCGAACGCGAAGGTCGACCGGGCGGCTCTGCCCGCGCCGGCGTGGGAGATCATGTCCTCCGGCGCCGGCCGGGTAGAAGCCGGGAATCCGGTCGAGGCGACGCTCGCCCAGATCTGGAGTGATCTGCTCGCCGCACCGACGCCGATCGGGATGCACGACAACCTGTTCGCGTTCGGCGGCCATTCGCTCACCATCGCAAGGTTCATCGCCCGCGTCGCCGACACCTACGGAGTGAGCCTGCCAGTCCATCAAGTGTACAGTACACCGACGATCGCGGAACTGGCCGAGGCGGTCGCTGCGGCCGACCCCGGTTCCGGGACCGTCTTGAGCCCGGTCCGGCACGCCGAGCTGGAGGCGCTCAGCGACGAGGAACTGGACGACCTGCTGCGCGCGGCGTTCGCACAGCGCGACCGGCGCCGGGCCGCCGCAGCTGGATCCGATTCCTGACCAGACGCACCAGCGGGGAACCCTTCCGCGTTTTCTTCGCGTTCGGTAGAACGAGCCGGACCGCGAAGATGACCGGCGCTGCGGAGGCCGGCGCCGGGGACCTGCTCCGGCCCGGCGCGCTCGCGGCAGTGGTCAGCACGCCGCTGTCGGCGCCGGTGATCGCGGCTGCGCGGCTGCGCGGCGGCAACGCCGCCTCCGCCCGCGGTGCGGCGCGCCTGGCCGGGCGGGCCATTGCCACCGCCCGCGCCTGCGGCTGCACCGGGCTGATCATCGTGCGGATGGACTCTGGCTATTACAACGCCGCCGTGACCGGCGCGGTCCGCCGCGCCGGCGCCCGGTTCTCCGTCACCGTCCCCATGAACTCCAGCATCCGCGCCGCGATCGCCGCCATCCCCGACGGCGCCTGGACCCCGATCCGGTACCCGCGCGCGATCTGGGACGACCAGCTGGACGCCTGGATCTCCGATGCCGAGGTCGCCGAAGTCCAGTACACGGCGTTCGCGTCGAAGAAAGGCCAGGCCGTCACCGCCCGGCTGATCGTCCGCCGGGTCCGCGACCTGAACAAGAAAGCCGCCGCCGGGCAGGACGAGCTGTTCCCCGTCTGGCGGTACCACGCCGTCTTCACCGATTCGCCGTTCGAGCTGGTCCAGGCCGAGGCACACCACCGCGACCACGCCGTCGTCGAGCAGGTCTTCGCCGACGTCACCAGCGGCGCGCTCGCTCACATGCCATCCGGGGTCTTTGCCGCGAACGCCGCGTGGCTGGCCATCGCGGCCATGGCGCACAACCTGGTCCGCGCCGCCGACGCCCTGGCCAGCCGCCCGTTCGCCAAAGCCCGGGCCGCGACCATCCGCCGGGACCTGATCGCCGTGGCCGCCCGCACGGCACGGCCGCGGCCACATCACCCTGCACCTGCCCGAGGGCTGGCAGGAACCTGCCGGCGGGCGGCGGGCAAACTGCCGCCCTGGCCTGGATCCTGGACCGGTGGGCGCAGGCATCAACCCGGACGACGCGCAGCTGACGAGGTTCGGCTGCCAGGTCGGCGAGGACGGCACGATCTACGTGGACATCGGCCCCCGTGAGTAGGCCCAGTGAATAGGCCGGGGATCGTCGTTATCGGCGGCGGCGTGGCCAGCGCCGCCGCGGTCGGCGAGCTTCGCTCCGACGGCTTCGACGGTGACATCACGCTGGTCAGCGCCGAAGGCACGGTGCCCTACGAGCGGCCGCCGCTGTCCAAGGAGTTCCTCCTGGGCCGGTCCGGTTCCGTGCCGGTCAAGGACCAGGCCTGGTACGAGCAGCAGTCGGTCGAGCTGCTCCTCGGCGTCCGCGCCACCGGGCTGGACCTGGCGGCCCGGACCGTGGCCCTGCCCGGCGGCTCCACCCCCGCGCCCCTGAGTGAGGACCGCGTATGAGCGCTCCCCTCGCCGCGCAGTGGCACATCGAAGAGCCGCGGCTGCGGATCACCGAGACCGACGGCCGGGCCGCCCTGCGCGCCGTCACCGGGCAGACCGTCATCCCCGCGCGCGCCCGGCTGCGGTTCGGGCCGGGCCGGACCTGCGAGCAACTCGCCCGGCTGTTCGACCGGGCCATCGTGCAGGCCGAGAAGGCGGGCCTGCAGCCGGACCTGCTGGTCGTGGCGGGCGGCAGCGTCGAGGAGGCCGAGGACATCATCCGCGTCCGGCGCAAGGCTCACGGCGTGGCCGACTGGATCCACAGCCCGACCTGCCGCGTGCGGATCACCCTGCACCCGGCGGGCCTGCACGCCACCAGCGCCGCGCCCGCTCCACTCGCTCCACCTATCCCATCCGCCCTGTCCACCCCAATGGCCTCGCCCGGCGCCTCCGCTTCGTTCGCCCCGCCCGTCGGCGAATCCTCCTCGGCGGCCTCCCGCGCCGTCTGGGCGGCGCTGGCCGAGGTCATCGACCCCGACCTGGGCGTGAACGTCGTCGACCTCGGATTCGTCCGCGCGGTCACCATGCGGGAGGGGACCGCGGTCATCACCATGACCCTCACCTCGGCGGCCTGTCCGCTGACCGGCGTGCTGGAGAACCAGATCCGCGCAGAGCTCGCGCCGCTCGACTCGATTGAGGGATTCCGGGTCGACTGGCAGTGGCTGCCCGCCTGGCGGCCTGCCGATATGACCGACAGCGGCCGGGAGCAACTGCGCGCCATCGGCTTTACCGTCTAGCGGTGCTGAGACTGCCCGCGGAGAGCGCCCAGCGTCGCCGGGCCAGGTTCCGAACATTCGGACATTAGCGGGCCGACCAGGCCACGCCAGGGCTATGTGCGCAGTGTCTCGATGGCTTCGTCCCATGGGGTCTCGCGCTCGAACAAGGTCTTCGCCTTCATGAGCAGGCGGGGCGAGTTCATGGCGAACGCACCGGCCAGGCGATCGGAGTCCCTGAAGCACATGATGAAGCGACGCTCATCGACCGAGCCGGCGATCAGTTCACTGGGCAGTCCGGCGATGCGCCCGATCGACTGCAATCGAATACCATATTGTTCAGACCAAAAGTACGCGGCGCTCCGGAAAGAAACCGAGGCGTCGGGCCCGGCTAGGAGGTTTCGCGCCGCCGCGATGGCTTGCTCAACAGCATTCGTCCAATGCTCGCAGCGCATGCTCTTCCGAAATAGACCGTTCGGCCATTGCGCCACGTCGCCGCAAGCGACGATCGCAGGGTGTCCGGCGTGCAAGGTCGCGTCACAAACAACTCCGTCCGTGACATCCAGGCTCGACTGCCTTAGCCAGTCGATGTTAGGAGTCGCGCCGACACCTACGATGACAAGGTCGGCTTCGATTTCCCTGCCGTCGGTCAGCACGACTCTCTCGACTCTCCCGCTGCCCTCGAGACGCTCGACACCGACGCCGCACACCAGCTTCGTCCCGTGATCATGATGCAGCTGCGTACAGATCTGCGCCAGATCGGGTCCGAGAATCCCCGCCAGCGGAGCAGGCAGCGCCTCCACAACGGTCACATCAAGTCCTCGAGCCCTCAGGCTTGCTGCTACCTCCGCTCCGATGAAGCCCGCACCGACCACAACGGCTCGGGGACCACGGTCGATGATCGAGGCAATAAGCCCGGCATCGTCGGCCGTACGCAGAACGTGGACGCCATCAAGGTCGCCCATGGACCGCAGGCGCCGCGGCGCAGCCCCGGTTGCGATGACGCACCCGTCGAAGTCGATCCAGCCGGCCTCAGTCTGAATACGCTTGGCGCTAATGTCGATGTCAAGGCAACGCGTTCCGAACTGGAGATCTATATCCAGCTCATCAAGGTGGGCGCGGTCACACAGCAACGTGTCGGACAACGCCTTTGTCCCTTTGAGAATCTCTTTTGAAAGGGGCGGACGGTCGTAAGGCATTCCCGCCTCGGCGCCAATCATCACGAGCGAACCGTCGAATCCGTACCGCCGCAGCGCCTCCGCTGCCCGGAGACCGGCCAGGCCGGCGCCAGCCACCACGATATGCTCTAGTCGCATAGGAGCCACCACATAAACTGTTTAGGGAAGACCCGGCAACTAGGCGCGGTCACGTTCACTCGAGACGGCCACCAACGCCTGCATCAGGTCTCCGATTTCTCGGCCTGAAACAAGACCTTGAGCGCAATCGCGCGGTTCGCCAAGTCGTGACGGAGAGCTTCGGCGCCTGCACCCTCGGGATCTCCAGACGCGATAGCGCGGTAGAGAGCGTCATGCTCTTCGCAGAGCTCGGCTGGCCGGTCTGTCTGGCGCAGCAGCCAATGCAGCCGACCCTGCAGCGGCTGGACGAGGCGGGCGAGATGACCGTTCTGCGCGAGCTCGATGATCTTGTCGTGGAACGCTTCGTTGGCCCGGCCGAACTTCGCGAAGTCCTGTTCCTTCAGGGCGCTCCGCGCCGCCTCCACCTGAGCCTTCAGCTCCGCCAGTTCCGCAGGCGTAGCGCGCTCCGCCGCCCGCCGGCAAGCCAGGACATCAAGCGCCTCCCGGATGTCGAAGAGCTCCTGCACGTCACGCGCGGTGAGAACCGAGA
>JBOHCG010000038.1:0-25935 GCA_050698735.1 Streptosporangiaceae bacterium | reverse complement strand
TAGCCCACCAGGATGACCTTGCCGGTCTTGTGCGCGGCCGCCAGTGCCTGGGCACCGCCCTCGATGCCCTGGTCGGAGCCGACGATCAGGTTGAGGTCCGGCTTGGCCGCCAGCATGTCCTGCACCGCGGTGAGCCCGTCGGTCGGGCTGAAGAAACTCTGCCCCTGCGCCACGACCTTGATGGCCGGATCTGCCGCGATCGCCTTGTCGAACGCGCCGGAGACCGCCACGTCGAGCGCGGAGGCCTTGATGTCGTACAGGTAGCCGACGTTGCACGGGCTGAGGTTCTTGGCCTCGCAGGCCTGGACGACCAGCATGCCGAGCTTGGTGCCGATCTCTGTCGGCACGAACGTGACGTTGGCGGAGAGGCCAGCCACCTGCGGCGCGTCGGTGGACAGGTCCGGGCCGAGGATCTGGTCCATGTTGACGACCTTGATCCCCTTGGCGATGGCCTGCTTCACCAGGCTGATCAGGCCGGTGCCGAAGATGGGCTGCACGATAATGCCGTTGTACTGGCCGGAAGTGATGACGTCCTGCAACTGCGAGTACTGGGTCTGCGGGCTGTTGTTGGCGTCGAATACCTTCATGGTGGCGTTGTTGTCGCTGGCCACGGCCTGGGCGGCGGCCAGCATCGGGGCGTCGTAGCTGTTCTCGACGGCGAACGACATGTAGGCGATGCTGAGCGGCTTATTGCTCGCTGCAGCCGCGGACGACGTGGTCGAGGTGGCCGAGGTGCTGCTGGTACTGCTGCTACATGCCGTCAGGGCGAGCCCTGCGGCGATCACCGCCAGGGCGGCTCTGCCGCGACGCCGGGGTCGCAAGCTTGCCGATATAGGTCGCACGGCTAAACTCCTTGTGCTTGCTCACTGGTAGGTGGGTTAAGTGGCTAGGCCGGTGGGCCGGGTGCGCGCCCGGCTCACCGGTATCGTGGTGGGGCTTCTCCGCCTGGTTGCGCTACTGCTGTCCTTCAGTCTGCTCCTCCTGCCAGGCGGCGGTGTCCCGGTAGGTGTAGGGGTTGCTGAGGACCTTGCTGTCCGGGATGTCCGGGGACATGCCCTGCGCCCAGGCCTCGCCGCCGAGCTCACCCTTGAGGTAGTCGACGGTCTGCTCGATCGCCTGCCGTGCGTGCGCCAGGTCGATGCCGACCAGGCGATGGTCGTACTTCACCACCCGGCCGTTCACCAGCACCGTGTGCACGTCGCCGCGCTGCGCCTGGAAGACTACGTGGCCGTAGGGGTGCAGGACGGGGAAGCTGACGGGCGAGCTGTCGTTCTTTATCAGCACCAGGTCGGCCTTCTTGCCCGGCTCGATGCTGCCGACGACCGAATCCAGGCCGAGCGCCTGCGCGCCGCCGCGGGTGGCGTACTCGAGCACGTTCTCGGCCCGCAGGTAGTGGTTGGTAACCGTCTTGCCCTCGGCGTGCGCCTCGAAGTGCTCCATGACCCGGTCCGCGTTCAGCGTGGCCCGCATGGCGGCGAAGATGTCGCCGCTCCACCAGACGCTGGTGTCCTGGGAGAGCGAGATCGGGATGCCGTACCTGCGCAGCTTCCAGGTGGGCGGATAGCCCTGGCCCGCGTTGCACTCACTCTCGGTCGAGACCGACGCGAAGCCACCGGTGGCGGCGATCTTGTGGTAGGAGTCCGGGGACAGCGACGAGGCGTGCACGTAGATCGTGCCGGGCGTGCAGAACCCGTTGTCGTACATGAGCCTGATCCCGGTGTCGGTGGTGACCGCCCACACCCCGGCGTGCGTGGTGACCGGCACGCCGAGTTCCCTTGCCACCTCGAACGTCGCCTTCTCCGGGAAGGACTCGTCGCCCGGGATGTCGAAGGCAATCTGGAAGCCGAGCATGTCGCCCTTGCCGGCGAACCTGCGGTTATAGAAGTCGCGGAACTCCGGGGTGGTCGACCACTCCCAGGAGCCCTGCTGGATGTTGCCGTAGGCCAGCACGAAGCGGCCGGGCACCGCCTCGAGGGCGTCGGTCGCGGCCTCGGCGTACTCGATCGTCTGCAGGCCGTGCGACCAGTCCACGGTGGTCGTCACCCCGGAGTCCAGGGACTCGATCGCGGACAGCAGGTTCCCCGCGTAGACATCTTGCGGCCGGAACTTCTTGCCCCACTCCAGGTAGTACCAGACGAAGTACTGGGTGAGGGTCCAGTCGGCACCGTACCCGCGCATCGCGGTCTGCCACATGTGCCGGTGCGTGTCGATCATGCCCGGCATCACGATGCCGCCGGTGGCGTCGATCTCGGCGGTGCCGTCGGGCACCGCGAGGCCGGGGCCGACCGCGGCGATCCGCTCATCGGTGACAAGCACATCCGCGTTCTGCAGCACCTGGTGCGCGTCATCCATGGTCAGCACGGTCGCGTTGCGGAACACCACCGGCCGTCCCGGGGTCAGATCCGCTTGCGTCAGGTGGGCCGAGCCGGCGTCCTGCTCACTGCGATGAGATTCGGCGGTCAATGGGAACCTCCCCGATGAGGCGGATCTGAGTTGTGACGGACAGCTGTCCGCAAGACGGACACTTAGAGCTTGAACGGAAGCGTGGCGCGTTCTATGGCGACTGTCAAGAGTCGGTGTGGACCGATCGCCGCCGGGAAATAATCTAGCGCGTCCGGCATGCGGACGTTTGCTTCTGACAGCGCTACAGTGCCTTAAACACTGGGCCTAGCAGCGATGGCCGCACCAGGGCCGGAGCGGAGCCGGAGCAGGACGAATGACGGTGGCACGCCGGGACAGCAGTCGGGACTTCATCGAGGCGATCGCCCGTGGCCTCGACGTGATCCGGGTCTTCCAGCCGGGCCGGCCGGTGATGTCCCTCACCGCGGTGGCGGACGCGGCCGGCCTTGCCCGCCCCACCGCGCGGCGCATCCTGCTCACCCTGGAGGAGATGGGCTACGTGCGCGCGGCAGATGGCGGCTTCGAGCTCACCCCCCGCATCCTGGACCTGGGCATGTCGTACGTGCTGTCCCGCGGCCTGTGGGAGGTCGCCCGCCCGCACATGGAGAAACTCGTCGCGCGGACCCATGAGTCCTCCTCGATCGCCCAGCTAGACGGCTCGGACATCGTCTACGTGGCGCGCGTCGCGGTACCCAAGATCATCGCGCTGGCGGTGACGATCGGCACGCGGTTCCCCGCGATGCAGACCTCGCTCGGCAAGGTGCTGCTCGCCGCGCTGCCGCCGGGCGAGGCGGAGCGGGTCCTCGCCGAGCCGAGCAGGTCTGGCATCACCGCCCGGTGGCAGCCCGACGCGGAGGAGCGCGCCGCCGCGCTGCGTGAGGTGCGGGCAAGGGGCTGGTCGCTCACCGACGAGCAGCTTGCCCTCGGCATCCGGTCGGTTGCCGCGCCGCTGCGCGACGGGGAGGGCAGGACGATCGCGGCGCTGAACGTCACCGTGCACGCCGCCGAGACCCCGGTCGCGGTGCTGACCGGGGAATACCTGCCCTGGCTGCTGCAGACGGCGAGCGCGATCAGCGCCGACTGGGCCGCCTGCCAGGCAGCGCCACAGATAACGATCCCCCGGTCGCCAGCCTCCAATCGCACAGCCTCCAATCGCACAGCCTCCAATCCCGCAGCGTCCGGTCGCGCATCGCAGACCGAGGATGCCGCTCCTGCCGTCGCATCCGGGTCGGCCTGATAAGCCGGACGGAGGTCCGGCAGGCGGACACGGACACGATTTTGCTCGCGCCACCTGACAGTGAGGCCGGACGCTGGAGTGATACCATGGCCCGTTCGGCTAAAAATGGTGTCTTCGACGATACGGCGGCCAGGTGGCGCGGGACGACGGCGCGGATCGCGGGCCGTACTGAAGTTATGGCGAGCCGGGACCGTGCGCTCTATCCCATGGCCGTTCAGAAGCCCCCGATCCCCCCGCTGCTGGTAGACGAAGAGGGCTGAGGGCTAGGGCTAGTGGGCGTGCACGTCACCACCTTCGGATCGCAGGCGTACGTGGGATACGGATAGGGATTGCCCTGTTGTCCTGGGGAAGGCGTGGGTGATTCGGTCGCCTGCACTGGGTTCGGGGGCGGCGTGGGTGTCTTGGCGGGCCCGGGGTGTTTCTTGGCAGGCATGTTGAGCTGGCTCGACGGCTCATCGGGTGCCACGAACGCAGGCGCGTTTTGGCTAGCTTGTCCGTAACGAGCCAGCGGTCTGTCGCCGAAGTCGGAGTTATAGGGCGCAAGCCCGAGCGTCTCGCGCAGCGCGTCGGCGAACTCATTGCAGCTGAACAGCACCCCTTCTGCCTCGCCGGCCTCGAACACCGGGATGATGTGCGGATCATCGACCGCCGCCGCTGCGCGTGACTCCCGGACGAACCGGCGCCGGAATTCCTCATCCGCCGCCAGCGCGGGCGAGAGGATCTTAATCGCTACCTGCCGCCGGAGGCGTTCATCGCGGGCCCGGAACACCATTGCCATGCCGCCCGAGCCGATGTGCTCCTCGAGCCTGTACCCGGCGACCCGTGAGCCTATAGAGAAGCCGACCGTTCGGGCATCGCCCGCAACGGAAAAGTTCTCGCTCACCATGCCTCCAGCGCCCGCTAGTTATCCGCGGGTCCCCTTCGCCCGGCCAAGAACCACCAGAATGAACCGACCCTAGAACCCCCAGCCGCTAGGCAGTCCAAGCACATGCGCGGCCGTTCCAAGATTCTAGGCCAAGTGAATAGGCACTAGTCGGTCAAATGGACGGTGCCCTACTGGATGACGGGGTTGTAGGTGAACTCGTCGGCGCTGGTGATGGCCGAGGTGCCGCCCGCGGTGGTCACCGTGACGTTCACCGTGCCGGAGCCCGACGGGGCGGTCACGGTGATCCCATCGTCGGAGTCCGAGGTGATCGTCGCCGCCACGCCGCCGAAGCTGACGCTGGTGGCGCCGGACAGGTTCGTGCCCAGGATGTGCACGGTGGTTCCTCCGCTCCCGCTGTCCGGGCGAAGACCCGTCACCGTCGGCGCCGCGATGTAGGTGAACTTGTCGCCGTTGGTGGTGACCGAGGTGCCGCCGGCGGTGGTCACCGTGATGTCCACCGTGCCGGAGCCGGACGGGCTTGTGGCGGTGATCTGCGTGCTGGAATCGGCGGTGATCGTGCCGCCCGCGCCGCCGAAGCTCACCCCGGTGGCGTTCGACAGGTTCGTCCCGGTGATCGTCACCGAGGTGCCGCCCGCGGCCGGCCCGCTGGCCGGGGAGATCCCGGTGACCACCGGCGCCGGGGTGGCGTAGGTGAACTTGTCGGCGTTGGAGGTGGTCGAGGTGCCGCCCTTCGTGGTCACCGTGATGTTCACCGTGCCGGAGCCGGACGGGCTGGTCGCGGTGACCTTCGTGCTGGAATCGGCGGTGATCGTGCCGGCCGCGCCGCCGAAGCTGACCTTGCCTGCGCTGGCCAGGCCGGACCCGGTGATCGTGACCGAGGTGCCGCCGCCGGCCGGCCCGCTCGCCGGGGAGATCCCGGTGACCGCCGGACGCGCCGGGGGCGGCGCGGAGGAAGAGGTGTAGGTGAACATGCCCGCGGTCGAGGTGCCGCCGGACGTGGTCACCATGACGTCCACCGTGCCCTTGCCGGGCGGAGCGCTGACCAGGATCTGCGAGCCGGAGTCGGAACTGATCATCCCGGCCACGCCGCCGAAGCTGATCATGGTGGCGTCGGCCAGGTTGGTTCCGGTGATCGAGACCAGGGTGCCGCCCGCGGCCGGCCCGGTGGCCGGGGAGACGCCGGTGACCGCCGGGGCAGCCATGTGAGCCTTCGGGTTGTGATAGCTGAACTCGCCCGCCTTGCCGGTGCCGACCGGGGTGGTCACGGTGATCTCCACCGTGCCCTGACCTGGCGGGCTCTTGACCATGATCTTCGTGTTGAGATCCACGGTGATCGTCCCGGCCTTGGCGCCGAAGTGCACCGAGACGGGGCCATCCAGGTGGGTTCCGATGATGGTGACCAAGGTGCCGCCGCCGGTCGTCCCGCTGGCCGGAGAGGTGCCTGTGACCGCCGGGAGGGTGGAGGGCGGCGAGGCCGGACCCTGCGAGGGGCTCTGCGAGGGGCTCTGCGAGGCGGACGTCGGGCCTGACTGCGCGGTCAGGTGACCGTGACCGCCGCCGGAGCCGGTCAGGGCGATCGCCACCGCGGCGCCCGCCGCCACGACCACGATCGCGGTCGCGCCCGCGACGACCGCCTTTGTGCTCCGCCGCAGGCGCCGCAGATGCTCCAGATGCAGGAGGCGACGGACGTGCCAGATGTGGCGGGATTCCGCGGATGGCTGAGACGCCGGCTGGGAGGCCTGGGAACGCGCGGCGTGCAGGTTCACCTGCTCCACTCCGGAGCCCTGGACCGCGGGCGTCGCGGCCGACGGCCACAGCGCGGCCAGCAGGAGGGCCGCCTCGCCCAGGTGTGACCGGCCGCGTTCCTTCCAGTCCGGGCCGTACGCGCCGGCCGCGGCGGCGTTGAGGGCGGCGACGAAGGTGGTCCCGTCGGCCGGCCGGTTGTAGGGCTCCTTGGCCATGCCGGTGGTCACCAGCGGCCGGAGCGGTTCCGGCACCGGCTCCAGCGGCACCGGCTGGGACATGTGCTGGTAGAGCAGCGCCTCCGCGGTCTCCCCGCTGAACGGCGTCCGGCCGGTCAGGCACTCGTAGAAAGTGGCGGTGGCCGCGTAGACGTCGCTGGCTGGGGTAACCGGCGCGCCGTTGAACTGCTCGGGCGGCGCGTACGCGATCGTGCCTGCCGGGAACGCGCTGTCTCCCGTCCGCGCAGCGATGCCGAAGTCGGTCAGCTTGCTGATGCCATCCCCGTTGACGAGCACGTTCTCCGGCTTGTAGTCCCGGTGCACCACGCCGCGCCTGTGCGCCGCGGCCAGCCCGAGCAGCGAGCCCTCCAGGACTACGAGCGCCGCCTCGGCCGTGGTCGCGCCCTGGTTTGCCAGGATGTCCCGCAGGCTCAGGCCGTCGACAAGCTCCATCACGATGGCGGCGCCCGACGGGGACTCGACGTACTCATACAGCCGGACCACATTCGAGTCGTTCAGCGAGGCCAGGACCTCCGCCTCGCCGCGGAACATCCGGGCGAACTCGGGGTCGGCCAGCAGGTCAGCGCGCAGGTACTTGATCGCCACCTGGGCGCCCGACGCGTGGTGTTTGGCCAGCACCACATGGCCGAATCCGCCCGAGCCGAGCGTCTTCAGCTCCGTGTACCCGGGAACGTTCCACTCCGCCATGCAGATCGCCCTCTTCCCGGCCTCGGCCAGGTTCCCCGGACCAGCATCACGCTGGCCCTTCACGGTCATAGCTTCCTATGTTCGGTTCCGTGCCCGGCCCCGGATTGCCGGATCGTCACCCAGATAGGGGTAGTGATTCTTGTGCGCGTCCGGTGGAGCCGTTGTGCAGTTGAGATGGTGTTGCGCGTCGGGTCAGAGGGTCAGCGGTCCGCCGGCCAGATAGCGAGCGATGGCTACTCAGGCAGAGGGCACCGGACGCGCGTTGATACTTGCCGGTTCTGTGTATCCACGCCGTCTGTGTCGTCCTCTTATCCAGGCATGGAGACGCTGCAGGAACCGCGGGCCGGATCCACGACGGGACCGATCCGAGATCGTCGCAACGGGCACATCCGCAGCGAAGACAATCCTCGTATCCGCGCTTCTCTTCGTCCCTCCCGAAGAAATCTGTCTTTAGTGCACCGGGACCGAAGTTCTCCGGGCTTAAGATTGCCGAACGGTGGTCCGCGAACCGACGGTGGGCGGCTAGCCGCAGGCGGAGGAGGACACAGGCCACCGGATACCGCTATCCAGACGTGACAGAGCAAGATAAGTGTCCGTGAGGTATCAGCGTGCCGTGGAGAAGCTTCGATTGCTCGCGGAGAAGTGCCAGTGGGCGAGCCGGTGGCCGCCGGAGGATCCCTTCGTCCGGGCCGCGTACGCATTCGGCGACGTGCTGGAGGGGACCGATCCGCTGGAGGTCGTGCAGGTTGAGGTAGCGATCAATCTGCCTCCGGAGCAGGTGCCGTGGAGTTCGAATCCGCATGGCACCGAATGGCTGGCCGACGAGCTACGGCTGAGTAAGGGCGGTTATGAGTACTGGTGGCGCTCGCACCTCGATCCACCGTGGAATCACTACATTCATTCGGCGGTCCGGATCTGGTCGCTGGCGGGCGGCACCGAAACTGCCACCCTTGACGCGCTGGCCAGACGCGATTTCGCGGCGCTCCATCGCCTGGCTCCGACCGAGACGGATCGGGGGCTACAACGGCTGGACGACCTGGAGGGCGCTCTACGGCATCTTCGCGAGGTTCGCGACAGGTACTGGGATCAGGATTGGCGCCGTGAACACCGCGGCGGCGGGCGGTATCCCGAGCATGAACTCTGGGATGCAGTCGAGGGCTACCTGCACATCTTTGACGCCCGGCCGTAGCTCATGGGCCAGATCTGCCCGTATGCCGAGCCTGCCGCATGAAACACACCGGCAGTCAGGAGACGAGGCACGCCGCCGCCAGAGCGTCCGGGGCGATGCTCCCTCCCAGAGGATGTGGGTCTGGCGATGGCAGCGGGCGGTTTACCAGGCTTCTACCAGGTCGGCTGGGGTGAAGACGGCGTCGGCCCTGTCTGCAGCCACTTGACTGAGCCGAGGAACAGCAGCTGCTTCGCGACAGGTTCCCGGTCGGCGCCGACGATGTCGATCTCGACGTCGTTGCTGCGCGTCCAGTAGCCGCCGATCACCGGTGCGGCGGGGAGGCCCTCGGCGGGCAGCAGGCGGGCGAGAGATCCCCGTCGGAACCCGGCGTGCGGGAACAGAGGAGCCGACGTGCCGGCCGGTGCTTCGCCAGCAGCCAGCACCGTCCGCCCATCCCTGGCGTCCATCTGCGGGACGCCTGAACTGCTCGCTGTTGTTTTTACAATAGAATCTGTTAAAATGAGGAGCAGGCTGGGTGCGGGAAGGGAGGACGCGCGATGACTTACGTGATCGGGGAGCCGTGCGTGGATGTGCTGGACCGGGCGTGCGTGGAGGAGTGCCCGGTGGACTGCATCTACGAGGGCGAGCGGATGCTGTACATCCATCCGGACGAGTGCGTGGACTGCGGGGCGTGCGAGCCGGTGTGCCCGGTGGAGGCGATCTACTACGAGGACGACCTCCCGGACAAATGGCAGGCGTACGCCGGGGAGAACGCGCGGTTCTTCGCCGAGCCGCTGCCCGGCCGCGACCAGCCCCTCGGCTCGCCGGGCGGTGCCGCCAAGCTCGGCGTGGCGGGTGCCGACACTCCGTTCGTCGCCGCGCTTCCGCCACGGGAATAGCGGTGCAAGTCAGTCAGCGCCGGTGCGGCTCTCGCGCCGCTGCCACGGCGCGGAAGTTTCCAGAGGAGGCCGTGATGGACGTGATCATTTACGGAGATTTCAACTGCCCGTATTCCTACCTGGCCAGCCAGCGGGCTGACCTGCTGAACCGGGCAGGGGTCGCGGTGGACTGGCGCGCGGTCGAGCATGACCGCGGCCTGCCGGTGACCGGCAGCCGCTCGGGCCGCGACCAGGCCGCATGGGACCGCGAGCTTGCCGAGGTGGCCTCGCTCGCGCTGCCCGGGGAGCACGTGCCGGCCGGGCCGCCGGTTCTGGTCAGCAACACGGAGGCGGCGGTGGCCGCCTACGCCGAGGCGGTCAGCGACGGCGTCGCCGGTGAACTGCGCCGCCGCCTGTTCCGCGCCATCTGGGTGCACGGGCTGCACCTCAGCAGCGCCTACGAGGTGCGCCGCCTGATCACCGGGCTGATGTGGCCACAGGAAGACATCACCGACCGGCTGGCCAGCCCGGACATCCCCAGCCTGCTGATCCGGGACCCGGATCTGGCCCGGATCGTGCGCCGGTCGGGCGGCACGATCGCGCCGGACGGCGGACCGCTCACCACGGCCGGGTGGCGGCGGATCCGGCAGTGGCGGCAGGAATGGCTGGCGCTGCCCAGCCAGGTGATCCCGGCCGTCGCCGGCCCGGACCAGACCTCCTCCAGGGGAACGGCGGGGTCGGCGAGCCGTGCCGGGTCGGCTACCTGGCCGGACCGGATCAGGGCCTGGATCGCGTCGGTGACGTCCCAGATGTTGACGTTCATCCCGGCGACCACCCGGCCGCCGGACATCCAGAACGCGATGAACTCGCGCTTGCCGACGTCGCCGCGGAAGACCACCCGGTCGTAGCCGCCGGGCCCGGCGTAGCCGGCGTATTCCATGCCCTGGTCGGTGTAGAAGTACGGCACCCGGTCGTAGGCTGCATCGCGGCCGAGCATGGCCGCCGCGGCGGTTTCCGGCTGGTGCAGCGCGTTGGCCCAGTGCTCGACCCGGATGTGCGTGCCAAGCAGCGGATGGAACGCGCTGGCGATGTCCCCGGCCGCGTAGATGTCCGGATCAGAGGTGCGAAGCGACGCGTCGGTTACCACCCCGTCTCGCACGTCGAGGCCCGCCGCCTCGGCTAGCCGGGTCTGCGGGGCCGCGCCGATACCGATGATCACCGCGTCCGCGCCGATCCGGGTGCCGTCCGCGAGCCGGGCCCCGGTCGCCTTCTGGCCGCTGACGGTGATCTCGGCGACCCGGACGCCGAGGCGCAGGTCGGCGCCGTGCTCACGGTGCAGCCCGGCGAAGACCGGGGCGACCTGCGGGCCGAGGACGTGCAGCAGCGGCAGGTCCGCCGCTTCCAGGACGGTCACCTCGACCCCGGCCAGCCGTGCCGCCGCGGCCACCTCCAGGCCGATCCACCCGGCGCCGATGATGAGCACCCGGGACGCGGCCCGGAAGGTGTCCCTGATCCGGTCGCTGTCCCCCACCCTGCGCAGGTACAGCACGCCGTCGGCGTCCGCGCCGGGCAGCGGCAGCCGCCGGGGGGCCGATCCGGTGGCCAGCAGCAGCTTGCCGTAGGCCAGGCGCCCGCCATCGGACAGCGTCACCTCGCGGCGGCCCCGGTCGATCCCGGTGACCGCCGTGCCGGGGAGCAACTCGACACGGCTGGCGTCGTACCAGTCCGCAGAATGGACGAAGATCGTCTCCCGTTCGGACTTGCCCTGCAGGTAGTCCTTGGACAGCGGCGGCCGCTCATACGGCCGGATGTCCTCTTCGGCGGCCAGCACGATACGGCCGCTGAAACCCTGCTCGCGGAGCGCTTCCGCGGCCTTGGCGCCGGCCAGGCCGCCGCCGGCGATGACAAATGTCTCTGAAGCTGGCATCTCGTGTTACTCCTCCGGTGTGCCGAGGGCGGCGGCGAGCCGCTGGCCGAGGTGGTCCCAGCTGGCGTCGAACGCGGTCACGCCCTGGTCTTCCAGGGTCTGGACGACGTCGGCGTAGTCGATGCCGGCCGCGGCGAGGTCGTCCAGGACGGCCTGCGACTGGGCGTAGGTGCCGTGAATGCTGTCGTCCGGGATCTCCCCGTGATCGGCGACCGCGTCCAGCGTGGCCTCGGGCATGGTGTTGACCACGCCGGGGGCGACCAGCCCGGTGACGTACCGGGTGTCGTCGTAAGCGGGGTCCTTGACGCTGGTGGAGGCCCACAGCGGGCGCTGGGGCCCGGCCCCGGCCCCCGCCAGCGACTTCCACCGGCCGGTGGAGACCGACTGCTCGTAACGCTGGTAGGCGAGCCTCGCGTTGGCGATCGCTGCCTTGCCGCGCAGCGCGGCGGCCTGCCCGGTGCCGATCTTGTCCAGCCGCCGGTCCACCTCGGTGTCCACCCGGGACACGAAGAACGACGCGACCGAGGCGATACCGGACAGGTCCCGCCTCGCGTCGCGAGCGGCTTCCAGCCCGGCCAGGAACGCCTCGATCACCTCGCCGTAGCGGGCCAGCGAGAAGATCAGCGTGACGTTGATGCTGATCCCCTCGGCCAGGCAGGCGGTGATCGCCGGCAGGCCCTGCCGGGCGGCCGGGATTTTCACGAACAGGTTGGGCCGGTCCACCAGCCACCACAGCGCGCGGGCCTCGGCGACCGTCCGGCCGGTGTCGTGGGCGATCCGCGGGTCGACCTCGATCGACACCCGGCCGTCCACCCCATCGGTGGCGTCATACACCGGGCGCAGCACGTCGCACGCCTGACGCACGTCGGACGTGGTCAGCTCCCGCAGCGCCTGATCCGCTGGCACCCGGCGCAGCCGCAGGTCCCGGATCTGCCCGGCGTAGGCGTCACTGCCGCTGATGGCCTTCGCGAAGATCGCCGGGTTAGTGGTCACCCCGGATACCCCCCGGTCGCTAAGCGCGGCAAGGCTGCCGGTGGTCAGCCGCTCCCGGCTCAGGTCATCCAGCCAGACCGACACTCCTGCTGTCCGCAGCCTGGCAATCGGGTCTGTCATCACACCTCCAGGTGATCGTGCAGCTGGCATTTACCAGCCCCTCCGTCCGTGACCTGCGCTATTATTCGCGTACACCGCGTCCCAGGCCGTCATGCCGGGTGCGGGCGCGCCCCTACGCGGCGTGATACCGGATAAGGCTGCCACCTTCCCTGACGGCCTGTCATCAGAAGGAAGCTGTGTGACGGTGGCGGCCGTTTCCTCGTCACGGTGTCCGGCGCTCACGGCCGCGGACTTGTCGCGTGGCTGCCGGGCCGCGAGGAACACCGCGATGAGCCATGCCGCCAGCACGGCGACGACGACCACCGCCATGATGGTGAGCTGCCCGGCTGAAAGATCTGAGTTCGGATACATGAGGATCTCCTCCGGTCACGCTTGCGCGCCGACCTGCGGCTGGTGCATATCCGCGAGCAGGGCTGCCAGGTCGCCGCCGGAGCTGGTGAGCGCGGGAAGCAGCAGATCGTTCTCCTTGGCCACGTGCCCGGCGAACAGCGTCGCGATCCATTCCGAGACCGAGGCGGCCTCGCCGCCGTCCATGCCAGGCTGGAGCCGTCCGGCGAGGTAGGCGAGCTCGCGGTGCTCGGCGATCAGGGCGCGGACCAGCTCACTGCCGCGGGCGTGGCCGGCCGCCGCCTGGTAGAGGACCCGCTCCTGCGCCTCGGCATGAGGCAGGACCTCCTCTTCCAGGTAGCCGCGTAGCGTCGCCAACTGCCGCTGGAACGGGACGCCGCCGGCCGCCGCGTCGCAGACCGTGCCGGCGCGCCGTTCCAGGCCCCGGCGCAGCAGCGCGTGATGGTGGACGATCTGCCTGACCTGCTCGGTGGTGCCTTCGTAGGCGATGGTCATCAGGCACCTCCTTTCAAGATCTATTAGTTTTAACAAGTTCTTTTGTGTAAATATTCCCTGACAGGTCTCAGAGCACGATGTCCAGCGGTTCCTCGATCAGATCCCTGAGGCGGGTGAGGAACCCGGCCGCGGTGGCGCCGTCGACGGCCCGGTGGTCGATGGACAGGGTCAGCGTCATGGTGGTGGCGATGGCGATCTGGTCGTCGTGCACGACGGGCTGGCGGACAGCTTCGCCGACGGCGAGGATGGCGGCCTGCGGCGGGTTGATGACGGCGGTGAACTGCCGGATGCCGTACATGCCGAGGTTGCTGATGGTGAAGGTGCCGCCGGACAGCTCGTCCGGGGTGAGCTTGCGGGCCCGCGCCCGCGCGGTGAGGTCGCGTGCCTCGCGGGCGATCTCGGTGAGGGTCTTGCGGTCGGCGTCGCGGATGACCGGGACGATGAGCCCGTCGTCGATGGCGACCGCGATGCCGATGCTGACGTGGCGGTGCCGCAGGATGCGGGTCTCGTCCCACGAGGCGTTGACCTCGGGGTGGGCGGCCAGCGCCGTCGCGCAGGCCCGGATGAGCAGGTCCGTGACGGTGATCTTGACGTCCCCGCCGCGGCGCTCGTTGGCCTGGGCGCGGAACGCGTCTCCGCCAGGTACTCTCCGTCGGGCACCTCGCCCTTGGTGTTGTACAGGGCCAGGTTTTCCAGCACGAGGACGGGGTCGTCGTCGCGGATCGCCGCGGCCAGCAGGCCCTTGGCGTCGGCGGGGGTGGCCGGGGCGACGACCTTCAGGCCGGGCACGTGCGCGTACCAGACCTCCAGGTTCTGCGAGTGGGTGGCCGACAGCTGCTGGCCGCCGCCGCCCGGGGTGCGGATCACCAGGGGCACGCTGACCTGGCCGCCGGACAGCGACCGCAGCTTGGCCGCGTTGTTGACGATCTGGTCGATGGCCAGCAGGCTGAAGTTGATCGTCATGATCTCCACCACCGGCCGCAGCCCCATCATGGCGGCCCCGATCGCGACCCCGGTGAAGCCTTCCTCGCAGATGGGCGTGTCCCGGATCCGGCGCGGCCCGAATTCGGCGAGCAGCCCGGCGGTGATCTTGTACGAGCCCTCGAACACGCCGATCTCCTCGCCGATCAGGAACACATCCTCGTCGCGCTGGAGCTCGGCGCGGAGCGTATCGTGCAGGGCCTGCCGGTAGCTGAGCACCGTCATGCCGGTTGTCCTTCGCCGGCGGGGCCTTCGCCGGCGGGGCCTTCGCCGGCGGGGCCTTCGCCGGGGTCGCCGGGCAGTCCGCGGTACACGCTGGGTACCGGGGTGGCGTACACGTGGTCGAACAGGGTGGCGACGTCGGGTGCCGGGCTGGCGTCGGCGAAGTCCACGGCGGCGGCGACCGCCTTGTCCGCGTCGGCGTCGATCCGCGCCGCGGTCTCCTCGTCGAGGACCCCGCCGGCCAGCAGGCGGTTGCGGAAGGCGGGCAGCGGGTCTTCCCGGCGCAGCCGTTCGGTGTCTTCCGCGGTCCGGTACCGGGCCGGGTCGACCACCGAGTGGCCGCGCAGCCGGTAGCTGACCGTCTCCAGGAGGGCCGGCTGGTGCTCGCCTCTGGCCCGGTCCAGGGCGGCGCGGGCGGCGTCGCGGACGGCGAGGACGTCGTTGCCATCCACCCGCTGCCCGGGCATCCGGTAGGAACAGCCCCGCTTCCACAGCTCCGGCTCGGCGGCCGCCGCCTCGACCGGGGTGCCCATGCCGAGCTGGTTGTTGACGATCACGTACACGACCGGCAGCTTCCACAGCGCGGCCAGGTTCAGCGACTCGTGGAACGCGCCGATGTTGGTGGTGGCATCACCGAGCAGGCACATCACGGCGGCCGCGTCCGGTGCCGGGCCGGTCTTGTAGGCGATCGCGAACGCCGCGGGGTCCTCGGGTGTGTCCATGTCCGCCTCAATCTCCGGGACTGGGATCCTGCATGACGAACCGGCCGGAGCCGGCGTGGCACCGGGGGCACCGGGACGGCGGGTGCTGGCCGCGGGCGGCCTCGCCGCACACCTGGCACGCCCATTCGGTGGTCAGCAGCGCCACCACGTCGCCGCGGCTGACGATTCCGGCCAGCCGCAGACCGCTGGTTACCGGCACCCGCCGGATCCGCCGCTCGACCAGCAGGTGCCGCACATCTCCACGTCGGTGTCCTCGGTGACGGTGATCACCGAGCCGGTCATCACCTCACCCGCCGTCTCCCCGCTGCGGGCAAGCAGGTCATACTCGCTGACCAGGCCGATGACCGCGCCGTCCGCGTCCACCACCGGGACGCCGCTGATCCGGTTGTCCCGCAGCAGCCCCGCGACGGCCGGGACCGGGGTGCCCGGGGTGACCGTGACCACCGGGGTCGTCATGATCTCCTTGACCTTCACCGGCACTCCTCGCCGGTCACGGCCGGACCTGGCTCAGATCAGGCGGCGGCAGGCCCAGGGCGGTGAACGCCTCCCGGATCATCTGGCGGGTGAACCCCCACTCATTGTCGTACCAGCTCATGACCAGCACCAGGTCCACGTCGAGCGTCTTCCAGGGCAGGCCGGCGGGGTCCCGCATAGCGAGTGCCGGAACCTTCCGGCCGCCGACGATGAGGGCGTCGCTGTCCGCGGTGACGGTCGTGTGCCAGCGGCCGTAGACGGTGTCGTACCGCAGCAGGTAGGCCAGGTTGTCCGGCGGGACCAGGTCGTTGACCGCGACCACCTCGGGGCCGGCGGCCTGCTTGAGGATCTTGAGCGCCGCGCGTCCGATCCGCCCCAGGCCGTTGATCGCGATGCTGGCCATGGCGGCTCCCCTTCGATGTTCCTGCGCACCTCGTTTCCCTTGTTCATGGTCACGCCGGAAGCCTGCAGCTTCCTTGCAGCGGGACCGCGCGGGCGCAGCGCGCTCAGAGACCCGGGGTCCGGAGCCTGAGCCGTCAGCCGCTGCCCGGTTCCGCCGCGGGCGGGGTGCCGCGCATCGCGGACCGCAGGAACAGGCAGGACCCGTGCCGGCGCACCACCTCACGCCATCGTCGCACCGCGGGTTTGCAAGGAACCTGCAGGCTCCCGGGGGGAGCATCGGTTCAGGATACGGGTACTTGAAACACGGAGGTGCATCCGGGGTGCGTGACGATCTGGGGTGGGCCGTCCTGCCGGAGACCGGTGATCCGGCGCTGGCCGAGTGGCTGGAAGGGGCTTCGTGCGGCCCGCACGTGAAGGCCCTGGCGGTGCGGGCGGCAGGCGCCGCCAGCCGGGGCATCAGCGCCGCCCAGTGGCGGCATGACCTGCTGGCCGCCCACCCGGACGTGCCGGCGCTGCTGGCCGAAGCCGAGGAGTGCATGCGCGGCGCAGGGCTGTGGCCCTGGCCCGGCGCGGACAGGCCGGGGGAGCTAATGACATGACCCGGTCCAGGGTGCTGATCGTGGGCGCCGGCATGGCACACTCGCCAGCCATGAGGCGATCTGGCGATCCGGTGGAACTGCAAGGCCGGCAAGTGCGGCTCGTGCAGTCGGGCGGGTACCGGATGGCCCAGGCCGACGTCGACCGCAGCCAGGAGTTCCGCAAGTGCATCGAGTGCTGGCTGTGCCAGGACGTCTGCCACGTGATCCGCGACCACGAGGAGAGCAAGCCGATCTACGCGGGTCCCCGGTACCTCATCCGGCACGCCGAGCTGGACATGCACCCCCTGGACACCGGGGACCGGCGCGGCGTGCTGCGCGCGCGGCAGGGCCTGGGCCTGTGCAACATCACCAAGTGCTGCACCGAGGTCTGCCCGGTCGGCATCAAGATCACCGACAACGCGATCATCCCGATGAAGGAGCGCACCGCGGACCAGAGGTATGACCCGCTGGGCCGGGTGCTGCGCCCCTGGCGCCGCCGCGAGGGCCGCCCCCCGGCAGGCTGACAAGACCGATTAGATCGAACGAAGCTCCCCGGCCGACCACCGCGGCCGGCCGGGGGTGACACGACCGGGACGGAGAAGCGCGCCGATGCGGGTCGATTACCGGAAAACGTTCCCTGCCGGGGTCCGCGCGATGACCGGGCTCGAGCAGGCTGTCCGCGCCAGCACGCTGGAACCGGGCCTGCTGGAGCTGGTGCGCATCCGGGCCTCGCAGATCAACGGCTGCACCTACTGCCTGGCGATGCACAACCGGGACGCGCGCGCCCGCGGGGAGCACCAGACCCGGCTGGACACCGTCGCCGCCTGGCGGGAAGCGCCGTACTACACCGCGCGGGAGCGGGCCGCGCTGGCCTGGTGCGAGGCGCTCACCGAGCTGCCCCGTGCCGGCGCGCCCGATGAGGTCTACGCCGCGGTCGAGGCCGGGTTCTCCCCGGAGGAGGCCGCGGCGCTGACGTTCGCGATCGTGGCGATCAACGGGTGGAACCGGCTCGCGGTCGGGCTGCGCTCGGACGTGCTGAGCCTGGACGGCCTCGACCTGCCCGACGGCGTAGCCGCACCCGGGAGGTCCGGATGACCGCGGACAGCTTCGGCGCGGCCGGCCCGCTGGAGGTGAACGGCGCCAGCTACCGGATCTTCCGGCTGGACGCCGTCAAGGGAGCGGCGCGGCTGCCGTTCAGCCTGAAGATCTTGCTGGAGAACCTGCTGCGCAACGAGGACGGGCACCTGGTCACCGCCGCGCAGATCCAGGCGCTGGCCGGGTGGGACCCGATGGCCGAGCCGGCTGCCGAGATCGCCTTCACCCCGGCCCGGGTGCTGCTGCAGGATTTCACCGGGGTGCCGTGCCTGGTGGACCTGGCCGCGATGCGGGAAGCGATGACCGCCCTCGGCGGCGACCCGGCGCTGGTGAACCCGCTGCGCCCGGCCGAGCTGATCATCGACCACTCGGTGATCGCCGACTACTTCGGCCGCCCGGACGCGCTGGAGCGCAACATCGACCTGGAGTACCGGCGCAACTCCGAGCGGTACGCGTTCCTGCGCTGGGGGCAGCAGGCGTTCGCCGGGCTGCGCGTGGTGCCGCCGGGCACCGGGATCTGCCACCAGGTCAACCTGGAGCACCTGGCCCGGGTGGTGTTCGACGAGGACGGCACCGCGTTCTGCGACACCCTGGTGGGCACCGACTCGCACACCCCGATGGTCAACGGGCTGGGCGTGCTCGGCTGGGGGGTGGGCGGCATCGAGGCCGAGGCGGCGATGCTCGGCCAGCCGCTGTCCATGCTGATCCCGCAGGTGATCGGGGTCCGGCTGTCCGGACAGCTGCCCGAGGGCGCCACCGCCACCGACCTGGTGCTCACGATCGCCGAGCTGCTCCGCTCGGTCGGCGTGGTCGGCACGTTCGTGGAGTTCTCCGGCCCGGGGGTCGCCAGCGTGCCGGTGGCCAACCGGGCCACGATCGGGAACATGAGCCCGGAATACGGCTGCACCTGCGCGATCTTCCCGGTCGACGAGGTGACCCTGGCCTACCTGCGGCTGACCGGCCGCCCCGAGGCGCAGGTGGCGCTGGTGGAGGCGTATGCCAGGGAGCAGGGGCTGTGGCACGACCCGGAACGCACGCCCGCCTACTCGCGGGTGCTGGACCTGGACCTGTCCGCGGTGACGCCGTCGATCGCCGGGCCGAAACGCCCGCAGGACCGGATCCCGCTGGCCCGGGCGCCACGGGCGTTCCGCGCCGTGCTGGCCCGGTACGCCCCGGACCAGCCGCCGTCGGCCGGGCTGGACGAGGCCGGCGCGGAATCCTTCCCGGCCTCCGACCCGGTCGCGGTCACCGGCAACCGGGACTGTGACAAGCCGGCCGGCTACGGCGCAGCCGCCGGCGCGGGCCGACGGCCGCGGCGGCCGGTCCGGGTGAAGCTGGACGGCGGCCAGGAGGCGGAACTGGACCACGGCGCGGTGGTGATCGCCGCGATCACCTCCTGCACCAACACCTCCAACCCGGAGGTGATGATCGCTGCCGCCCTGCTGGCCAAGAAGGCCGCCGAGCGCGGGCTCGCCCCCAAGCCGTGGGTGAAGACCTCCCTGGCCCCCGGCTCCCGGGTCGTAATGGACTACTACGACCGGGCCGGGCTGACCCCCTGGCTGGACAAGCTGGGCTTCAGCCTGGTCGGCTACGGCTGCACCACCTGCATCGGCAACTCCGGCCCGCTGATCCCCGCGGTCTCCGCCGCCATCGCCGAGGGCGACCTGGCGGTCTGCTCGGTGCTGTCCGGCAACCGGAACTTCGAGGGCCGCATCCACCCCGAGACCAAGCTGAACTACCTGGCCTCCCCGCCGCTGGTGGTCGCCTACGCGCTGGCCGGGACCATGGACGCCGACCTGACCGCCGAGCCGCTGGGCGCCGGCGGCGACGGGCAGCCGGTCTACCTGCGCGACATCTGGCCGTCGGCGGCGGAGATCGGCGAGGTCATCGCCGCCTGCCTGCGCCCGGACATGTACACCCGCGAATACGCGCAGGTGTTCGCCGGGGACGAACGGTGGCGGTCCCTGCCGGTCCCGGCCGGGGACACGTTCGCCTGGGACCCATCGTCCACCTACGTGCGCCGGCCGCCCTTCTTCGACGGGCTGGCCCCGCAGCCGCCTCCGCCGGCCGGCATCGAGGGCGCCCGGGTGCTCGCCCTGCTCGGCGATTCGGTCACCACCGACCACATCTCCCCGGCCGGGGCGATCAGGGCCGGCTCCCCGGCCGGCCTCTACCTGACCGGGCACGGGATCCAGCCGCGGGACTTCAACTCCTACGGGTCGCGGCGCGGCAACCACGAGGTGATGATCCGCGGCACCTTCGCTAACATCCGGCTGCGCAACCAGCTCGCCCCCGGCACCGAAGGCGGCTACACCCGCCACCTGCCCGGCGGGGACCAGATGCGCATCTTCGACGCGGCCCAGCGGTACGCCGCCGATGGGGTGCCGCTGCTGGTGATCGCCGGGAAGGAGTACGGCTCCGGGTCGTCCCGCGACTGGGCGGCCAAGGGCACCGCCCTGCTCGGCGTGCGGGCCGTGCTCGCCGCCTCGTTCGAGCGGATCCACCGGTCCAACCTGATCGGCATGGGCGTGCTGCCGCTGCAGTTCGCCGACGGCCAGGACGCCGGCTCGCTCAGCCTGACCGGAGAGGAGATCTACGCCGTTCGCGGCCTGGCCGGGGCCGGGGAGGTGCCGCGCACCGTCACCGTCGAATTCACCGGTCCCGGCGGAACCCGCGAGTTCACCGCGACCGTCCGGATCGACACCCCGGCCGAGGCCGCCTACTACCGGCACGGCGGCATCCTGCCGTACATGCTGCGCCAGCTCGCCGCCCGCTGAATGCGCTAGCGTGCTCCCGCCCGCAGCGGCCCCGAGTCCGGTTTTTATGAACTTACCTGATATAAAATACCCGCATGGTGATCCTTGCTCACGCCAGACCGCAGTGCGCCGTGGCGCCGGCCCCGGCCGTCCGGGCCGCGTGACCGGGATGGCCAGCGCCGGCGCGCCGTCAGGTCAGCAGGCACTCACGCATACCCGGCAGGACCGGCGCGCCCTGATCGTGATGACCATCGCGCATGGCATCCAGCATTTCTACGTGGCCGGCCTGGCCGTGACCTACCCGTTCGTGGTGACCCAGTTCCACATCTCCTATGCCGAGCTCGGGCTGTGGCTGTTCGCGGCGGGCCTGCTGGGCGGCCTGCTGCAGGCCGCCGCCGGGCTGCTGCCCCGGGTGAGCGCACGCACCGTGCTCGCGGCGCAGGACCTGGCGATGGGCGGGTCGGCGCTGCTCGGTGCGGTGGCGCCCGGGTTCGGCGCGTTCGGGTCCGCCCGGGTGCTTGGTGCGGTGGTCAGCTGGCCGCAGCACCCGGTCGGGTCGGCGTACCTGTCCGACCGGTTCCCGCACCGGCGGGCTACGGCGCTGAGCTGGCACACCGCGGGCGGCAGCCTCGGCACGGTCGCGGTCCCGGTACTGATGTCGGTCGTCATAGCGTTCGCTGGCTGGCGCTGGGCGCTGGTGGCGCTGGGCGCGGCCCTTGCCGTTGGCGGCCTGCTGATCCGCCTCGCGCTGCCGCCGGAGCGAACCGGGACCGGGCCTGGGCACGCAGACGGACAGCCCGCGGAGCACGCCGGGCTGCGGCAGTTGCTGCGCCGCCGGCAGGTGGTCGCCGTGCTCGCCGCCGGGACGATCGCCGCCGGCGGGCGGGGCCTCGGTACCCTGAGCACTTACATTCCGGCCTACCTGCGCAGCGGGCTGCATCTGCCGACGCTCACCGTGGGGGCGCTGTTCACGCTGATTATGGCGGCCAGCATCGCCGGCCCGCTGGCCGGCGGGATGCTCGCCGACCGGTTCGGCCGCGCCCGGACGCTGACCGTCACCTATGCCGCCGCCGCGGTCGCGGTGGCGGCCTTCGGGTATGCCGGGCGCTCCCTTGGCGTGCTGGCCGTCCTCGGCGTCTGCGTCGGCGTGCTCGCCTACGCCGAATCGCCGCTGCTGCAGGCGGTTTTCTCGGACCTGACTAGCGACGGCGCCGCCCGCGCCGCGTTCGGGGCGTTCTTCGCGATCTCCTACGGAGTCGGGTCGCTGTGGGTAGCCGTCATCGGCTGGATCATCAGCGCGGCCGGGTTCCCGGCCGCGTTCGCCACGATGGGGGCTTCGTTCGCGGCCGCCGCGATCGTGATCGCCGTCACCGTCCGGGACAGGCCGTCATCGCCGCCTCGCGGGCCCGCGCCGGATGATCCGGCATAACCCCATCGGCGCTATCCCCCTCCCCGTTCTGCCTTGCATCCCCTGGGCGGGGTGACACGTGACCGCACCGCCAATACACCTATCAGAATTATAAAAATAATCAGATTTGAGTATAATGGCGGCAAGCCCGGGGTGTTGCGCACGCAGGCGATCCGGCCCGCGCCGCCCGCGGTACGGTTAGCCCGGCGCGCCGCGCGCCGGGGATAGGACGGCCGGAAATGTTCGGCTTCAAGGTCATCACACAGTACGAGCAGGGCATCGTCTTCCGCTTCGGCCGGCGCTGCCCGGCACCCGCGCACCGGGACTGACCTGGGTCAACCCGTTCACGAACCGCCTGTACACGGTCAACATGCAGGTCATCGTGGTGTCCGTTCCCGCCCAGGAGGCCATCACCCTGGACAACGTCACGGTGCGGGTGGACGCGGTCGTGTACTACCGGGTGATCAACCCGTACAAGGCGATCATCAACGTGCAGAACTACCATCACGCGGTGTCGCAGGTCGCCCAGACCTCGCTGCGGGCGGTCATCGGCCAGAACGACCTGGACCAGCTGCTGTCCGGGCGGGAGAAGATCAACGCTCATCTCAAGGACGTCATCGACGCCCCCACCGAAGGGCCGTGGGGGATCCTGGTGGAGCGGGTCGAGCTGAAGGAACGGTGCCCGCCCTCACCGGGGCCAGCCCGCTCATAGACGCGGCCCTGACCGGGGCACTGAACGGCGCCGCGAAGGCGCCGGCCGGACACCGGAGGTTACATAAACAAGCCTGGCCGCGTGACTCGCCGAGCCCGCACACGGGCCGCGGGCCGCCGGAAGGGACGCGTAGGTTGCGGCCGGGTCACCGGAGCGGAGTTACAGGGCGGGACGCCGGGCTGTTCCTCGTCGCCTGCCTGGCCGGCCTGGCGTTGCCCGGCCTGACCACGTTCATCAGCGAGCTCCTCGTCTTGGTCGGCACCTTCACCCGGTACCCGGTCGCCGCCGGGCTCGCCACCACCTGGATCATCCTGTCCGCGAGACCGGGGGCGGCTGGTCCCCAAGGACGTGCTGATCGAGGCTCTCTGGCCCGACCGAGACCCGGCCGATCCAGAGGATAACCTTGCGGTGCTGGTCAGCCGGGCCCGCCATGCCCTCGGCGAGGCCAGCCTCATCCTGAGCCGCCGCACCGCCTACCTGCTGGTCGGAGAGGCGGTGCGACGGGCCAGCCGGGAGGGGCTGCCGGGCGTGGACGTGACCGGGGACATGCTGGACGAGGTCGCCGCGAAGATCGCCGGGCGGCCGCTAGGCCTGGGCGGGGACACACGTCTTGCGGAGGTGCTCGAGCTAGACGCGATAGTTTGCGGTTTTCCTGCGGCGGCATCGCCGCCGATGCGAGAGGCGCGGGTGCCCTCGCCAGATCCCGTGCGCCCGGCCGAACTGGCCGGGTAAGAGTGGGACGTCAGAGGTCGCCGCCTGGGAGGATACGTCAGGGCCGGCCGATGACGGATAGGTCAATCGCCCGCGGGCGTCGATTGAGGGCGCCGCGCCCCACCGGCCGAGCTGGTGTAGCCGTGGTTCGCGGCTGCCGATAACGTGCCAGACGGTCCAGGCCCGCGCGGCGAGGGTGTTGGCGATCAGCAGCCGGTGGCAGCGCCACGGCAATGGCTCGCCGCAGATGATCGCGACGCGCTGGGCAGTGGCCAGCTCGGCCAGCTGACGGATTCCCTCCTCGCGTCCTCCGGGCACGTCCAGTGCCCGATCGTCCAGATCTCACCAGCTCCCCTGCCGGTCGGACGAGCATCCACGAGGCCGGAGGGAGCGGCCCGGCGCTGGCTGGCCTCGCGCGCTTGTGCCATACGTGCCCCGTTCTGCCCGTGCATGAATGCACGCGGCCGCGTCGGCCGGCGGACAGGAAGGATCGGTCCTCAGGCTGTCGTCGTGAGCTATAGGAGGCCGGGTCAAGCGCCGACCGTCCTCGCGCTCAGTCCGGCACGGCCGGCTGCGCTGGCAGGTCGGTGCGCACTGCCACGTTCATCCGGTTCCACACGTTGATCGCGGCGATGGCCATCAGCAGTTGCACGGTCTCCTTCTCGTCGAAGACCGCGGTGAGGTCACCCCACACGCCATCGGACACCCCGGCCTGGCTGATCAACGTCACCGCCTCGGCAAACGCGAGCGCGGCCTGCTCGCGCTGACTGAACAGCGACCCGGCCTCGCGCCAGGCGGCAACCAGGTCGATCTGGCGCTGCGCGGCGCCGGCCTGGCGGGCCTCGGCCGCATGCATGTCCAGGCACCAGGCACAGCCGTTGATCTGGGAGGCCCGGATCTTGACCAGGGCGAGCAGTCGCTTGTCCAGACCGCCCTTGTGGACGTACCTCTCCAGGCCGAGGACGGCCGTGTACGCCTCCGGGTCAACATCGTTGATCGACAGCCGCTGCATTGCGGTCATCGCGCCACCTCCTCATGGTGTTCCTCATGGTGTTCGCTCCCCCGACGCCAGCAGTCCCTCCTCGGCGTTCAGGTGGCGCTGGATCTGGGCGACAAAATCGCGGGTGGCCGTGGCGAGCTGCGACAACGACAAGGACTGCTCCCCGGCGGCCGCCCGTGCCAGGAGCTCAGCGCCCGAGCGCAGCCGCGCGTGGTCCCGGGCCAGCCGGGCGGCGACGGCGGGGGGCCGGCCTGAAACAGCAGCATCTCCTCGTCAGATGCCTGGCGCAGCACCTCGGCCCGGGCACAGTCGGCCAACGCTGCTAGTTCGGTGCCGGGCCAGCGGCCGCGTGCAGCGGCGGCCAGCAGATCCTCGGCACGCGCCGCGATCTGCCACAGCAGGAGCACGTGCTCATCGGGCAGCGTTAGCGGCGGGCCTCCGGGCGGGTCAGTAGATCCCGGAGGTTGTGCATGCTCTGCTGCCGGGCTCACCGTGGCCATGACAGCCCTCCTCGGGAGTATTTATCACGATAGTAATCGTAATAAGTAGTCGTCGTCCGGTCAATGTGCTCGTCCGGCCCGGTGGGCGCAGAGCCATGAACTGTCGCGACGGGCCTAGATTGGCTCACCGAGGTGATATGGGTCAGGCCGGACGGTCGGTTCGGGGCGAGATGCTCAGCCGGTATCGAGCGCCTATAGCATCCATGCCATGTTGGAGGCTTGCGTCGGGTAGGCGAACAGCGTCTCTTTCAGCGCATCGGCGCGAACGCCTGCCCGGATAGCAAGAGCGAAGGTCTCCGAGCGCGACTCGGTATACTTGACCAGCTTGTCGAGCGTGCGTGCCACGAGCACGCAGATGACCTCTTCGGGCGTGACCCGGATCTTGCCGCCGAAGCCGCCGCCCACGTCCGGGGCGATGGCGCGCACCTTGTGCTCGGGGATGCCGAGTGTCAGCGCTAGCAGGGCGCGCAGGATGTGCGGGATCTGGGTCGCGGACCAGATCGTTATCCCGTCGCCGCCGGGCTGCACGACGGTCGAGCGGGGCTCCATGAACGACGGGCTGAGGCGCTGCTGGATGAAACGGCGGCTGACGGTGACCTCGGCCGCCGCGAGGGCGTTCTCGATCGCGCCGCCGGTCCCGGCGGCACCTGACTCGAAGGACCAAGTGTAGCACTTGTTCGAGGTCGTGTTCGGGTGCACAAGCGGCGCGCCGTCCACGATGCCGACGGTCTCCGGCGCGAATCCGCTCTTGCCCCGGTGCGGGTTCACCCAGATAATCGCGTGCGCGAGCCGTGCCAGCCGTACCGCCTGCTCACCGAGGAGCGCGGCGTCACCGCGCTCCCAGCCGTCCGAGGCGATGACCACTACTGCCCGGCGGGCGGTGCCGCGCTGCCCCCACCGGTCGAGGAACACTCGCAGTGTCTCGCCGAGCAGCGTCCCGCCGCTCCAGTGCCTGCACTATCGGGCGGGCGATGAGGAAGCGCCTGTCGTATAGCGAGTCTTCAAGCGTGGCGGCGTCTGCCGAGCCGTCTGCGGCACGAAGATGCAGCACCTGACGCGGGAAGTCCCAGTCATACAGCGCCTGGCTGGCGTCGATGCCCTCGTAGCACTGCAACCGCACCAGCCGGGCGCCAGTGATGCCGGCCAGCGCCTGCGCGAGGGACGTCTTGCCGACACCGGGATCACCCTCGAGGAACAGCGGCCGCGCCATCCGGATGGCCAGGAACGCGGCAGTCGCGATGCCGGTCTCTGGC
>JBOHCG010000037.1:0-26135 GCA_050698735.1 Streptosporangiaceae bacterium | reverse complement strand
CACCGACCGGTGCAACCTGCGGTGCGCGTACTGCATGCCGCCCGAGGGTCTTGACTGGCTGCCGGCGCCCGAACTGCTCACCGACGACGAGGTAGTCCGGCTGATCACGGTGGCGGTTGAGCGGCTCGGCATCCGCGAGGTCAGGTTCACCGGCGGCGAGCCGCTGCTGCGCCGCGGGCTTGCCGGCATCATCTCGCGCACCGCCGAGCTGACCCCGCGGCCGGAAATCTCGCTGACCACCAACGGGATCGGGCTCAACCGCTCCGCGGCGGCGTTGCGCGCGGCCGGGCTCGACCGGATCAACGTGTCGCTTGACACGCTGCGACCCGAGACGTTCCGCAAGCTGGCTCGCAGGGACCGGCTGCCCGACGTGCTTGACGGGCTGGCCGCCGCGGCGGGTGCCGGCCTTGCGCCGGTCAAGGTCAACGCCGTGCTGATGCGGGACCTCAACGACGACGAGGCCGTGGAATTGCTGCGGTTCTGCCTCGATCACGGCTACGAGCTGCGCTTCATCGAGCAGATGCCGCTGGACGCGCAGCACGGCTGGAAGCGGGCCGAGATGGTGACGGCGGACGAGATCCTCACCGCGCTCGGCGAGGGGTTCGCCCTGACCCCGGACGACCCGGGCCGGCGCGGTTCGGCGCCCGCCGAGGCGTATCTGGTGGACGGCGGGCCGGAGCGGGTCGGCGTGATCGCGTCGGTCACCAGGCCGTTCTGCGGCACCTGCGACCGGGTCCGGCTGACCGCCGACGGCCAGGTCCGGAACTGCCTGTTCGCCAGGACGGAAAGCGACCTGCGCGGCCCGCTGCGCGCGGGCGCCGACGACGCTGAGCTGGCCGCCAGGTGGCAGCGCGCGGTCGCGGTCAAGCTGCCGGGCCACGGCATCAACGACCCGTCCTTCCTGCAGCCCGACCGGCCCATGTCCGCCATCGGCGGCTGAGCTCCCGGGCCCCGGGGGGCTAGTGGCCGAGTTCGACGTTTTCCAGCACTCCAAGGGCGTCGGGGACGAGCACGGCGACCGAGTAGTAGGCGGAGACCAGGTAGGAGATGATCGCCCGCTGGTCGATGCCCATGAACCGGACGGACAGGCTGGGCTCGTACTCATCCGGGATGCCGGTCTGGTGCAGCCCTACGACGCCCTGGTCCTTCTCCCCGGTGCGCATCACGAGGATGGACGTCGTGTTGTCGCGGGTGATCGGGATCTTGTCGCACGGGAGGATCGGCACCCCGCGCCAGGCGTGCACCGGACGGCCCTGCACCTCGGCGGGCTCGGGGTAGATGCCGCGCCGGTTGCATTCCCTGCCGAACGCCGCGATGGCCTTCGGGTGGGCAAGGTAGAAGCGTGACTTCTTGCGCCGGGCCAGGATGGCATCCATGTCCTCCGGGGTGGGCGGGCCGCCGCGGGTCTGCACTCGCTGTGAGACGTCCGCGGCGTGCAGCAGGCCGATGTCCGGGTTGTTGACCAGTTCACGTTCCTGGCGTTCGCGCAGGGCCTCGATAGTGAGGCGGAGCTGGTGCTCGACCTGGTTCATCGGGCCGTTGTACAGGTCGGCGACGCGCGTGTGGACGTGCAGGATGGTCTGCGCGACGTGCAGTCCGTATTCTGTCGGGGCCGGCTCGTAGTCGACGAAGGTGCCCGGTAGTTCCCGCTCGCCCTGGTGGCCGGAGGCGATCGCGATGTCGGCCTCGCCGCGGGAGTTGCGCGGCCGGCGCAGCGTGGCCCGGTACCGGTCCAGGTGACGGGCCAGAGCGGGGGAGCGGGCCACTACCTCGTCGAAGGACTCGCGGGACAGGCTGAACGTGACGCACGGCGTCACGGCAGCGGCGGTGAACCCCCAGCGGTCCTCCGCGCCGGACAGCAGCAGGTCTGCTCCGAGCTGCTCGCCGTCGGCCAGCGTGGCGAGCAGAGCCTGGTGACCGTATTCGCCCACCGCGGTCTTGGCGACCTTGCCTGACGCGATGAGGATGAGCCTGTCGGCGGGCTGCCCGGCCTCGACGATCATCTCGCCTTCCTGGTACTCCTGCCGGGCGAAGTCATCGGCCAGCTCGCTGAGCAGGCCGATGTCGTCAAGTCCGCGCAACGGGCCGAGCTCGGCCAGGCTCGGCGGGAGAGGGCGTGCATCGGCGCCGGTGCCGCCGAAGCTCACCCGCCCGCTGCCGAGGGCGTAGCTGAGCCTGCGGTTCACCCGGTAGGTGCCACCGCGGACCTGGACCCAGGGCAGCATGCGCAGCAGCCACCGCGGCGAGATCCCCTGAGCCTGCGGCACGGTCTTGGTCGTGGTGGCCAGGTTCCGCGCCGCCCGCGTGCCGAGGCTGCGCTGGCCCGTTCCCGGGGTGGGCCGCTCCCTCAGTGCCCGCGTCATCCGGGGTTCAGTGGCCGATTTCCACGTTCTCAAGCACGCCGAGGGCGTCGGGCACCAGCACGGCGACCGAGTAGTACGCCGAGACCAGGTAGGCGATGATCGCCTCCTCGTCGATGCCCATGAACCGGACGGACAGGCTGGGCTCGTACTCATCCGGGATGCCGGTCTGGCGCAGGCCGACCACGCCCCGGTTTTCCTCCCCGACCCGCATCAGCATGACCGAGCTGGTGCTGTGGCTGGTCACCGGGATCTTGTTGCAGGGCAGGATGGGAATGCCCCGCCAGGCGGGCACCGAGTGACCGTCTATCTGCGCCGTCTGCGGGTAGATGCCGCAGTTGGTGCACTCGCGGCCGAACGCGGCGATGGTTCGCGGGTGGGCGAGGAAGAATCCTGGGTCCTTCCACACGCTGGCCAGCAATTCGTCCATGTCGTCGGGGGTGGGCGGGCCGGTCCTCGTGTGCAGTCGCTGGGAGAGATCGGCGTTGCGCAGCAGGCCGATGTCGGGGTTGTTGATGAGCTCGTCTTCCTGGCGCTCGCGCAGGGCCTCGATGGTGAGGCGGAGCTGGTGCTCGACCTGATTCATCGGGTCGTTGTACAGGTCGGCGACGCGGGAGTGGACGTGCAGCACGGTCTGCGCGACGCTCAGCTCGTATTCCCGCGGGGCCGCCTCGTAGTCGACGAAGGTGCCGGGTAGTTCCTGCTCGCCCTGGTGACCGGAGGCCACCTCGATCTCGGCCTCGCCCTGGGCGTTCAGCGGCCCGTGGCCGTTGGGCGAGGCGGCCAGCTGCTGCCGCAGCGGTGCGTACTGCCGGGCGAGCCGCTGCAGGTCCTGGCGCTGCACGCTGAACACGATGCAGGGCGTGGTCGCCATGGCGGTGAACTCCCAGCGGGCGTCGTTGCCCGCCTGCATCACCTCCTCGCCGAAGTGCTCGCCGTCGGCCAGGGTGCCAAGCACGACCTGGTGGCCGTACTTCCCGACGCCGATCTGGGCGACCTTGCCGTGCGCGATGAGCACGAGCCTGTCGGCGGGCTGCCCGGCCTCGACGATCGCCTCGCCCAGCCGGTAGTCCTTCCTGGTGAACCGGCTCGCCAGCGCGGCCAGGACGTCGTCGTCGGTAAGCGCGGCCAGGGGACGTAGCTCGCGCAGGGTCGGCGGGATGACGCGGATGTCGTCGCCGGTCACGGAGAAGCTGACCCGCCCGCTGCCGATCGCGTAACTGAGCCTGCGGTTGACCCGGTAGGTACCGCCGGAGACCTGGACCCACGGCAGCAAGCGCAGCAGCCACCTGGACGTGACGGCCTGCATCTGCGGGACGGACTTGGTCGTGGTGGCCAGGTTCCGCGCCGCGGCCGTGGTCAGGCTGCGGCGCTGGCGGTCCGCGTCCGTGTGGTTGCCGTTCGCGGCCAGGGCCGGATCGATAGTCTCTGTCACGCTTAGTGAGCGTAAGGTTTCCGTTACTTAACGTCAAGGTAGCCGGTGAGGGCCGCGAACTGCCGACCAACGAGGCCATACTGGTAACATTCGGTTGAACTGAACACGCACGGGAGCTCGGGCTGACCGGGCTGAGAGGGCGGCTTTTCGCGCCGCCGACCGTCTGAACCTGTCCGGGTAATGCCGGCGTAGGGAGGCTGCCATGGCGGCGACCGCCAGCGACACAGGCGATACCTTCGTCACCGTCTCCGGAGACCGCCGGGCGGAGGTCGCCAGAACGCTGGCCGAGCCGGTACCGCAGGCGCTGAGCCTGCTCGACCAGTTCGGGCTGTGGGGCAACCTCGGGGTGAGCCTGCTCGGCTTCACCGGGGCGATCTTCGTGCTGCAGCCCGGCGGCGCGGGCACGCCGGAGCTGTCGCTGGCCGCCGCGCTGACCGCCATCGTCGCGGGCACGCTGCTCGGCACGGCCGCATTCGCGCTTGCCGGGCTGCCCGGCGCCCGCACCGGCGCCCCGGCCATGGTGCTGCTGCGCGGGCTCTTCGGCGCCCGCCTGTCCTGGGTGCCGACCGCGCTGAACATCCTGCAGTGCCTCGGCTGGGGGGTCTTCGAGATCGTCACGATCGCGACGGCCGCGCACACGGTGGCGCCCGCCCTGCCGCGGTGGGGGTACGTGCTGATCGCGGGGACGGCGACCGGGCTGCTGACCATCAGGCCACTTGGCGCCATCCGGGTGCTGCGCCGGTACGCGACAGGGGCCGTGCTGATCGTCATGTGCTACCTGCTCGTCCAGTTGGCACGGCACCCGCTGCCGGCGTTCGCCCACGGCACCTGGTCCGGTTTCTGGGCGGCGACCGACACGGTGGTCGCGGTTGCCGTGTCGTTCGCTCCGCTTGCCGCCGACTACACCAGGCACTCCCGCAGCCCGCGCGCCGCCCTCGCCGGCCCGCTGGTCGGCTACAGCGTGACCCAGGTGCTCTGCTACGTCATCGGGCTGCTCGCGCTGGTCACCGTCGCGCGCGGCAACCCGGGCGACATCTACGGCGCGTTCATCGCGCTGCCGGTCGGATCGCTCGGCTTCGCCATCCTCGCGGCCAGAGAACTGGACCAGTCGTTCGCCGACGTCTACTCAACCGCGGTATCCATCCAGAACATGCGCCCGCTATGGGATCGCAGGGTGCTTGGCGTGGCGATCGCCGCGCTGGCCACGGCGGGCGCGCTGTGGCTGAACATCGCCGACTACGAGAACTTCCTTGACCTGATCGGGTCGGTGTTCGTGCCGATGTCGGCGGTGCTGATCGTGGATTACTTCGTGGTGTCGCGGCGGCGCTGGGACCTGTCCGCGATGGCCCGCTCCCGCTGGCTGATGCTGCTGCCGTGGGCCGCGGGGTTCGTCACCTACCAGCTCATCAACCCCGGCTACGTGTCCTGGTGGGTTTCTGCCTGGACCGCGGTCGCCCGGGCGATCGGGTTCACCCCGGCGAGCTGGATGTCCGCGTCGATCCTGTCCTTCGCGGTGGCCGCGGTGATGACGCTGCTGGTTGGCGGGCCGGGCGTCCTGCGCCGCCGGCGTTAGTCTGCGGGACGGTACGACGGGCCGTGGGCGTCGTCGCAGTGCTGCTGGTCGGGAACCCGGGCCCGGGCGTGATCGACCTGGAGGGTGGCGTGCGTGATGCCGTACACGCCGCTCAGGAATGCCTCCAGGTCGGCGCGCACGGCATGGCAGTCGTGGCCGGGAGCCACGAGCACGTGCGCGGAGGCGGCAGGGAGGCCGGAGCTGATCTCCCAGATGTGCAGGTCATGGACCTCGGCGACGTGCGGCCTTGCCGCCATCGCGGCGCCGACCGCCGCCGGGTCGAGCCCCGCGGGCGCCGCCTCGAGGAAGATCCGGCCGGAGTCCCTGATCAGCCCGTAACCGGCGTGCAGCATCAGCGCCACGACGACCAGGGTGGCGATCGCGTCCGCCCGGTCGAATCCGGTCAGCAGGATGACCAGGCCCGCCGCCGCGGTGGCGACGAACGCGTACAGGTCGGTGAGGATGTGCTTGAACGCCCCGGCGACCGCCAGGTTCCTGCTGCCGCCCGCCCTGGCGATCAGCAGCGCGGCCGCGACGTTGACGGCCACTCCCGCCAGCGCCACTGCCAGCACCGCGCCGCCGGCCACGGCCGGCGGCGTGACGAGCCGCCGGATCGCCGAATAGCCGAGCCAGGCCGCGAGCAGGACCAGGGTGATCCCGTTGGCCTGCGCCGACATGATCTCGGTGCGCTTGAGGCCGTAGGTGTAGCCGCCTGCCGCAGGCCTGGCGGCCAGCCGCGCGGTGACCAGCACGAGCACGATGGAGGCCGCGTCGGTGAGCATGTGCGCGGCGTCGGAGATCAGCGCGAGCGAGTGCGCGATAAGCCCGGCCGCGACCTCCCCGGCCATGAACGCGAGGATCAGCGCAAGGGCGCCGGATAGCCACCTGGGGTCGGCGCCGGAAGCCGGGCCATGCGAGTGCCCGTGGTTTCCCGCCACCATCTGACGATATCTTCACATCGCATGGGAATACTCGACGGGAAGGGCGCCGTGGTGACCGGCGGGTCACGCGGGATAGGCAGGGCGATCGTAAAGCGGCTGGCCGCCGACGGCGCCGGCGTGGTGTTCAGCTTCATCTCCGATTCGGCAGCCGCGGACCGGGTCAGCGGCGAGGTCGCCGAGGCCGGGGGGAGGGCATTCGCGCTGCGGGCCGACCAGGGAGACACCGGCGACGTCGGTCGCCTGTTTGCCGAGGCGCAGCAGCGGCTCGACGGCCTGGACATCGTGGTCATCAACGCCGCCGGCGGGGTGGGAGCCGCGATCGACGCGGTGACCGAGGATTCCTACGACCGGTTCATGGCGGTGCACGCGAAGGGCCCGTTCTTCATCATCCAGCAGGCGGGCCGGGCGCTGCGCGACGGCGGCCGGATCATCGCCATCTCGACGCTCAACACCCGCCTGCACCCGCCGGGCGGGGCGCTGTACACCGGCGCCAAGGGCGCGCTCGAGCACTTCACGGCGGTGGCGGCGCTGGAGTTCGGCGGGCGCGGGATAACGGTGAACGCGGTCTCTCCAGGCGCCACCGAGACCGAACTGCTGCGGGCCGCCAACCCGGGCGAGACGTTAGAGGATGTCGTAGCCCAGACGGCGCTCAAGCGGCTCGGGCAGCCGGAGGACATCGCCCGCGTCGTTGCCTTCCTGGCCGGCCCGGACTCCGGCTGGATCACCGGCAGGTCCTGCGGGCCGACGGCGGCCTGGAGCCCTGACCGACTGTCACCGCTATTACCGGACTCTTACGGCGGCCGCGGTCGTCGCGCACGCAAGACCGTGATCTCGTACACAAGGAGTAGGCGGGAATCCTGTCGGATAAGCGAGAGGACGGTCCGTGAGCAAACAACCCCGGATTGAGCCGAGCCCCACAAGGCGCGGCGTGCTGCTCGGGGCGGGGCTGGTGGGGTTGGGCGGTGCACTGGCCGGCTGCAGCACCGTAGCCGTTCCCTACGACGCCAACGAGGACGGCGTGGTTGAGCAGCCGACCGGCCCGACGCCTTCCGCGATCGCCATGCCCGCCACGGGCGGCATGCCGACGGCGAGTTCCTCGGGCGCCGGTAGGCCAGATGGCACACCGCGGGCGGCTCAGGTCACCGGGACCGTGCTGGCCAGTACCAAGGAAATCCCCGTCGGCGGGGGCAAGATCTTCCCCACCGAGCGGGTCGTGGTGACCCAGCCCGCCCGCGGCACGTACCGCGCGTTCAGCGCCGTGTGCACGCACGTCGGATGCATCCTCAACCAGATCTCCGACGGCACCATCAACTGCCCCTGCCACGGCAGCGAGTTCAAGATCACCAACGGCGCCGTGGTCGCCGGCCCGGCCCCCCGTCCGCTGCCCAAGAAGCCGATCAAGATCGTCGACGGCAAGGTCGTCCTGCTCTAGCGGTGTCTATGCGCACGGCCCCTTCGCTCGGCGTGGCAGGATGGCTTGGGTGGGCTCGCTGATGCTGCTGGATACGGCTTCGCTGTACTACCGGGCGTTCTTCGGGGTGCCGGATACGGTCCGGGCGCCGGACGGGACGCCGGTGAACGCGGTGCGCGGGCTGCTGGACATGATCGCGCGGCTGGTCCGGGCGAGGAAGCCGGCCGCGCTGGTCGCGTGCATGGACGCGGACTGGCGGCCTGCCTTCCGGGTCGCGGCGGTGCCCTCGTACAAGGCGCACCGGCTGGCCCCGGACGGCGCGTCGGAGGAGACGCCGCCCGCGCTCGCCGCGCAGGTACCGCTCATCGAGGAACTGCTGCACACCTCGGGGCTCGCCGTCGCCGGCCACCCCGGGTTCGAGGCGGACGACATCATGGCCACGCTCGCGGCCCGCTCCGCGGACCCCGTCGACGTGGTGACCGGGGACCGTGACCTGTTCCAGCTCGTGGACGACGCGCGCGGGGTGCGGATCGTCTACACCGTGCGCGGCCTGATCAACATGGACATGATCGACGAGGCGGCGGTGACCGCCAGGTACGACATCCCCGGACGCGCCTACGCCGACTTCGCCGCGCTGCGCGGCGATCCGAGCGACGGCCTGCCCGGCGTGCGCGGCGTGGGGGAGAAGACCGCAGCCGCGCTGATCAGGACGTTCGGCAGCATCGAGGGGATCACCGTGGCGCTCGACGCCGGCCACGGCGGGTTTGCCCGCGGCAGCAGGGACAAGCTGGAGGCGGCCAGGGATTACCTGGACATCGCGCTGTCGGTGGTGCGGGTCAGGGATGACGTCCCGCTGCCGCCCGTGGACGGGAAGCTGCCTGCCAGTCCGGTCGATGCCGCCGCGCTGAGAGACCTCGGTGAAAGATGGGGACTGGGATCTTCGCTATCCCGGTTCGTGTCGGCCACCTCGGCGGCCTAGCATCTATCTCGTGGCGACGGACGATCTCGCGGCCGCGGGCGCGCTGTATCCCGCGGACCGGCTCGAGGCGGTGCGCGCCGCCGTGCGCGCGGCCGGCCTGGACGCCGTGCTGCTGACTCCAGGCCCGGACCTGAGGTACGTCGTCGGGTACGACGCCAAGCAACTCGAGCGCCTGACGTGCCTGGCGATCCCCGTGGACGGCGCTCCGGCGCTGTACGTGCCCCGGCTGGAACTGGCCGCGGCGCAGGCCTCGCCGGCCGGCGCGCTCAGCCTGGAGATCATCCCCTGGGAGGAGACCGGCGACCCGTTCCGGATGGTCGCCGGCGGTCTCGGGCTGACCGAAGGCGACCCGGCGGTCGGCCTGTCAGACCGGATGTGGGCGCTGTCCGTGCTGAGGTTCCGCGACGAGCTGCCCGGAGTCCGGCTGGCGCTGGCCTCCAGCGCGCTGCGCCCGCTGCGGATCAGGAAGAGCGCGGCCGAGGTCGCGGCGCTGCAGGAGGCGGGGGCGGCCATCGACCGGGTGCACGCGCGCGTCCCCGGCTGGCTGCGTGCCGGGCAGAGCGAGCGGGCCGTCGGCGCGCTGATCTCCGAGGCCATCCTGGCCGAGGGCCACGCCACCGTGGATTTCGTGATCGTCGCGTCCGGCCCGAACGCGGCGAGCCCGCATCACGAGGTCTCCGACCGGATCCTGCAGGCCGGCGACGCCGTGGTGGTGGACATCGGCGGCACGATGCCCTCCGGGTACTGCTCGGACAGCACCCGGACCTACGCGATCGGCGCGCCGCCTGATGAGTTCACCGCGTACTACTCGGTCCTGTTCGATGCCCAGGAGGCGGCCTGCGCGGCCGTTCGCCCGGGCGTGACGGCCGAGTCGGTCGACGCGGCGGCGCGCGAGCCGATCACCAGGGCCGGCTACGGCGAGGCGTTCTTCCACCGGACCGGGCACGGGATCGGGCTCGAGGTGCACGAGGATCCGTACATAGTCAAGGGCAACCGCGAGCCGCTCGAGCCCGGCATGGCGTTCTCCGTGGAGCCCGGGATCTACCTGGGGCCGCACGGCGCCAGGATCGAGGACATCGTGGTCTGCACCGCCGACGGCTTCGAGCGGCTCAACAACACCCCCCGCGACCTGGTCGTCGTCAGATAAGTCAGATAAGTCAGATAAGTCAGATAAGCGCTCGGGAGGTCCCGGGTTACCCGGGGAACCTGGGGGGTCGATCCGGCCCTGCTGCTCGGCGAGGAACCGCTCGAACTGGGCCGCGAGCTCGTCGGCGGTGGGAATGGCCTCGCCTTCTGACAGCAGGCCGCCCGCGTCGGCCTCGGCGTTCTCGGCCGCCGTGTCGTACTGCTGCTCGAGGGCGCGGACCAGCTCGGCGACCTCCGCGGACTCCGCGACCTGCCGCTCGATCGCCTCGTTGGTGCGTTCGGCCGCCTCGCGCAGCTCGGCATCGGGCAGGTCGAGCCCGGTCGAGGTGGTCACGGCGCCGAGCAGCGCCAGCGCGGCCGGCGGATAGACGGCCTGGGCCAGGTAATGCGGTACCTGCACGGCGAAGCCGAGCGCGTCCCTGCCCGCCTCGCCGAGCCGCAGTTCGAGCAGGGCGGGCGCGCTGCCCGGCATCTGGATCCTGTTCGGCAGCTGCTGATGCCCGCTGACCAGGCCCTCGCGAGTGGCGTGCGCGATCACGCCGAGCGGGCGGGTGTGCGGCGTGCCGGCCGGGATGCCGAGGAAGCCGATCGCGGGGCCGAGGCGCAGCCGCGCTGTGACGGCGAGCACGGCCTCGGTGAACAGGTGCCATTCATGATCGGGTTCCGGCCCGGTCAGCAGCGCGAAGGGCCGCCCGCCCGGGTCGTGCAGCAGGTACAGGCTCAACTCCGGGGGCTCGTAGCTCTCCCAGCGGTTGCTGTCGTAGGTCATGATCGGACGCCGGGACCTGTAGTCGATCAGCCGGTCGACGTCGAACCGCGCCAGCGTCTCGTGCGGGAAATTGCGCACCAGATGCTCGGCGAGCAGGCGGCCCGCGTTGCCCGCGTCGATGAAGCCCTCCAGGTAGTGCAGGACCGGCGCGTCCGCGATGTCGGGCGCGGCCGGACCCAGCTCGTAGAGTTCCTCAGGATTCCGCGGCATCCATACAGTCTCGCATGGCCCGCCGGGTGCTGCTGCTTGCGAGCCCCGGAGGGCCGTGCGTGATCCAGGGCCGGGGCTAGGCGGCCGGCTCCGCGGCGGCCTGCGTCGCCTGCGGGTGTCCGATGGACAGGCCGCTCTGCGGATCGAAGAACTGGAGGTTGTGCGTGTCGACGCTGAGCTCGATGGGCTGTCCCGGCCTGACCCGGCTGCGGGCGGAAACGCGGGCCGTCCACAGCGACTTGCCTCCGGACAGCGCGGCCGTGGCCTCGTCCGCGTCGTCGTCGCTCTCGGCGGCCTTGGCGAGGCTCGCGTGCTCGACGGGCGGCGCGTCGATCGTGAAGATCACGTTGATCTCGCTGCCGAGCTCCTCGGTGACGCCCGCGGTGATCGCCATCCGTCCATTGCCCCCCTGGGCATCATTTACGCTGGCGTCCTCGAAGTCCGACGGCCGGATGCCGACGATGACCTGCTTGCCGAAGTAGCTGGCAAGGTGGGGGTTGGCGTCGATCTCCGCGGAGGGCACGGAGAGCTTGTAGCCCGCGAACGTGACCGTTGGCCCGTCGTCGCGGGTGAGCTCGGCGTCGGCGAAGTTCATCGAGGGCGAGCCGATGAAGCCGGCCACGAACAGGTTGACCGGCTTCTCGAACAGCGTCTGCGGCGTGTCGACCTGCTGGATCCGCCCGTCGCGGAGCACGCAGACCCGGGTGCCCAGCGTCATGGCCTCGATCTGGTCATGCGTCACGTAGACGGTGGTGACGCCGAGCCGCTCGTGCAGCTGGTTCAGCGACGCCCGCATCGACACGCGCAGCTTGGCGTCCAGGTTGGACAGCGGCTCGTCCATCAGGAACGCCTGCGGCTCGCGGACGATGGCGCGTCCCATCGCGACCCGCTGCCGCTGGCCGCCGGACAGCGCGGCGGGCTTGCGCTTGAGGTACTGCTCCAGGCCCAGCATCCTGGCCGCCTCGTCGACCCGGCGCTTGATCTCGTCCTTGGGCGTCTTGCGCAGCTGGAGGCCGAACGCCAGGTTCTGCTCCACGGTCATGTGCGGGTAGAGCGCGTAGTTCTGGAACACCATCGCGATGTCCCGGTCCTTGGGCGGCAGGTCGTTGACGATCCGGTCGCCGATCTGGATGGTGCCGCCCGTGATCTCCTCCAGGCCGGCGATGGACCGCAGCGCGGTCGACTTGCCGCTGCCCGACGGGCCGACGAACACCATGAACTCGCCGTCTTTGACGTCGAGGGTCAGGTCGTCGAGGGCCGTGAACCCGCCCGGATAGATCTTCTCTACATGCTCAAGGATGATCTGTGCCATGGCCGCAGCGTAACTTCGGAGTGCCGGCCGGGTAAGGGGACGGGCGGCGATGTTACAGGAGCGTAAACGGCGTGACCATTCCGTTATATTGTAATGTCGTCGTACTTTACATCTAGGGCGCTAACGTGTCGACGTGGAGGAGATCGATCGCAAGATCGTGTCGTTGCTCGCCCGCAACGGCCGGATGAGCTTCACCGAGCTGGCCAGGCAGGCCGGCCTTTCGGTGTCCGCGGTGCACCAGCGGGTACGCAGGCTCGAGCAGGACGGCGTGATCAGGGGCTACGTCGCGGTCTTCGACCCGGACGACGTGGGACTGCCGCTGACGGCGTTCGTGTCGATCAAGCCGTTCGACGCGGCTGCCCCCGACGACCTGCCGGCCCGGCTTGAGCACCTGACAGCGATCGAGGCCTGCCATAGCGTGGCTGGCGACGAGAACTACATTCTCAAGGTGCGGGTGACCTCCCCGGCCGCGCTTGAAGACCTGCTGCAGCAGATCCGCACCATCGGCGGCGTGTCGACCCGGACCACGGTAGTGCTCAGCACCCCGTACGAAAACCGCCCCCCGGACCTTTGAAAGGCTCCGCCCAGTGTTAGTCGACGAGGAAGACGCGCGCCGCCGGGATGACCGGTACGTCCACGCCGCGAGACACGATCGCGGCGGTGCCGCAGTAGCGGCGCACCGCGGGTGCGATGTCCTCGGCCGAAGCGGCCACCACGGTGGAGCCGCTCATGAGGGCGAAGTCGAGCAGCGCCGTGTAGGCGGGCCCCGAGCCGCATGGGGGTCCGGCAACGACCACGTCCCGGCTGGTCAGCCGCGCGCTCAGCCCGCCAGGGTAATCGACGGCGGCAAGCTCAAGCGCGTCGGCGGGGGTAAGCTCGGCACCGCGCAGCGAGGTGACGTCGGCGCCGTTCCCCGTCGCCTGGCCGTGCCTGGCGACCTCGAGCAGCGAGCTGAACGGTGTCGCTCCCGTCGCCTCGGCGGTCTCTCCGAACGCGAGCACCTGCCGCACCCAGGAACGATCGGCCGCCTGGCTGGCAAGCTCGGCAAGCTCATCCACCGTGATCATCAGCCGCGCGCCGCACGCCTTCAGCTGCGCGGCGATATCAGCGGTGTCATCCGCACCCGGTTCAAGCCTGACGGGCACCGGGATGGCGCCCGCTTCCCTGATGGTGTGCACCGCGACCGCGTGGCGGGCGGCATCCTGCACGAGCACGCCGACGGCGTCGTCGGGTGTCAGGCCTCTCCTGCGCAGGCCGCGCGCAGCCGCGCGGACCGTCTGGGCGAACCGCGGCCACGGGGTCACGGTCCCGTCCGCCGCGTCTATGAGCGCGGCCCGGTGGCCCGCCTGGTCGGCGATCCGCAGCACGTGCTCGGTAATTCGCCGCTGCGACAACCCCGCGCGCGGGGTCTGGGGGTTCTCCTCGATGCTCGCCCGGGTGCCAACGCCGCGTTCCACCACAACCCTCCCATCCAGGGTGCGATAAGGGGCGGGTCCCGGAGTGGGGCCGGGACCCGCCCGGTCGTTACCGGCCCGCTGGTTCCCACCCCCCCATTGGGAACCAGCACGGCGCCGGGAGACCTGACCCGCCGCCTGCGTCCGATGACGATGAATGAACGTTAACCGGCAAGGGCGCGGCTACACATGGGCCGAACTGTGCATTCCGGTATGCAGATTGACAGGCGTTGATCGGCGGCCGAACGGGCACCGCGTGCACATATGCAGGCGGGCGGTCAGCTCGGCGGCTCGTGCTTGGCGGCCCATGAGGCAACCTGTGTACGCGAGTTGAAGCCGAGCTTGGCCAGGATGTTGGCCACGTGCCTGGCGGCCGTCGCCGGGCTGATCACGAGCTCGTCCGCGATCTCCTTGTTCGACAGGCCCCTGGCGATGAGGAGCACGATCTCGTGTTCCCTGGTGGTAAGCGGGGAGGGCGACCGGTGCGAGCCCGCGTCGCGGCGGGACCCGCCGGTCGCGGCCAGCCGCGCCGGGTCGGTCCAGGCGGCCTGGACGGCCGGCTTGGATCCGTTCGCCCCCGGAGCCCCTGGGTCCAGGCCGAGCGCGTACGCAGCGGCGTCGTCCGCCGTCATCTCGCGCCCCTCGGCGAACAGGGCGGCGGCGGCGGCTGCCCCGAGCCGACCGCGGGCGAACTCCAGCACCTCTTCGATCCTCGAGCCGGTGGGGTGACCGAGGGCCTCGCGCAGCTGGCAGGCGGCGCCCGCAAGCCGGGCCGCCTGCTGCGGCTGCTGCCGGGCCGCCGCGAGCGCGGCGAGCGCCTCCAGGCCGCGGGCGATGCCCAGCCGCTGCCCGCTGGCCTGGTTCAGCCGCAGGGCCTCGCCGAGCCGCTCCTGTGCCAGGGCGAGGTCACCGCTGAACAGCGCGATCCAGCCGACTCCGGCCAGGCATTTGGCCACCTCGGGCCAGGCGTCGAGCGCACGGAATACCTCGGTGGCGTTCTCGAAGTGCTGTACCGCCGCCTCGGCGTCGCCGCGCGCACGGGCCAGCGAGCCCATCCCGTACTCGACCTGGGCCACGCCCCAGCGGTTGTTGTCGCTCAGTACGTCAAGCGCGGACTCATACGCGCGCATGGCCGACTTCAGCTTGCCCTGGCGGATGGCCACGGCGGCCTTGGCGGCGCGCGCGATGCCGGCCTCCCAGTCGTTTCCCGCCGCGGCCGCCGCCTCGACGGCCTCGTCCACCAGGGCACTGGCCTCGGCCAGCCGGCCCGCCCGCAGCGCGGCCTGGCCCATGTTCCGCAGCGCGGTCGGCACAGGGAAGCCATCGCCGCAGGACCGGCTCAGCTCGAGGCTCCGCTGCGCGCAGTGCATGAGCGTGTCATAGTCCTGCAGGTCGAAGGCTATGTCGGCGCGGGTGGCCAGCGCCCGCCCGAGGACCAGCGGCGGGACGTCGCCGGTCTCCTGGGCGAGGAACCTGTCGAACCAGGTGGCCGCCTCCCGCTGGTCGCCGTGCGGTACCCACAGGTTGATCAGCCCGGTGCACAGCCGCAGGCCTTCGGCGGCCTCCCCTCGGGAGAGGGATGTGCTCAGCGCGGTGCGCAGGTTGCCGTACTCGGCGATGCCGAGCCGGTAGATGGCCAGCCGCACCGGCCAGGGCGGCTCGCCGCGCCTGAACATGTACGCGACGGTCTTCTCCACCAGGGCGAGCACGCAGTCGCGGTGCCGCACCGACAGGCTCGTCTCCTCGCCCGCGGCGGCAAGACGCTCGGCGGCGTACTCCCTGATCGTGTCGAGCAGCCGGTACCGCGCGTCGCCCGCCGCCTCGCCGTCGAGGACCACTAGCGACTTGTCGATAAGGGAGATGAGCAGGCCGAGCACCGCGTCGGACGGGATGGCCTCGTCGGAGCAGACCTGCTCGGCCATGTCCAGGTTCCAGCCGGAGAACACCGCCAGCCGGCGCAGCAGCGTCTGCTCGGCGTCGTCCAGCAGCTCGTAGCTCCAATCCACGGTGGCCCGCAGCGTCTGCTGCCTGGCAGGTGCGGTCCTGTCGCCGGAGTCGAGCAGGCCGAACCTGTCCCGCAGCCGGTCGGCGATCTGCTCGATGGACAGCGCGCGCACCCGGGCGGCGGACAGCTCGATGCCGAGCGGTATGCCGTCAAGCGTCCTGCACAGCCGGGCCACCGAGGCCGCGTTCCCTTCGGTCAGCGCGAAGCCGGGCCGGGCTCCCGCGGCCCGGGCCGCGAACAGCTGGATGGCCTCATGCCTGGTCAGGTCGGCGCCCACCGCGTCTACCGGCGGCAGGTCCAGCGGCGGCACCCGCCACACTGTCTCGCCCCGTACCCGGAGCGGCTCGCGGCTGGTCGCCACGATGCGCAGCCACGGGCACCTGGCGAGCAGCAACTGGACGAGCGTGGCGCAGTCGCTGACCTCATGTTCGCAGGTGTCCAGGATGAGCAGCATCCGCCGCGAGCGCAGCGCCTCTGCCAGCGTCTGGGCGAGCGGCACGCCCTGCTCCTCGCGGATACCGATCGTCGCGGCCACCCGGTCGGCCACCTGGCCGTGCCAGTCGGCCAGCTCGACCAGCCACGCCTCGTCGAGGCCCGCATCCAGGCCCGCGTCGTCGCCGGCCGGATCGGCCGGGCCGGTCACCACGTCACGCGCGAGGCGGATGGCGAGCCGCGTCTTGCCGATTCCCCCCGGGCCGCTCAGCGTCAGTGCGCGCACCTCACCGAGCAGCCTGGCCAGCTCGGCGAGATCGCGCTCGCGGCCGATGAAGCTGTTCGGCTCGGCTGGCAGGTTGCCGCTAAGAAGCACGGTGGCGGACGGCATAAGCCCTCTGGTGGTCGCATGCTTGAAAGAGGTATCAACATAAGTCTCTCACCGCGGGAGTTCGCTCGCAGCGTAGTCGCCCGTTGCTGCGGATATGACGACGGGAACCGCCTGGGAATACCGGACCCTGCCGTAATACATGACCTTCACGAGAGCCCACCACCGCGACCCGGGCCGGGTGTCCGCCGGAACGTTCACCCCGAAGCGCAGCACCGCGGTGGCCTGCGGCGCGACGCTGAAATCCTGCGCCGGATGCCCGAACAGGGGCCAGCTTCCGAACGGCGATACCAGCTGCGCCTCGCCGCGCAGTTCCGACGCGAGCCTGCTGGTGAGGCTGACAAGCAACTCGCCATTTCCTCCCGGGGCCAACTCCAGCCCTTGCGTGGCGACGGCCAGCTCGACCTCCGCCTCGCCCGCCTGGTAGTCGGCCTGCATCACCATGATGGCTTCCTCGGGCGGCAGCTCGGGGTCTGGCCAGAGGGGCTCGCCGACCGCGACCATGGCCGCGTCCTCGATCAGGCCGCCCCGGCCGTCACCGATCCGCGCGGCCACGAAGTAGCGCCCGGGCGCGGTGCCGGGGGCCGCGCGCACCGTCAGGTCCCAGGCCGCGTAGCCGCCGGGTTCGAGCCGGTAGCCGGGCGCCCGGTCCGCGGTCACGCTTATCCGCTCGGGCGTGACAAGCTCTACCTCGCCTGAGGCGCCCTCGGCGGCGCATCCCACGGTCAGCCGCAGCAGCGTTTCCTGGCCAGGGTCGGTCAGCGCGACGCGGACGGGGGAGAGGTGGACGGCGACGGGAAGGTTCCCCGCCGGCGCCGGCCCGGTGCCGTGCAGCCAGTAGCGCGCGTACACGGGTACGCGGCGTTGCTTGTCTGGCTCAAGGTCTGGGAGCGTGCGTGCGTTGGCCTGAACTCTGAGAGTCACCGTGCCGAAGGGCGGCAGGTCGGCCTGCACCGCTCCGTCGGTGACCGGCAGGGCGGCGCCGTCCGACTCCTCGAGCAGGTCGGTCAGCCAGGCGGCCGAGACGCCCGCAGCCATCCGGATGCGCGCTGTGGTCGCGATGCCTGCGGTTTCCCGCAGCCGTATGGTCAGCACGCCGTCGTGCCCCGCGGCCTGCGCCGTCCCGCCGGAGGCGAACGGGTTGCCGCGCGGCTTGACCGCGCTGACCGTCACGTTCGCGGGCTCGACGGACAGCAGGCCGGCCCGCGGCCCGGCGCCAGGCGCGCGGGCGGGCAGCACGGCGACCAGGTCGTGGTTGTAGTCCTCCGCCTGGCCGACCAGGCCTGCGGCCCGCCAGTCGCCGTCCCCGGAGGCCAGCGCGTACTCGAACGTGTGGCTCCAGTGCTGCCAGGCGAAGCTGCTCCCGTCCGGCGCCGTGCGGCGGTCACCGTCGATCCAGATCGAGGACGGCCAGGCGCTGCAGGAGCGCATCAGCGACATGTACAGCGTGCCGTCCGGGGTGACCACGCCGCCCGGCGTGCCCCGGTTCAGCAGGGCAACCGACCGGTCCGCGAGCTCGTCGGCCGGCCCGCCGTCCACCGGGTCTCCCGCATCCGCTACGGCATCGGCCATGTCCGCCGCCAGGGCCGCGACCGCCGACGCGAGCCCGTCGGGCCCGGCCCCGGCCACGATGAGCACCGGCAGGTCACCCGCCCCGCGCAGGTCGGCGTCCGGCCCGAAGGCGTCCTCGCGGCTGCGCGCTCCCGGCACCCACACCCGCGCGGTGCCCTCCGCCATCCGGGCGGCCAGCGCCTTCGCATACCCCGGGCCCGCCGCGGACAGCACCTCGCTGGTAAACGTGTTGGCCTCGGGACCCCCCACCGCGATCCGCACGTCGGGCAGGTTGGAGTCCACGTCGATCGCCCCATACCGAGGCCCGTCGGCCTGGCTGCAGGTCGCCGTGACCCCCGCCGCTGCCAGCCCGGCCATCAGGTCCCGTATCGCCGACCGCAGACCCCCGGTGCTGTCAGGGCAGACCACCTCGGCGACGCCGATGGCGTGCACCTGCCCGTCGCTCAGCCGCACCCGCGCCGTCGACCCGACCCCGAACCACTGATACGCCGGGTTGTCCAGCGTGTACCAGTGCTCCGAGGAATCCACGTCCACCACCCCGAACGGCCGCCCGATCACCGCCGTCGCCGTCTGGTAAACCGGCAGCCCCCCCGGCACATCCCCAGGAAACCGAACCCGGAACAGCCGATCCTTCCCCCCATACCCATCAAGGTAGGTACGGAACTCCACCCGTTCGGACCCCTCGTAGAGAGTCGTCTCCTGGATGACCTCGACGCCCTCAAGCGTGAACGAGCTCACCAGCCGCGCCCCCACCGCGCACCGCTCCGCCCGCACCCCCGCCGCCACCGAGGACGACCCGATCCCAGCTCCCTTAGGCGCCAGGTGCCACGGCCCCTCCCCATGCCGAGGATGCTTCGGATACTCGTCCTGAACAACAAGCTCGTTCCCTCGTCCCGCGAGCACGCTCAAGCCGCTCCGCTTGTCCGTAACGCCAACCGTCCCGCCCCGCTGAGGATCGGCCGTGACGACGTAGGCCGCATTCTCGATAGCCGTCCCTGCTATCTCCTCCCAGCTGGAAGCGCCCTCACCCGCTGCTACGGGCACCGCCAAGTAAGTCCGGTACCCAAGCCCAGGCACCCCACGAGCAACGAACGTGAGCGTAACCTCCGCGAGCGACCCATCCTCATGCCGAATAACCCCCTCCGCAACGGCCCCCACCCGCGCCCCGTCATCGTCCCTGACGTCGAGCCACCGCGTGCCGTTTTCCGCCACGTTCACCGTGACGCGCACGATCCCGTCCCGCGCTCGTGCCAGCCCGTTAAAGACGACAACGGCCCCCGTCGCCGGCTCGCCATCGTAATGAGAAACGAGGAACGACAGAGCCTCCCGCCGCACAGAAGCACTCAGATCAAAGGCTTCCCGCCAGGTACCCGCCAGATCGAGGTACACCTGATCCGACTCGACCCCGGTAATCCCGTCATGATGCGCCCCGAACGCCAGAATCCTCCATACCCGATCCAGTTCCGCGTCCGGATACGATCCCCCCTCCAGCCAGGCCATGGTGGCGAACCGCTCCGCCTCGCTCACTACGGTCTCGATGGCGCGCTGCGCCTGCTTGGTGTCGATGTAGGAGACGTCCTTGCCGGTGTACACCGGGTTCATGTCCCTGGTCTGCGGCGTGATCCACGGGCCCGCGTGGTCGCCTTGCCTCGCGGGCTCCCCGCTCCCGGCGGCGGCGCGGACGGCGGCGAAGAACTCGCGGGGCACCGCCGTGACGAACCTGGGCCACACGTACCGCTGGTTCCAGTCACGATGGATGTCCGTCACCCACCTGGCCGGGATGACGTGGTCAGAGCCGACCGGCAGCAGCACGTTCGGCGTGGCGGCGACCTGCGCGAGCAGGCGGAACTGCCCGTATGCCTCGAGTTCCGCGCCCGGCAGGTCTTGCGGCCCGTTGATCCGCCAGCCCGCGCCGTAGTGCTGCGCCATGTAGTGCGTGAGCAGCCCGCGGCCGTCCGGTGAGATCCACTCGAACTCGCTGGAGAACTGCATGCGCCGGTTGCCGCCGCCCTCGGCGCCGGAAGGCCCCCACTGGTGGAACGGCCCGCGCGCCCACGCCGAGGAGGTGAGCCCGGCCGCCGCCATCAGGCCCGGATACCCGGGGTCATGCCCGAACGCGTCGAGCATCCACGCGCTCCTCGGGTCCCCGCCGGCCACGTCCCGCTGGTAGCCGATGCCGTAGACCGCGTTGCGGATGGTGGACTCCGCGCTGGTCAGGTTCGTGTTCGGCTCGTTGTAGTTGCCGCCGACGATCTCGACCCTGCCGTCGCAGATCAGCCGGCGCAGGTCCTGCCTGTCCTGCGGGTAGGTGTCGAAGTAGGGCTTCAGGTAGTCGATCTCGGCCAGCACGAACTTGTAGTCGCCGTCCGTCCTCGCCTTGTCCAGGTGCGCCCGGACCAGCTCGAACGCGTTCCTGACGTCGGGCAGCCTGCCCTCCTCGTCGGCGAGCGTGAGCCGTGCCTCGGTGAACTGCCCCTGGGTGTTCCACCACACCGGGTCGTAGTGGAAATGGCTGACCATCCACATCGTCCAGCCGGGCTCGGCCACCGTGATGTCGGCTTCCGCCTGGCTGCGGCCCGCCTGGCTTTCCACCGTGACGGTGACGTGGCGCGTGCTGCCTGGCTGGTAGGGCACCGCGGGTTCTATCGGGATCTCGACCGCTGCGTGGTCACCGTGGCTCAAGTCTTCTTTTATGAGGAACGGGCCGTGGTTTCTCACCCCGGGCCCCTCCACGTGCACGGTGGCAGGCGTGTCCGGGCCGCCCTCGGACCGGTCAGACTCCAGCGTGACCCTCACGACCTGCAGCGGGTGCTGCGCGGTCCCTACGAACAGGTCTGTCGACTCAACCCCGGTGATCCGCATAAATTTCATCGTTACATGTGCTAGCCCGGGGGGGCGACCCCCCGGAGCCCCCCGATCTTGGGGGGGCTATCCGCCCCCCCAAACCCCCTGGACCCCCTGAAGCCGCGCAGCGAACGCGCGTGTCGCGGCGGCGGGGTCGGCTGCCTCGGTGATGGCGCGGACCACCACAACCCGGGCGGCACCCGCGGCGAGCACGTCGTCGAGCCGGTCCAGGCTGATGCCGCCGATCGCGAACCACGGGCGCGCGGGCCCGGCCTGTGTTACATGGGCCAGCAGGTCCAGGCCGGTGCCCGGGCGTCCGGGCTTGGTCGGGGTCGCCCACAGCGGGCCCGCGCAGAAGTAGTCGACGCCGGGCTCGGCCGCCGCCGCATCGGCCTGGGCCGGGCTGTGGCCGCTGCGGCCGATGAGCGGGCCGGGGCCGAGGATGCGACGGGCGACGGGCACGGGAAGGTCGTCCTGGCCCAGGTGAAGCACGTCGGCGCCGGCCGCGAGGGCCACGTCGGCGCGGTCGTTCACCGCCAGCAGGCGGCCGTGCCGGCGGCACGCGGCGCCGAACACCTCCAGCAGCGCGAGTTCCTCGCCGGCCTCCAGGCCCTTCTCCCGCAACTGCACGATGTCCACCCCGGCGGACAGCACGGCGTCAAGGAACCAGGCCAGGTCGCCCTGGGACCGCCGCGCGTCCGTGCACAGGTAGAGCCGCGCATCGGCAAGCCGCGCCCGCAGCGGATGAACATCGCTTGTCACCGGGCCATCCAATCACGGCCACTGCCGCGACATTGCGGTGATATAAGCTGGTAGCACCACGGGAGCCCGTCCGGGGCTGAGAGGGAGGCGAGACGCCTCCGACCGTCCGTACCTGATCCGGGTAATGCCGGCGAAGGGAGCGCTCATTGGCCGTAACCGCAGATGTCGTCGTCGCGGGCGGCGGTGTCATAGGGACAGCGATCGCCTGGCGGGCCGCCGTCGCCGGGCTGGATGTCGTGCTCGTGGACCCGGCGAGCGGCGACGCCGCGTCGCTAGTGGCGGCGGGCATGCTCGCCCCGGTCTCGGAGAGCCTGTTCGGCGAGGACGCGCTGCTGCGGGTCAACCTGCTCGCCACGGCGAGGTTCCCGGCGTTCGCCGCCGAACTCGAGCAGGCAACGGGCCATGACGTCGGCCTGTGCCGGGAGGGCACGCTGGCGATCGCGTACGACCCCGGCGACCTGGCTGCCCTGAACCGGCTGACGGCCTTCCGCCGGTCCGCCGGCCTGGACGCGACTGAACTCGACAGCAGGGCCTGCCGCAAGCTGGAGCCCTTCCTGACGCCCGACGTGCACGGCGGCGTGCTGTTCACGGGCGACTGGTCGGTGGACAACCGGCGGTACGCAGGCGCCCTGCGCGCGGCGGCGGCAGCGGCGAAGGTGCGCGTCACCAGGGACCGCGTGACCGGCGTCCGGGTGCGGGACGGGCGAGTCAGCGGCGCCCGGCTCGCGGAGGGCGGCGAGGTCGGCTCGGCCGCGGTCATCGTCGCCGCCGGCTGCTGGTCGGGCTCGGTCGACGGGCTGCCCGGCCCGCTGCGGTCGGTGATCCGGCCGGTCAAGGGCCAGCTGGTGCGGCTGCGCCACCCAGCCGGCCTGCCGCCGGTCATCAGCCACACGATCAGGGCCACCGTGCGCGGGATGGATGTGTACCTGGTGCCGCGCGCGGACGGCGAGGTGATCGTGGGCGCCACCTCCGAGGAGCGCGGGCAGGACCTGACGGTCACCGCGGGCGCCGTCCACGACCTGCTGCACGACGCGATGAGCGTGCTCCCCGTGACGAGCGAGCTGATCCTGGCCGAGACGTGCGCCGGGTTGCGGCCTGGGACCCCGGACAACGGGCCGGTCGTCGGCGGCTGCGGCATCGAGGGCCTGCTTGTGGCCACCGGGCACTACCGCAACGGCATCCTGATGTCGCCGGTCACCGCGGACGCGATCGTGGCCCTCCTGGCCGGGCACGAGCCCGCGGCGGAATGGGAGCCGTTCACACCCGGGCGGTTCATCGGCGCGGCGGCGGGCAGTGGTGCGCGGTGAGCGTGCAGATAAGGCTCAACGGCGAGCCGCGCGAGCTTCACGACGGCGCGACCGTCGCACGCGCGATCGCCGAGGTGACGTCGGCTTCGACCGGAATCGCCGCCGCCCTCAACGGTGACGTGGTGCCCCGCGGCTTCTGGACGGCGACGTTGCTGCGCGACGGCGACCAGGTCGAGGTCGTCACGGCGGTGCAAGGAGGATGACTTGAGCGACGCGGATTTGCTGAACGACAAGGCGGCCGGATCGGAGCCCTGGGTGCTGGCGGGGCAGGAGCTGGGATCGCGGCTCATCCTCGGCACCGGGGGAGTGCAGAGCCTGGAGGTACTACGCCAGGCACTCGACGCCTCCGGCACCGCGCTCACCACGGTCGCGCTGCGGCGCGTCTCGCCCGCCGGCGACGGGGAGGGCTCGCTGCTCGGCACGCTCAGGGAGGCCGGCGTGCGCATCCTGCCGAACACCGCGGGCTGCCACACCGCCAGCGAGGCGCTCCTGGTGGCCAGGCTGGGCCGCGAGGCGCTCGGCACCGACTGGGTCAAGCTGGAGGTGATAGCTGACGATCACACCCTGCTGCCTGACCCGGTCGAGCTGCTCGACGCGGCGCGGATGCTGGTCGGCGAGGGCTTCGTGGTGCTGCCCTACACCAACGACGATCCGGTCCTCGCCCGGCAGCTCGAGCGGGCGGGCTGCGCCGCGGTTATGCCGCTCGGCGCCCCCATCGGCTCGGGCCTGGGCATCCGCAACCCGCACAACATCGCCATGATCGTGGAGCAGGCCAGCGTCCCGGTGGTGCTCGATGCCGGGATAGGGACGGCAAGCGACGCGGCGTTCGCGATGGAACTCGGCTGCGACGCGGTCCTCATCGCCTCGGCCATCACCCGCGCGGCCGATCCGGGGCGGATGGCGGCGGCCATGCGGATGGCGGTGGCCGCGGGCTACGCCGCGCGGACCGCAGGCCGCATCCCCAGGCGCTGGCACGCCCAGGCCTCGAGCCCCGTCGCCGGTCGGCCGGAGCTTCCCGGATGAGCGGCACCACTCCTCGGGCGATCCCGCGGGTGCTGACGATCGCCTCCTCCGACTCCGGAGGCGGCGCGGGCATACAGGCGGATCTCAAGGCCTTCGCCCGCTGCGGCGCGCATGGCATGTCGGCGATCGTCGCGCTCACCGCGCAGAACACGCTGGGCGTGACCGCCATCGAAGAACTCCCCCCGGCGTTCGTCCGGGCGCAGATCGACGCGGTCCTCGACGACATCGGCGCCGACGCTGCGAAGACAGGGATGCTGTTCTCGGCGCCGCTGATCGAGGCCGTGGCCGACGCGCTCGAGCCGAGATACCTGCCGCTGGTCGTGGACCCGGTCATGGTGGCGAGCTCAGGCAGCAGGCTGCTGCTCCCCGACGCCGTGGGAACCCTCGTCGAGCGGCTTTTCCCGCTGGCCACCGTGGTGACGCCCAACTTGCCCGAGGCCCAGGCGCTCACTCAGCTTCAGACCGAGGACCGTGCCGTGCTCGCCGAGCGGCTTGCCGCGATGGGTGCCCCGGCGGTCCTGGTCACCGGCGGGCATGGCGCCGAACCCGTCGACCACCTGTTCGACGGCTCAACGCACGTGGCCATCCCTGTCGTCAGGCACCGGGTCGCGGCGACGCACGGGGCAGGCTGCACGCACTCGGCCGCGCTCGCGGCCGGACTGGCGGCAGGGCTATCGCTGACCGAGGCGGCCCGCCAGGCCGCAGGCATCGCGGGGGAGGCGGTCGCCCACGGGCTCGCCGAGCTGGGCAAGGGCGACGGCCCGGTACACGTCCTGCATGGCTGTACCCCGTGCGGGAAGCCGGCCGGTCAGCTGCCGCTCTCGTAGGGCTCGAGCACGGCGACCAGCTCACCATTCCGGTAAGGCTGCGGCGTCCTGCGCATGGTCTTATCTTGTCACCCATCCGTGCCGGGTAGATGTTGATGTTGAGGCAGCTGGTGAGCGAGCCCGTGCTGCCGAGGGAAAGGGTCGTGGAGGTGGTCGCGGTGCCGAACTCGGTCGCGTACAACAGCCGGGTACATGACCGGCTCCGGTCGCTGAACATGCCCCGGCTGACCGCCACCTTCGTCGGCCTGCTGACCATCGGCCGCCGCCGGGCACATCCTGACGGCTAGCTGTCGGAAGAAGTGTTTCTAACGATTTGTCAAAACAACTCTTTCGAGGGTAGTCTTTCGAAACATGACTTCCGAACGCGGAGACGAGGCAACGGCAGCGGCCGGATCGGCAGCGGACCCTCGCGGCTCGGCAGCGCCTCCCGGTACGCGGGACGAGCACGGGCGGCTGAACCTGACCAATCCCAAGGCCATCAGGGCGCTAGCGCACCCGATCCGGTGGGCGCTTCTGGAGGCCCTCGGCCAGGCCGGCACGCTGACCGCGACGCAGGCCAGCGAGATGCTCGGCGAGTCGCCCGCGAACTGCGCATTCCACCTGCGGACGCTGGCGAAATACGGCTTCATCGAGGAGGCGGGCGGCGGGCGCGGCCGGGAGCGCCCGTGGCGCCAGGTCTTCCACGGGATGAGCTGGCAGACCTCGAACGACGACCCGCAGACCACGCTGGCGGCCCAGGCCCTGGACCAGGTCTGGCTGGACCGGTCGCTGGCCCGGGCGCGGCGCAGCATGACCTCGCGGACCTCCTGGCCGGAGAGCCTGGGCGATGCGATGGGCGGATTCACGAGCAGGAACTACCTGACACCGAAGGAGGCGAAGGAACTCTACGCCGAATTGCAGAAGACCTTCGAACGCCTGCTGGGCTCGGGAAGCCGCTTCGCTGAGCGCAAGGACCCAGGGCTCCGCCCGCCGGACGCCCTGCCCATGGAGTTCGTGATGCTCGGCTACCCGGTTCTCGACCTGCCACCGATCCCAGAAGGCGACGACACCGACGACGACTTCCCTCATGACGAGCCGGAGCCGGCAGGCTAAGCCGCGCCGCGGCCCGGCGAAAATGTCAGACCCCCGAGAACCCGCCAGTAGCACCGGAGCGTGCGACGGCAACACGACCCGCCCGCGGCATCGTGAAAATTTCGAGATATATCTTGAATATGCTACAATATAAGATATATCGTGTTAACACTCGGCAGACACGTCCATCCAACGGCACGAGGAGCCGTCATCATGCATCCTGAGATAGCTAAGACCCTGGTCGCGCAGCGTCACGACGAGCTGACCCACACCGCTGAGAACAGCCAGGGAGCCAGGGGCTCGTCGCGGCCCAG
>JBOHCG010000036.1:0-26252 GCA_050698735.1 Streptosporangiaceae bacterium | reverse complement strand
CCTGGAGGAGGACCCTCCGGATTGGGAGGGGCTGGCCGCGGTGATCGCGGAGGCGCGGGAGATCACGGCCGCCGAGGTCCGCGATGCCGCGTACGCGGCGCGGCTGGTCTTTGATGGCGGGTTCGGGGCGGTCGGCGCGGCGCCCGGTCCTCGCGGCCCGGGGAACCCCGGGTCGGCGGCGTCGTTCCCGGGTGAGCACGCCAGCCCGGCGGCGGGGTTCGGGTCCGGGTTCGCGCTGGATACCGCGCCGGGCTGCCTGGCGCTGGGCGAGTTCGCCGCGGCGGTGGCCGGGGCGGGTGACCGGTACCCGGGCGCGTCCGATGATGAGATCATGGGCGTGATCTGCGCCTGGGACCGGGTCGAGGCGCACGTGGCGGCCCGCAAGCTGGCCGCGGTCGCGGAGTTCATCCGCCGCCGCCCCGGCGAAGACGACGCCCCGCAGGACCGCACGCGGGGCCGGGCGCACGACCCGGAGAAGGGCACCGCGCAGAGCCGGGCACACGGCGCAGAGAAGGGCCTCCCGGACGAGTCAGGGAAGGCCGCCCCGAAGGACCGCGGGAAGGGCGGCGCGGCGGATGGCCCTGAGAAGACCGCCACGCGTGACCTGGGAACGGCCAGCGCGAACGGCGCGGAGAAGAGCACCTCGCAGGGCTCACCTCAAGGCGCGGAGAAGTCGCCGCCCCCGCAGGACGGCGCTGGGGGGATGCCGTCGCAAGGGTGGGATGAGTTCGCCGTCAAGGAACTGGCCTGGGCGCTGGCCGAATCCCAGGACGTCGCCGAGGACCTGATGGCGATGGCGTACCAGCTCGAAGCCCAGCTGCCCGGCACCAAGGCCGCGCTGCGAGACGGCCGGATCCGGGCGTCCAAGGCCGCGGCCATCGCCGGGGCGACCCAGGTCCTGGACGCCGGGGAGGCCGCCGAGGCCGAGGGGATGGTGCTGGGCCGGGCCGGCCTGCTGACCCCGCCCGGGCTGCGGGCCGCGATCGGCCGGGCGGTGATGGAGGTCGCGCCCAAGAAAGCCCGCAAGCGCCGCGAGGAGGCCGCGAAGCGGACACGGGTGGAGCGGTGGGCCGAAAACTCCGGCAACGCCGGGCTGGCCGGCCGGGAGCTGCCGTCCGCTCAGGTGCTGGCTGCCGACCAGCGGATCACCGCGTGGGCGAAACAGCTGCGCGCGGCCGGCCTGGACGGTGACATGGACGTCCTGCGCGCCCGCGCCTATATGGACATATTGCTGGGCATGGACTCCCGGCTCGCTGCCCGGGACGGCGCGGCCGGGCCAGGCGGCCTACCGGACGACGGCGAGTCTGACCCGTCCGGCCCGTTCGGCGGCGGTGAGCCCTATCCGTCCGGCCCGTTCGGCTTGTTCGGCCCGCCGGTGGCGCCGGGGGCGGCGGTGCTGCCGCCGGGGTTCTGCGGGAGCATCAACCTGACCGTCCCGCTGGTCACCGCGCTCAGCCTGGCCGACCGGCCCGGGCAGGCCGGCACGCTGGGCCCGATCGACCCGTGGCTGGCCCGCGACCTGGTCCGCTCCGCCGCCGGCAACCCCCGCACCACCTGGTGCCTGACGGTCACCGACGAGCACGGCCACGCCATCGGCCACGGCTGCGCCCGGCCCGAACCCCGGAAACGCACTCCACGCCGCGCAGGCAGCGGAGGCCCGGGCTCGCCCGGCGGCCACGACCCGCCCGGTCCGCCCGATGAGCAGGATCTGCACGGTCCGCCCGATGAGCAGGATCTGCACGGTCCGCCCGGGGACTCCCGCGACGCAGGCAGCCCGCGGTTCTCCGTTACCGCGGCCGGCCAGGCCGGCCCGCCCGGCGGTTATGGTGCCTGGCGGCTGTCCGCTGGGATAACCGGGCAACAGGACCTGATCATCGCCCTGCACCCGATCGCCACCGGGAACTGCGATCACCGGTTTGAGGCGGCCGACCACGATCCGGGGGTCATGCTGCGGCACCTGTCCCAGATCCGGCACGCCAGGTGTACCGCCCCGGCCTGCCGGAGACCCGCGTCGAACTGCGACTTCGAGCACAACGTTCCGTACGAGGCAGGCGGCAGAACCTGCCTGTGTAACGGCGGTCCTAAATGCCGAAGGGACCACAGGCTCAAGCAAGACCCACGCTGGAAGGTCGACCAGCACCCCGACGGCACCTTCCGGTGGACTACGCCGACAGGGCGGATGTACACCACCGAGGCGACCCGGTACCCGGTGTAGCGCGCAAGGCGGCCGCCGCCCCCGGACATGGGGTGAGGACGGTCCTGGTGCAGCCGCTCACAAGTCTCCTACTGGCTCCTGCCTGGTGAGACGGAGACTTCGCCTCCCAGTACATGAACGCCGCAGAACATACCAGGAGGCCCGTCAAGGACCGTGAGCGACGGCCTTAGGCTTGGCGAGGTGGCAGGGCGGCATTCAGGTGCGGCACAGCGCGCGGTGGCTCTGCGCCCTCTGGCCCAGATGATCATCGAGATCGAGCGGCCGCATCCGGTTCGTGTCGGCGTCGACGGGTTCTCCGCGGCCGGCAAGTCGACGCTGGCAGATGAGCTGGCAGCCATGGTGACCGGCCAGGGGCGGCCGTGCCTGCGGGCCGACCTGGATGACTTCAAGCGACCGCGTGCCGGACGGCCCGCGGGCCCGGAGGGCTTCTACCGCGGCGCGTACGATCTCGACGCTATCCGCACGTTCCTGCTGGCGCCCCTGGGGCCGAGAGGCGATCGGCAGATCCGCTTGCGGTTCTTCGATCAGCAGCGCCAGGCATCCTTCCCGGCCGGGGTGCAGTCGGTGCCCGCCGACGCGGTCGTGATCGCCGATGGCGCCTACCTCCTGCGCCTGGAGCTTCGCGACCTGTGGGATTTCCGGATCTTCGTCGAAATCGACTTCGATCTCGTGCTGGCCCGGGGCGCGGCTCGCGACGCTGCCTGGATGGACTCGGCGGAGGCGGCAGCTGAGCACTACCGCAATTACTACATTCCCGCCGAGCGGCTCTACGACGCCGAGGCTGATCCGCGCTCCCACGCCGATGTCATCGTGGACAACCGCAACCTCGCCAACCCGATCATCCGCGAAGGCCCGCACGGCCAAGGCGGCCCTGCACTAGGGGTACATGTCCAGGGTGAGGGTGGACTCGGTGCCGGGGACGCCCTGCTCGCCGGCTCGGCGGTCGGCCATGGCGAGGAGGCGGCGGATGCGCCCGGCGATGGCGTCCTTGGTCAGCGGCGGGTCGGCTAGCTGACCCAGTTCCTCCAGGCTGGCCTGGCGGTGGGCCATCCGCAGCTTGCCCGCCATCGTCAGGTGATCCGGGGCGTCGGGGCCGAGGATCTCCAGGGCGCGCTCCACCCTCGCGCCGGCGGCCACCGCGGCGCGGGCGCTGCGGCGGAGGTTGGCGTCGTCGAAGTTGGCCAGGCGGTTGGCCGTCGCCCGCACCTCGCGGCGCATCCGGCGTTCCTCCCAGGCCATGACTGCCTCGTGCGCGCCAAGGCGGGTCAGCATGGCGGCAATGGCCTCTCCGTCCCTGATCACCACGCGGTCCACGCCGCGCACGTCACGCGCCTTCGCGTGCACCTTCAGCCGCCGGGCGGCGCCGACCAGGGCCAGCGCGGCCTCCGAGCCGGGGCAGGTGATCTCTAGCGCCATCGAGCGGCCGGGCTCGGTGAGCGAGCCGTGCGCGAGGAACGCGCCGCGCCAGGCGGCCTCGCAGTCACAGGCGGAGCCGGATACCACCTGCCTGGGCAGGCCGCGCACCGGGCGCCCGTAGGCGTCGATCAGGCCCGCCTGCCGGGCCAGGCTCTCGCCGGCCTGGCCCTTGCTCACCCGGACCAGGTAACGGCTTCCCTTCCGCAGGCCGCTCGGTGCGAGCACGATGAACTCGGCCGGATGCCCGAACACCTCGGTGATGCTCGCCCGCAGCCGCCTGGCCACCGCGCCGGTGTCCAGTTCCGCCTCGATCACCACCTTGCCCTCGGACAGGTGCAGGCCGCCTGCGAACCTGAGCAGCGTGGATACCTCGGCCTTCCGGCAGCAGGGCTTGATCACCGGCACCCGGCTCAGCTCGTCCTTCACCACGCTGGTCATGGCCATCCGGCGTCACCCTCCCCACGTGGGCCCGATCCCAGGAAGATCTGTGCGCACGCCGCGGCCAAGAGCTTCGGGTCGTGGCGCGGCGTGCCGTCGGCGGCGGCCACGTCGGCCGTCACCAGCCGGGCGCCGAGCATGCCCGCCGCCTTCTCCAGGTCGGACAGGCTTCCGGCGCCCGCGGCCTTGGCGTCCGCGAGGACTACGTCCACTGTAAGGGCCGGCGCGTGGCCAGCCAGGACTTCCAGGTGCTTGTGCGGCGAGAAACCGTCCGTCTCCCCCGGCTGCGGCGCCAGGTTGAGGACCACCATCCGGTGCCCGGCCGTGACGTGCAGTGCACTCGCGAGCTCCGGCACGAGCAGGTGCGGCAGCACGCTGGTGAACCACGACCCCGGCCCGAACACCACCCAGTCCGCGTCTAGCACCGCGCGGACCGCTTCGGGCACCGCGGGCGGATCCGGCGGCAGCAGCGAGATGGACCGCACGTGGCCGGGGGTGGTCGCGCATTCCTCCTGTCCCCTGACCGTGCTCACCTCGTCCGGCCTGGCCGGGTCGGCGCCTACGACCTCCGCGACGATGTCCAGCGGGACGGCGGCCATCGGCAGCACCCGGCCGCCGGTGCCCAGCAGCCTGCCCATCAGGTCCAGCCCGGCCACGGTGTCACCGAGAAGATCCCACAGCGCGACGATGAGCAGGTTGCCGACTGCGTGGCCGGCCAGTTCGCGGTCGCCGCCGAACCTGTGCTGCACCACCCGGCTCCAGGTGGTGCCCCATTCGTCATCGCCGCACAGCGCGGCCAGCGCCATCCGCAGGTCGCCGGGCGGCAGGACGCCGTACTGACGGCGCAGCCTGCCGCTCGAACCGCCGTCGTCCGCGACCGTGACGATCGCGGTCAGCTGATCAGTTATCCGCCGCAGCGCCGACAACGACGCCGCCAGCCCGTGCCCCCCGCCGAGCGCCACCGCTCGCACCCCGTCGGTCAAATGCCTACTCCCGCCCAAGATCCCTGTGCACCGCCTGCACGTCCGCCCCGACTCCCGGCCCGCCCCGGGTGCCCGCGACGCGCGCGGCCAGCTCGTCGGCCATCGCCACGCTCCGGTGCTTGCCGCCGGTGCAGCCGACCGCGAAGGTTACGAATCGTTTCCCCTCACGTTCATAACCCGGCAGCACCACCTTTAGCAACTCAACGTAGTGGTTCAGGAACTCTTCGGCGCCGGGCTGGGAAAGAACGTACCCGCGCACCGGCGCGTCCTGTCCCGTCATCGGGGCAAGCTCCGCGATCCAGTGCGGATTGGGCAGGAAGCGGCAATCCGCCACTACATCCGCGTCCACCGGCAGCCCGTACTTGTAGCCGAACGAGACAATCGACAGCCGCAGGCCGACCGCGGTCCCGCCGCTGAAGTAATCCCGCATCCTGGCACGCAGCTCATGCACGTTCAGGTGGGACGTGTCGACCACGAGGTCGGCGTCGCCGCGCACCTCGCGCAGCAGTTCGCGCTCCGCCTCGATCCCGTCGGTGACCCGGCCGGTGCCCTGCAGCGGATGCGGCCGGCGCTCGCTGTCGAACCGGCGCACGAGCGTGTTCTCGGCCGCCTCGAGGAACACCACCCTGGCGGCGGCTCCGCGCGCGCCCAGCTCGGTGACGGCCGACTTCAGGTCCGTGCTGAACGCACGGCTTCGGACGTCGACCACGGCCGCCATCCGCGACACTGCCCCGTTGGACCTGGCCGCCAGGTCGACCATCGTCGGCAGCAGGCCCGGGGGCAGGTTGTCGACCACGAACCAGCCAAGATCCTCCAGCGACTTGGCCGCCGTCGACCGGCCCGCGCCGGACAGGCCGGTGATGATCACGATGTCGGTCTGATCGTCAGACGCTCTCATGGTTTTTTCCCTGGGCCAGTGCTCCCGCGACCGTGGCCGCCAGGCGGGGACCGATCCCCGGCACGGCCGCGATCTCCTCCACCCTCGCTGCCTTGAGCTTACGTACCGAGCCGAAGTACTTGAGCAGCGCGGCGCGCCGGGCCGGGCCGAGGCCGGGCACGTCGTCGAGGGCGCTGACGGTCGCGGCCTTGCCGCGCTTCTGCCGGTGATAGGCGATGGCGAACCGGTGTGCCTCGTCCCGCACCCGCTGCAGCAGGTACAGCCCCTCGCTGCTGCGCGGCAGGATCACCGGGTACTCCTCGCCGGGGAGCCACACTTCCTCCAGGCGCTTGGCCAGGCCGCAGACGGCCACGTCGTCGATGCCGAGCTCGGCCAGCGCCCGGGCAGCCGCGGCCGCCTGGCCGGGACCGCCGTCGACGACGACCAGGTTCGGCGGGTAGGCGAACTTCTTCTGGCCGCCCGGGTCTTCGGAGGCTTCGGGGTCGCCGAGGGTGTCCAGCTCGCCGGTCTTCTCGCGTTCGGCCAGGTAGCGGCGGAACCGGCGGGTGATCACCTCGTGGATGGCCGAGATGTCGTCGGTGCCGTCGATGCCCTTGATAGCGAACCTGCGGTACTCGCTCTTGCGGGCCAGCCCGTCCTCGAAGACCACCATCGACGCGACCACGTGCGTGCCCTGAAGGTTCGAGACGTCGTAGCACTCGATCCGCAGCGGCGCGTCATCCAGGCCGAGTCCCTCCTGGATCTCGTTCAGCGCCTTGCTGCGCGTGGTCAGGTCGCTGGCCCGCCGGGTCTTGTGCAGGGCGAGCGTCTCGGCCGCGTTGCGGGCGACGGTCTCGAGCAGGGCCGCCTTGTCGCCGCGCCGGGGTACCCGCAGGCTGACCGGGCCGCCGCGGCGCTCGGCCAGCCACTGCATCATCGTCTCAGGGTCCGGTGGCAGCTCGGGCACCAGGACCTCGCGGGGGATTCCGGCGTTGATCGCCTCGGCCACGTCCGGGGTGTCGCCGTAGACCTGGCCGAGGAAGCGCTCGACCAGGCTCGCGGGCGTGGTGTCCTCGACCTTGTCCAGTACCCAGCCGCGCTGGCCGCGGACCCGGCCGCCGCGCACGTAGAAGACCTGGACGGCCGCCTCGAGCTGGTCTTCGGCGAGCGCGATCACATCGCAGTCGGTGCCATCGCCGAGCACCACCGCCTGCTTCTCGATCGCCCGCTCGAGCGCCCGCAGGTCGTCGCGCAGGCGTGCCGCGCGCTCGAACTCCTCCTCCCGGGCGGCCTGCCTCATCTCGGCCTCAAGCCTGGCGGCGAAGCGGGTGGTCTGGCCGGCCATGAAGTCGCAGAAGTCCTCGGCGAGCGCGCGGTGCTCCTCCGCGGTGATCCGCTTGACGCACGGCGCGGAGCACTTGCCGATATAGCCGAGCAGGCAGGGGCGGCCGATCTGGCCGGACCGCTTGAACACGCCGGCCGAGCAGGTGCGGACGGGGAACACCCGCAGCAGCGTGTCCACCGTCTCGCGGATGGCCCAGGCATGGCTGTACGGGCCGAAGTACCTGGTGCCCTTGCGCTTGGCGCCGCGCATCACCAGCACCCGCGGGTACTCCTCGCCGAGGGTGACGGCGAGGTAGGGATAGCTCTTGTCGTCCCGGTACCTGACGTTGAACCTCGGGTCGAACTCCTTGATCCAGGAATACTCGAGCTGGAGCGCCTCGACCTCGGTGCCGACCACGGTCCAGTCCACGCCGGCCGCGGTGGTCAGCATCGCCTGGGTCCGTGGGTGCAGGCTGGCGAAGTCCGCGAAGTAGGAGTTGAGCCGCTGGCGCAGTGATTTCGCCTTGCCGACGTAGATCACCCGGCCGCGCTGGTCGCGGAACCGGTAAACCCCCGGGGACTCGGGTATCGCGCCCGGCGCCGGCCGGTAGCCGTGCGGATCTGCCACGCAGTAACTTTACGCGCCCGCGGGGGCCGCTAACCGGCCTCCAGCCGGCGACGATGGCCTTCGTGGGTATCTTCTTCGCCGCGGTCGGGCGGTTCGCCGTCCGCTTCCGCTGGGCGATCATCGCGGCCTGGCTGGCCGCCTCGGCCGCGGCTATGGTAGGCCTGCCGTCGCTGTCCAGCGTGACGCAGAGCGATAACACCTCGTTCCTCCCGGCCAGCGCGCCGAGCGAGATGGCGACCGCGCTGGCATCGCCGCTGCAGGGGGCGTCGCTCACCGCGGTCACCGTGGTGGTGGCGCGGTCAGGCGGCCCGCTTACCGGCGCGGATGAGGCCGGCATCGCGGGGCTGTCGGGCGCGCTGGCCCGGGTGCCGCGGGTCACCGTGGTGCGCGCTGCCGGGCAGTCCACCGACGGCCGGGCCGACCAGCTCACCGTGCTTGCCGCGCTGGCCCAGTCCGGCGGCCTGGCTGCCACGCAGCAGGCCAGCCTCGTCGCGGGCATCCGGGGCGCCATCAGGGCCGTGGCGCTGCCCGCCGGGCTGGCGGCGCACACGGCGGGACCCGTGGCCACCCGGGTGGACAACAACGCGACGTCAACGTCGTCGAGCAGCAAGGTGCAGTGGTTCTCGATCATCTTCGTGATCGCCCTGCTCGTCGCCGTCTTCCGCTCGGCGCTGGCGCCGATAATCGCGGTGGTGCCGGCGATCGTGGTGGTCCTTGTCGCCGAGCGGCTCACCGCCGAGGCGGCCGTCCACGGTCTCGGCGTGTCGCAGATCGCCTCGCTGCTGCTGATCGTGCTGGTGCTCGGCGCGGGCACGGATTACGCGCTGTTCTTGATGTTCCGGGTGCGCGAGGAGATGCGCGCCGGGCTGGCATGCAGGTATGCGATCGTGACCTCGGTCGGCCGGGTGGGCGAGACGATCACGTACTCCGCCGGCATCCTCATCGCCGCCCTGCTGTCGCTGGCCGCCGCTACCTTCAGCCTGTACTCCGGGCTGGCGGCGCCGCTGGCGATCGGCATCGGGCTGATGCTCATCGCCGGGCTCACCCTGCTGCCCGCGCTGCTCGCGATCTGCGGTCCTGCCGCGTTCTGGCCGTCCTCCGTGGCGCCGGGCGCCGGGCGCGCCGGGTGGTGGGGGCCGCTGTGCGCGCGGATCGTGCGGCGGCCGCTCGCCACCCTCGGCGTGGGGCTGGTGGTGTTTGGCGCGCTCGCGGTGGCCTCTGCCGACTATCTGGCGGCCGGATTCGGCGGCGCCGTGACGGCCCCGGCGGGCAGCGACTCCGCGCTGGGGAACGCGCTGCTTACCGAGCACTTCCCGCAGACGGCGGCCAACCCGACCGTGATCGTCCTGCGGCTGCGCCGGCCGGCCTGGGCGCAGGCGGCCGCGGTGGCGGCCGCCGAACGGCAGCTTGCGGCCGACCCGCAGTTCACCGCCGTGTCCGGGCCGCTGGACGCCAACGGCACCGCGCTGACCGTGACGCAGTACACCGCGATGTTCACCGCCTTCGGGCCGGCCCGCGCGCTGACCGCGCCGACCCGGCGCACGCACGTGTCGCTGGCCGCCTACCAGGCCTACCGGGCAAGCGGCAGCTACGTGAGCGCGGACGGGCGCACGATCTCGTTCGCGACGGGCCTGACCGCGGGCAATCCCACGACCACCGCTGCCGAGCAATCGATACCGGCCGTCCGTGCCGACGCGGCCCGGGCCGCGCGGGTGGCCGGCGCCTCCGCTTACGGCGTCGCCGGCCAAGCGGCGTTCACCTTCGATGTCGCCCAGCTATCCGACAGCGACCTGCGCACGGTGATCCCGATCGCCATAGCGGTCATCGCGGTGCTGCTCGCGCTGGTCATGCGGAGCCTGGTCGCGCCGCTCTACCTGATCGCGTCGGTCGTGCTCTCGTACTTTTCCGCCCTCGGGCTGACCGCACTGGTGTTCATCAAGGCCGCGGGACAGCCGGGGCTGACGTTCATCCTGCCGTTCCTGCTGTTCGTGTTCCTGCTGGCGCTCGGCGAGGACTACAACATCCTGGTCATGACGCGGATCAGGGAGGAGTGCAACGAGCTGCCGCTGCGCGAGGCCGTTGGCCGGGCGCTGCGGGTCACCGGCACCACGGTGACCTCGGCCGGGCTGGTGCTTGCGGGCACCTTCGGGGTACTGGCGGTGGTGGGTTCCGGCAGCGCGGGGGCGCAGAACGTGCGGACGATCGTCGACGTCGGAGTCGGTCTGGCGCTCGGCGTGCTGATGGACACGTTCCTGGTAAGGACGCTGCTCGTGCCGGCGGCTGTGGTGCTGATCGGCCGGTGGAACTGGTGGCCGTCCCGGCTCAGCACGGCCCGGCCGCCCGGCCTCGACCAGGCACGGCATCCACTATTGCCGTGACAGGCAGGCTGCGGTCCTATCAGTGCACCAGGACGACTACGACCGCTGCGGCAGCGACAAGGAACCAGAAGGCCCTTCCTGTGTGGTGCGATCGCGCTTGTTTCAGAGCGGGGATATAGCCTCTGGCCTGGCGCTTGTATCGCTCGATGTCCTGCCAGGACCTGTGCATGAGCTTCCAGTGCCAGCCCGCGTACACGCCAAAGGCGCCTACTAGGATGGCAAGGGCTGGCATGTCATTTAAGGTACGACGCCGCAGTCTTAGGCAATGGCGCAAATGACGCAGCCGGATAGGCTCGTCTGCACATTGCGCCGAAACCTGCATTACCGGTTTCGGGCTGATGATATACCAGATTCGTGGGACGGCTAACGGAAGTTGCGCCAGGGGTTCTGGTGGCGACCAGCTCGTTCGCGCTAACGACGAGCACGGTGGTGGCCGGGGCGGCCGGGAAGTGCCTGATGATCGATCCGGGCGTGACGGTGGCCGAGACGACCGCGCTGGCGGCTGAGCTCGCCGAGCGCGGGCTGACGCCGGCGGTGGCCTGGTCGACGCATCCGCATTGGGATCACGTGCTGTGGTGCCGGGAGCTCGGCGGGGCGCCGCGGTACGCCGCGCCGGCCGCGGTCCAGATCGCCGAGACCGAACGGGCGGGCATGGTCGAGGGGGTGCAGGGGTCCGCGCCCGGGCATGATCTGGAGCTGTTCGGGCGGCTGACGGTGCTCGACGCGGCGGCCATTGCCTGGGACGGCCCGGCGGCGGAGTTGATCGTGCACGACGGGCACGCGCCGGGTCACGGCGCGGTGTTCCTTCCGGAGGCCGGCGTCCTCGTGACCGGCGACATGTGCTCCGACGTGGAGATCCCGCTGCTGGACACGGAGGCCGAAGACGCGTTCGGCGACTACCGCGCGGGGCTTGCGGCTCTGGCGGCGGTGCCTGGCGTGCGTCAGGTGGTGCCCGGCCACGGGCATGTCGGGGGCGCCGCCGAGTTCCGCAGGCGGCTGGCGGCGGACTCCGGCTACCTGGACGCCCTGGCCCTGCGGGAGCCATTCGGGGATCCCAGGATCACCGAGGACTGGATGCGCGAGGCGCATGACAGCCACCTGCGGTACATGCGCGCTAGGGCCTTACCGGTCCCAGCGGTCCCCCCGGCGCCGACGGCGGGCCAGGCCCGCGACCACGGCGACCACGACAAGGATCGGTACCAGCGAGGCGAAGTTCGGGCCCGACGAGACGAGGCCGTGGTGCCAGGATGGCTGGCCGGAGGCGTGGATGGCCACGGCGGCCAGGCCGATGAACAGGGCCGCAACGACGGGCGCCAGGATTCCTCTCCGCGTGGCGGGCAGGCGGCCGGGCGGCAGCGGGCTAAGCGGCAGTGGGCTGGGCGCCGCGGCCCGGTTCCGCGGCAGGTCGGCGAGCAGGACCGCGAGATCCTTCCCCGTCTTGGCCTGCAGGGCAAGCCCGGACCGCTCCTCGAACTCCTCGGCGGTGAGCCGGCCGACCTGGAAATGCTCGCTCAGCTGCGAGATGGCCACGTCGCGGTCGGCGTCGGACACCCGCAGATCACCGGCTGGGAAACCCGTGTCCACGATGCGCTCCCTTCGGGCGAGGTTGCTCCGATACACCCGACGGTAGGCGCGGCCGCCGGCGAGGGCATCGGTCCAGGAGTTGACATTCGGGTTGAGATTTCACCGCCGCGGCTCATCCCTAAGGATGACAACTCGGGAGTCGCACTTTGCGCAAAGGGAGCACCACCGTTCGTTCGGAATAAAAATAGATTTTTAATTTTTCTGAACGGGCGGTGGTATTACGGTCTCAGGCCAGGTGGACGTAGTCGTAGTCGAAGGGCTTGCCGTTGATGCCGTTGCGGGGCGGGGCGATCCAGGCGGCGATCTTGCCGCGCTCGTGGACCGGGCGCATGAGCGAGCGGACGTGGATCTTGTCGACGTCGGTGGGCAGCCACTCCCCCTTGCGGCGCTGCCATTCGTCGGCGGGGATCAGCTCGCCGGCGGGGGTGGCGGTGACGGCGGCGAACGCGCCGACACGGCGGTTGAACGCCACGTGCGGCAGGCTGAGGCGGTGCGCCAGACCGGCGTCGGCGAGGATCTTGTTCCAGCGGTTGACGCCGCCGCGGCAGTCGGCGATGTACTGTCGGCGCAGGTCGGTGTTGAGGCCGGTCAGGGCGGCCACCTCGACCTCTGCGATGCTCTGCTGGCCATTGCCGGCGTCGACCAGCGCGTCGACCATCATCGCGTCGTCGGTGAGACGGTGGTCGTCCTGGCGCCGCTCCTCCGACCAGCGGCCCTTGAGGCCGGCTGTGTAGTAGTTCGCGACGTTGGTGGACGTCTCGCCGCCGAACAGGTCGATCGAGACCGAGTAGTGGAAGTTCAGGTACTTCTGGATCACCGGCAGCGGGATGACGCCGTGGGCCGCCACGTCGTCGGTGTCGTTCTCGACCATCACCTGCGCGGTCCGCTCCACCACGCGGTCCACGCCTGTGGTGCCGACCATCATGTGATGGGCCTCTTCCTTGAGCATGAACTCGCAGGTCCGCGACAGCGGGTCGAACGCGGACTCCTTCAGCGTGCCGAGCTGGTACTTGCCGTCCCGGTCGGTGAAGTAGGTGAACATGAAGAAGCTGAGCCAGTCCGGGGTTTCCTCGTTGAAGGCACCGAGGATGCGCGGCGCGTCCTGGCTGCCTGAGTTGCGGTGCAGCAGTTCCTCGGCCTCCTCGCGGCCCTCGCGGCCGAAGTAGGCGTGCAGCAGGTACACCATCGCCCACAGGTGGCGGCCCTCCTCCACGTTGACCTGGAACAGGTTGCGCAGGTCGTACAGGCTGGGCGCGGTCGCGCCCAGGTTGCGCTGCTGTTCCACCGAGGCGGGTTCGGTGTCGCCCTGGATGACGATCAGCCGCAGCAGGTCCGAGCGGTACTCGCCGGGCACCTGCTGCCAGGCGGGCTCGCCCTTGTGCTGGCCGAAGCCGATCTCGCGCTGCCGGTCCTGCTCGGCGAGGAAGATGCCCCACCGGTAGTCGGGCATCGGGACGTGCGCGAAGTGCGCCCAGCCCTCGCGCCCCACGTTGACGGCGGTGCGCAGGTAGACGTCCTGGGTCGGCAGCGTCGGGCCCATCGACGCCCACCAGTTGAGGAAGTTGGGCTGCCAGGACTCCAGCGCCCGCTGCAGCCGCCGATCCTCGCGCAGGCCGACGTTGTTCGGGATCTTGTCGGTGTAGTCGGGTGCCTGCGACATGGTGATCAGACTCGCTTCCTGTCGAAGGTGGCGCGCTGCCCGGTGCCGAACCTGCGCAGCGCGCCGTCGGGCCCCGAGGCGTTCGGCCGGGTGAAGATCCAGTTCTGCCAGGCGGTCAGCCGGCCGAAGATCTTGGTCTCGATGGTCTCCGGGCCGGCGAAGCGGTAGTTCGCCTCGAGTCCGGACAGGGCGTCCGGGCTGAAGCTGGCCCGTTCCTCGAGCGCGATGCGGACCTCGTCGTCCCAGTCGAGGTCGTCGGGAGCGAAGGTGACCAGGCCGAGTCGTTCGGCCTCCTGCGCCGCGACCGGCTCGCCGGCCCGTTCCTCGACCGCGGCCAGGCCCTTGCCGTCGCCGAGGTAGCGGGTCGCCAGCCTGGTCAGGCCGTTGCCCATGGGGAGCGGGCCGAGGTTCATGGGGCCTACGGTGATTGTGGCCTGGGCGTCGCCTTCGCCATCGGCCAGCTGGTAGGAGCGGTCGGCGGCCAGCGCTAGCTCTAGCAGGGAGCCCGCGAAGCAACTGCCTGGCTCGATCAGCGCGACGAGGCTGCGGCTGGTCACGTCCAGTCGCTTCAGGGTCCGCTTGAGGTAATGGATGATCTCGCTGGCCAGCCAGTCGTCGCGGTTGTCGAGCAGCAGCCGGTCGTGGGCGAGGACGTTCGCCTGGTCGCCCCGGGTGCGGAAGACCAGTGTGCCGAGCTCGAGCTCGTTGGTTCGCAGGTCAAGGATCAGGTCGTCGAGTTCCCTCGTCATCGCCAGCGTCCAGAAGGCGGCGCCCCGCTCGTGCAGGGCCGTCTTGTCGGGCGTTGCCGCGTCCGGGCCTGTGATGGTGATCTCGGCGACGCCGCGGTCGTGGTCGAGATCCGCGGTGACGTGCTGGTAGGCGATCCGGGTGTCGGTGCGAGTCTTGTCCAGCGGGGTGAGCTCGATGCCCGCTGTGGCTGCCGGGCGGGGCGAGCGCGCGGCTAGCTGGGCGGCCCGCTCGGCGACGGCCTGCGGCCAGGTCGCCCTCGGCACCGCCTCGTCTATCAGCCGCCACTGCACGGCCTTCTTGCCGGCCAGGCCCTCCGGCCTGGTGGCGAAGTAATCGGCGAGGTCGCGGCGGACGTGCCGCTTGTCGGTGAGCCTGGTCAGGCCGCCGGTGCCTGGCAGCACGCCGAGCAGCGGCAGTTCCGGCAGCGCGACCGCCGATGACCTGTCGTCGATGAGCATGATGTAGTCGCAGGCCAGCGCCAGCTCGTAGCCGCCGCCCGAGGCGGTGCCGTTCACCGCGGCAAGCCACGTCTGGCCGGAGTGGGCGGTGGCGTCCTCGATCCCGTTGCGGGTCTCGTTGGTGAACTTGCAGAAGTTCACCTTCCACGGGTGCGGCGCGGCGGCCAGCATGCGGATGTTCGCCCCGGCGCAGAACACCCTCTCCTTGCCGCTGGTCAGCACGACCGCGCGCACGTCTGGGTGCTCGAACCGCAGCCGCTGCACGGCGTCGTAGAGCTCTATGTCGACGCCCAGGTCATAGGAGTTCAGCTTCAGCTCGTAGCCGGGGATGAGCCCGGCCTGCTCGTCGACGTCCATAGTCAGCGTGGCGACCGGGCCGTCGCAGGCCAGCCGCCAGTGGCGGTAGCGGGACGGGTGGGTCTGGAAGTCGACCCTTGGGTCAGTCATCGGCGGTCTCCTCGACGGGGAGCAACAGGGCCGAGGCGGGCTCGGCGCCTAGGCTCACGGTGAAGTGGGTGGGCTTGAGCTCCGCGGGCGGCGCGTCCACCTGCCCGTTACCCGGGTTGCGGGCGAAGCGCGGGTGCGCGCCGCCGGCCGACGGGGTCGGGTCGGACGGGTCGTAGCGGAAGCATCATCTGCTGGTTGGCGGACAGCATCCGGTGGGTGTTGAGCACGCCCTTCGGCGCGCCGGTGGATCCGGAGGTGAACAGGATTTTCGCCACCGCGTCCGGGTTGGCCCCGGTCGCCCACCGCCTCGCCGTAGCCGCAGGCGCGCCACGTTCCCTCGGGGTCGCGTTCGGCCACGAGCGGGTGGCCGGGACCTGCCGCGGCCCGGGCGCGGACGCTGTCCATCACGGTCGCCGGATGGTCGCCGAGGGGCTGCGTCGAGCGGAGCAGCAGGCTGCCGTCGGCCGTGGTCTCGACGACGATGCTCGGCGGGGCGAACAGCGGGGCCGTGCTGCCAGTATCCATGACCATCTTCCGGCCTCTCGATCTTCCGGCCTCTCGGTGCGCTCGCGGGCTGATCGTTCGACAAGAACGTTTTGACCCGACATCTCTTTGTAGCGCTTATGGGCGCGGCGGGGCAAGTCCTTGGGGGCTTTTGGCTCCTTCCTCAGTCGGGATAGTTGAGGCGTTTCCATTCCCGGCGCGCGTCGTCCGACCAGCGTTGATGCCTGTCGGCGAACAGCCGGGCAGCCTGCAGGCCGCTCCAGCGGCCTGGCAGCAGCTCACGGGGCAGGGCGGGGTCGATCGACGGGAACCGGCGCCAGGCGTGCACGAGCTCGACCTGGCGGGCCAGGACGTCGGCCGGGGCACTGTCGGCGAACTCGATGAACTGCCGGTACTGCTCCTCGATCGCGGTCAGGTCCCAGGCGGCCGCCACCATGATTCGGACATCGGCCAGGCCGGACCGCGACGCCACGAACACGTGCGCGTCCTGCGCGACGCCGGCCTCCGTCAGCACCCCGACGGCCTCGGCCTCGCGGTCCGGATGCGGGCTGATCCACAGCCCGGCGCCCAGCGAGCCGAACCCGGCCCAGCTGAGCCTGCTGCGCACCACGTGCCTGGCGCGGCGCTCGCTGTCCGGGATGCGCACGTAGACCAGCAGCCAGCGGCCGTCCCAGTTCTCGTCAGGACCGGTGAAGGAGTAGATGCGTTCGGCACCTACCGTGAGCATCCGCCGGGCGCTGCCGGTCAGCTTCCACCTAGTCCTGCGGCCGACCTTCTCGGCGTCCAGCCAGCCGGACGCGGCGGTTCGCATCAGCGCCTGACGTGTCGCCTTCTCCTCGATGCCGAGCCTGGCGAACGCGGCGAGCACCGCCGAGGTCCACGCCGTCCCGTCCCCGGTCAGCACGAACTCGCCGAGCAACGTGAACAGCAAGCCGCGCGCGCTCGGGGCGCCAGCCGCGTGCCGGCGGGACAGCGCCGGCGGCTGGCCGACCGCAGCGGCCGACGTCGATCTGGAGGGCGGCATGACAAGCGCAGGGTATCAACGGTTCAGGCCGGCTGCCCGCCCCTGCGCGCTGCCCCCGGTCTCGGGTCCATACCTGGGGGCCCGGGCCCGACCTGGCTTAGGCGGCGGGACCGCCGTCGTCGTCCCTGGCGCCGGAGGGCGTGGGTGCCGCCTGCAGGCGTTCGGGGACTTCGTCGCGCGCGTCCTGTCCGTCGGCGTCCTCGTCGTGCTCGGCGTCCTCGTCGTGCTGCCAGCCGGTCATTGGCGAGTGCAGGTCGCCCGTGTCGCCGAGGCCTGAGGCAGCCGCATACCAGACGCCCTGGGTGCCCGCATCCGGCGCCGGCCCGGCGTTCGGCGCGTCAGCGTTAAGGCCGACCGACTGATGCGGGGTGAACAGCATCCAGGCGCACGACACGAGCAGCACGAGGACGCACAGGCAGTAGATCCAGAACGCCGGCGTGACGCCGTTGCTGATAGTGAGCCCGGCCTGGCTGGCCTCGGCCGGCGAGATATCGAACTGGGTGGGCGAGGTGGGCTGGGCGACCTCGATGAGCGCGGAGATCGCCTGGGCCGCCATCGGGATGATGGCGCCCGCGAGCAGGGCGGCTCCGTGCCGGATCGGGCGCCACAGCGCGGCCGCGACGACCACGAGCGCCACCGCCACCATCACCATGAGATCTCCGGCGATCACCGCTCCTGGGTTGCTGAACGCGTTGCCCTCGGCAACCGACTGGGTGGCGGTCGCCGTCCGCAGCGTGTAGGTGTCCCAGGACGGAGCGAACGCGATCGCCGCGCCGAGCCCGGCCAGCACCAGCAGACCGACCGGTCCGAGTTCCGCGCCGCGCAGCTTGCCCAGGCGGTCGGGGACGCCCTCTGGCCGCGGCCGGAAGGCCAGCACCGATCCGATGGCGCAGAAGAGCCAGCCCACCAGGCTGAGCGGGAGGCCGACGCCCATGAGATGCGACCCCCCGGCGATGACCACCCCCAGGTCGGCGAAGAACAGGCCGAACGTGACGATGCTCATCCCCCAGCCCGAGCAGCGCGCCCACCCGCAGCCGCGCGCCGCCGAGGAGGATGAGCACGGCGCTCAGGCTCCAGGCGACTAGGTAGATGACGTGAGGCACGAGCTCGACCGAATCCTGGGCGAGGCTCGACCCGCCGAGATAGCCGGGAAAGAGCCCGGCCACGCCGAAGGCGACGCCGACGGCGAGCAGCAGCGCGGCGATGACCCCGCCGGTGCCGGCGCCGGAGCCGGCGCCGAACGCCAGGCCGCTGGCACGCTGCCCGACCGGGCTGATCGGGCCAGGCGCCTCGATCTCTGTGAACCGGGACCACGCGGCCGACCAGCCTTCGGGCGTCTCTGGCCACTGCTCCAGGGGATGCGATCGGGTCGTTCCCACCGCCCAGATCCCGTAGAAGTCCCGTCCTCGCCCGATCTCGTACCGGGCGCCCCGGTGCGTGATGGCCACGTTGTCGAACACGATCCGGCCTTCCTGCTCAGCTCGCCCCCATATGTGCTGCATCGCAAACTAGAAAGTCGAACTGTAAGTCGGCTGAGCGATCCCTCAAGCATTCCTGACACTTCGCCACAGCCTAGGGAGCCTAGCGTTCTTTCTTTGCGGCGGGGTTCGGCTCCGGTGGCCGCGCATGGGCCCGGACCGTGAGGAGCACGGCGGCCGCGAGGATGACCGCGCCCGCGATTCCGGTCGGGCTCAGCCGCTCGCCGAGGATCACCGTCGCCAGGACGGTGCCGGTCAGTGGTTCGAGCAGGGTCAGCATCGCGGCGGGGTGACAGGAAACAGCCGGTGCACGCTGGCGATGATATCGCACCGGTGGCCGCGTGATTCGGCCAGCCCACGGCCCAGGTTCGGGGTCGCCCACGGCCAGGTTCGGGGCGCCTAGGCTGGCGGACATGAGCAGTGGCGCCTCATCAGGCTCCTCGGTGCGGGTCTGACATGCTGCTGACTTTCGGGCCGGAACGCGGGCCACGGCGGTGATGTGCGCGGAGAGCCTGTGGTGGCGCTGCCATCGCCGCATGCTGGCCGATTTCGTCTCGGTAGCGTGCGGCGTGCCGGTCAGGCATCTCATGCACGACGGGCGACTGGAGGAACACAAGCCTTCCCCGGGGCTCCGGCTGCGCGAGGACGGCCTGCTGGTCTACGACGCGGGCCAGTCGCCGCTCCTTTAGCGCGGCTCGTTACTGCTCAGAGCGGGGCGGCCGCCGCACGCAGCATTATTGCGGTGGATTAGGGCTTGATGTCCGATCGAGGGGGCTATGGTGCACCGAATCGACCACCAAGCACGAATCGACCACTAAACAGTGGCACCCAGGACCTGTTTGTGCTGCAGGGGCCGCACTCATCTGGTGCGTGATGGGACCGCGATACGCAAGCAACTCGCGGTGCGATTGGCCTCTAAAAGATCTTGGAAATTAAGGGCTTCGCGGAAGAAAAGGCGCTGAATATGCCGCCTTTATTTCCGTCAAGCCCAAATTTTCCGTGGAAAAGTTACTGAAATCGCGTAAGCGTCAGGGCTGTGGGGCGGGTGGTGTTCACGAGGTCGGTGAGGTGGACGTGGTTAATGGAGTGAGGGGGCGACATACGCGGGGAAGCCGGGGGTTTGCCAGGCGGAGCCGACGGGGGTGATGGCGAAGGCTTCGTAGCCTTCCAGGGCTTCGAGCCAGTCGCGGGCGGCGGCGCCCATGGCGTAGGCGGCGGTGGCGTAGGCATCCGTTTCGGCCAGGGTGGCGCCGACCACGGTGATGCTGGCCAGGTCGGTGGCGGGGGCGCCGGTGTGCGGGTTGGCGATGTGCGGGCCGCGTTCGGCGGAGCCGGAGGTGGCCACGGCGAAGTCGCGGCCGGTAACGACCACGGCGAGCGAGGCGGGGCGGAGGGGATGGGCGATGCCTATCCGCCAGGGCTGGCCGGGCTCGCGCTCGCCGGTGCACTGGACGTCGCCGCCGCCGTTCACGCAGTGGCTGGCGGACCCCGCGGCGGTCAGGATGGCGGCGGCCCGCTCGATGGCCCAGCCCTTGACGTAGCCCGAGGGGTCGAAGCGGCCGCCTGGGGTGGTGGTGAAGTAGCCGTCGCTGCGGGCGCTGACGGCGGCGCAGGCGGAGAGGATCTCGGCTAGCTCGGGGGCGCACTGCGACAGCCGGAGCGAGCCGTTGCCGAAGCGGGTCACGTCACTGTCGTCACGGTAGGGCGAGAAGGTGGCGTCGACCCAATGCAGCCAGCGGACCGCCTCCGCCAGCAGGCCATCGGGCTCGCCCGCCCAGCCGGGCACGTCGAAGGACACCACGGTGCCCATCACGTGCTCGGCGTGCCGGAGCCGCCCGCCTGCCGCCGCCGGGCCGCCTGCCATCGCCGGGTCAGAGGCCCTTGTCTACCGAGCTCTGCAGCGACTGGATGTAGCCGCCGCTGGTGTAGGTCGCGCCGGAGATGGAGTCGATCTTGGCGTCCTGCGCGGCCAGCGTCTCGCCGATCAGGCGCGGGAAGGCGAACTGGCCGATCTGGATGTCGTGGATGGTGTTACTCGGCTGCTGGAGGACCGACACCTTGACGATCTTGCTGTCCTTCACGACCAACTGGATCTGGACCGGGCCGTAGATCGTGTTGGCCACGTTACCGGTGACCGTGTGCTCGTCGGCCGGTAGGCCGGTCTGCTTCCCGGTGGCGAACCCCTGGCCGCCGGAGGTTGACCCGGCGGAGCCCGATCCGGCCGAACCCGACCCCGAAGACCCGGATCCGGATCCTGACGTCCCTCCCGAGGACACGCCCGTCCCGCTCGCCGCGGCGACGGCCGGGACGTGCGACTTGAAACTCAGGAGGGCCACGAGACCGACGATGGTGCCGGTGACGGCGAGGATGGCTCGGCGCATTCCGCAGGTCCTCCTTTCAGAACTCGAACGATTCGAAGTGGATGTGCCTCCCGGGCACGCCGGCGGCCTGGAGCGCCTCGACCGCGGCCGATGTCATGCCGGCCGGGCCGCAGACGTACACGTCGTACCGCTGCAGGCCGGGGACCAGCGAGCGCAGCATCCTGGGGGACAGCGGGTCCCCTCCGAGTTCGGCGCGCGACCCGACCAGGTAGTGCACGGTCGCGCCGCGCGCCGTCGCGATGGAGTCGAGTTCCTCGCGGAACACGATGTCGCGCTCGCTGCTCGCGCGGTAGATCAGGGTGACCGGGCCCGGCAGGGTCGAGAACATGGCGCGCAGCGGGGTGATGCCGACCCCGCCGGCCAGCAGCAGCACGCCCCGCTCCGAGCCCCGGGAAGTGAACGCGCCGAACGGGCCCTCGGCCATCACGCGGGTACCTGGCCGCAGGCTGGCGAGCGCCTCGCTGTGATCGCCGAGGTCCTTGACCGTGATCCGGAGCACGCCCTTGCCTGGCGCGGCGGACAGCGAGTACGGGTGCGACGACCACCACAGGGACCTGGTAAAGAACCGCCAGCGGAAGAACTGGCCGGGCTCGGCCGCAAGCTCCTCCAGGTGGGAGCCGCCAATGTAGATCGACGTCACGCCCGGCCCTTCCTGCTTGACCCCGATCACCTTGAAGCCGTGCCGGTAGAACGCGAGCACCGGTATCACAAGCCGGTACCACAGCACGAGTGCCGCCACGATCAGGTACATGGCCGACCACCAGAAGCGGGCCGCCAGGCTGCTGACGAACGAGGCGCCGACGGCGAACTGGTGGCTGAACGCGAGGGCGATCGCCAGGTAGGTATACAGGTGCAGGTAGTACCAGGTCTCGTAGCGCATCCGGCGGCGCGCGACGCGCATGGAGACGATGCCGACGCCGAGCAGCAGGAAGCCGGCGACCGTGGCCATCAGCACGTCCGGGTACTCCGTGAGCAGCACGCCGGTCTCGCTCACCACGCTGGTGTGCGCCTCGACCGCGTAACCCCACAGGATCAGCAGGCCGTGCGCGACGACCAGGCTGACGATGTACCTGCCGCCCATCGCGTGCCAGCGGGCCAGTCGGTCCGTGCCCACGCCGCGCTCCAGCGGAGGGAGACGCGCCATCAGCGCGACCAGGACCACAACGCCGTACCCGGCCAGCAGGCCGAGGATCTCGCCCGCCCCGGTCAGCCAGCCGCCGAGACCGCTGACGTCGGGGGTGCTGTGCCACCACAGGATAAGGACGGCGAGGACGCCGAGCCCGATGACGGCCAGCACGCCGTTCGCGCCGAACCCGCCGGGCCCGGGCCGGCGGGACGCGCCCGGCACGGGTGGGGGGGCCGACCGTGCCGACCGGGCCGGCGCGGGAGCCCGTGATGCTCCGCGGGCGCCGGGGGCAGGCTGCCCCTCGGTTCCGGCCCCGGCGTGACGAGCCGAAGCGGGACGCCCCGTGACGCTGGTCACCGCACCTCCTCGGCTGGGCAGTAGCAGCTCAAAAATGGGCCTATCAGGATCGTATGCCCGCCCGGATACAACCGCAGTTCCGGTTCTCCTCTCCCTAGTTACGGGTACGGAGCGTGATCCCGCACGGTTCAACACGCGTCTGTAAGCGCTTCGTAATCGACCTTACCGTTAGGTTAGAAGTCTCTTACTCTTGAGTCAGGACACACTGGCCTTACGGAGAGTATCTATCTGAATACATAGAGTCATAACCTGTCAGAGGGAACATCACGGATGGGATATGAACAAATGCTTAGAGTAAGCGACGTCTGGGAGCGGACACTCCACGCGCCGACCCTGGCTGAGGCCTTCCAGCCGGGTGACGTCATCATCATCCGTTCCGGCGGAAGCTACGACGGCAAGCAGGGCATGAGCCTTGCCACCGGTGTGAGCAGCGGGTCCGCGGGCTCGCAGGCCCTGTGCCTGCACCTGGTGACGATTCCGCCCGGCACCCGTGGCGTGCCGCACATCCACGAGGGACACGAGTCCGCCATCTACACCGTCAGCGGCGAGACCGAGGTCTGGCACGGCGAGGGCTTGCGGCAGCGCACGGTCGTCAAGGCGGGCGACTTCATGTACGTCCCGCCGGGCACCCCGCACCTGCCGGTGAACCGCAGCGCCGTCATGACGGTCGCCGTGGTGGCCCGCACCGACCCGCGGGAGCAGGAGAGCGTCATCACCCTCAGCCTGCCGCCGCATCTTTCCGACCTGAACGCCTTCCCCGTCGCCAGCGGCGAATCCCAGCGATAAATCCGAGCCAACCGAACGCGGCGGCCGCGGCTGGATACGCCGCTTCCTGCCAGCCCGGCCACCGCACCCAGCGCGCCCGCCCCGCCTCCCGCGACCGCGCGCGCCGCACCTCCTCCCCGGCTGCCCCGCAAAGGGGCCGCCGGCGGTGCGCGCACCAGGGGCGGGCGCGCTGTACTTTTGGTCCCGCTCACCTCAGGCTGCCCTTGAGGCACCTCCTTCCCTCGTCGCTCCTTCGTTGCGCCTGGGGTGGGTCGAGGGAAAGGCGGAGTCCAGTCGGCGCCGGCAGCCTTGGCTCGCGGGGAATTTCAGCTTTCGAAGGCCTCGGGGGAAGGGCAGGAGCACATCAGGTTCCGGTCGCCGTAGGCCTGGTCGATGCGGCGGACCGGGGGCCAGTACTTTGAGCGGCGGTCTACGCCGGGCGGGTAGGCCGCCTCTTCGCGGTCGTAGGGGTGCTTCCACTCCCCCGTGATCAGCATGTCGGCGGTGTGCGGGGCGCCCCGCAGCGGGTTGTCGGCGGGGTCGTACTCCCCCGTGGCGACCCGCTCGATCTCGGCCCTGATCGCGATCATCGCGTCGCAGAACCGGTCGATCTCGTCCTGGCTCTCGCTCTCCGTCGGCTCGATCATCAGCGTGCCCGCGACTGGGAACGACATCGTCGGCGCGTGGAACCCGTAGTCGATCAGGCGCTTGGCAACGTCGTCCACGGTGACGCCGGTGTCCTTGGTGAGCGGGCGCAGGTCGATCACGCACTCGTGCGCGACCAGGCCGTTCCTGCCGGTGTAGAGCACCGGGTAGTGCGGCGCCAGCCGCTTGGCCACGTAGTTGGCCGACAGCACCGCGACCCCGGTCGCGCGGCGCAGGCCCGCCGCGCCCATCATCGCGATGTACGCCCACGAGATCGGCAGGATGCCGGCGGAGCCGTACGGCGCGGCCGCGACCGGGCCCACCACGCCGCGGCCGGGCAGGAACTCCGCGAGGTGGGCGCGGACGGCTACCGGGCCGACACCGGGGCCGCCGCCACCGTGCGGGATGCAGAACGTCTTGTGCAGGTTCAGGTGCGACACGTCGGCGCCGAACGACGGCAGGGTCGCCACGCCGACAAGCGCGTTGAGGTTCGCGCCGTCGATGTAGACCTGACCGCCCGCGGCGTGCACCGCGTCGCAGACGGCGCTCACGTTCTGCTCGTAGACGCCCGCCGTGGACGGGTAGGTCAGCATGATCGCGGCCGCCTGCCCGGCGTGCGCCGCCAGCTTGGCGTCCAGGTCGCCCAGGTCGATCGCGCCGTCCGAGCCGCACTTGACCACCGCGACGCGCAGCCCGGCGAGCACCGCGCTTGCCGCGTTCGTGCCGTGCGCCGACTCCGGGATCAGGCAGACGTCACGGCCCTCATCATCCCGGGAGTCGTGGTAGGCCCTGATCGCGAGCAGGCCCGCCAGCTCGGCCTGGGAGCCGGCGTTCGGCTGCACACAGACCGCGTCGTAGCCGGTGATCTTGGCTAGCCGGACCTCGAGCGACTCGATCAGCTCCTCGTAGCCGCCCGCCTGCGGTGGCGGCGCGAACGGGTGCAGCCCGGCGAATTCCGGCCAGCTGATCGGCTCCATCTCGGCCGCCGCATTCAGCTTCATCGTGCACGAGCCGAGCGGGATCATGGACCGGTCGAGCGCGATGTCGAAGTCCGCGAGCCGCCGCAGGTAGCGCAGCATCGCGGTCTCGCTCCGGTGGGAGCTGAACACCGGGTGGGTGAGGAACTCCGAGGTGCGCCGCAGCGCGGCGGGCAGCACGTCGGGTGACCCATCAGACAGCTGCACCTCGACGGGCCGCTCCACCCGGCAGATGGCGGCCACGAGCTCGCGCAGCGCCTCGTCGGTGGTGGTCTCGTCGCAGCTGACCTGCAGGGCGCCGTCCGGCGCCAGGTACAGGTTGTATCCGGCGTCCCTGGCCCGGTCCAGGACCTGGACGCCCTCTTCACGCCCGCCATCGGTGACGATCCGGATTGTGTCGAAGAAGTCACCACCGCTCGTTCGGTAGCCAAAGTCCCTGAGGGTCGCGGCGAGGACGGCGGCGCTACGGTGCGCGCCCCGTGCGATGGCGGCCAGGCCGTCAGGCCCGTGGTAGGCGGCGTACATGGCGGCGGTCACCGCGAGCAGGACCTGCGCCGTGCAAATGTTGCTTGTCGCCTTCTCCCTGCGGATGTGCTGCTCGCGGGCCTGCAGCGCGAGGCGGTAGGCAGGCCGGCCGTCCGCGTCCACCGACACCCCGACCAGCCTGCCTGGCAGCTGGCGCTTGAGCGGGTCGCTGACGGCGATGTAGCCCGCGTGCGGGCCGCCGTACCACAGCGGCACGCCGAACCGCTGGCTCGAGCCGACCGCGATGTCCGCGTCCATCTCGCCCGGCGGCCGCAGCAGCGTGAGCGCCAGCAGGTCGGCGGCGACGGCGGCCAGCGCGCCCGCCTCGTGCGCCGCCTCGATCAGCGGGGCGAGGTCGCGCACGGCGCCTGACGCGCCGGGGAACTGCACCAGGACGCCGAACAGGTCGTCCTGCGCGGCGATCGACTCCGCCGTCACCGGCTCGACGACCAGGTGGATGCCCAGCGGCTCGGCGCGAGTGCGCAGCACGGCCAGCGTCTGCGGCAGGCAATCGGAGTCGGCGAGGAAGGTGTGCCCGCGCCTGGCGGCCCGGCGCGCCAGCGTCATCGCCTCGGCGGCGGCGGTGGCCTCGTCAAGCAGCGAGGCGCCTGCCCACGGCAGCGCGGTCAGGTCGGCGATCACGGTCTGGAAGTTCAGCAGCGCCTCCAGCCGGCCCTGGGAGATCTCCGGCTGGTACGGGGTGTAGGCGGTGTACCAGGCGGGATTCTCAAGCACGTTGCGGCGGATGACGGCGGGGGTAATCGTGCCGTAGTAACCCAGGCCGATCATCGAGGTCAGCAGCTGGTTGCGGCCGGCCATCCGGCGCAGTTCGGCGAGCGCCTCGGTCTCCGACAGCGGCGCGGGCAGGCTGAGCTCGGCGGATTTGGTACCGGCCGGCAGGGCGGCCTCGGTGAGCTCGTCGAGCGAGGTATAGCCGAGGCTGGCGAGCATGCGCTGCTGCGCGGCCAGCGATGGGCCGATGTGACGTGCGGTGAAGTCTGTCATGGAGCCTCCCCGGAAGAGCGCGGTTGACGGTACCGAAGGCTCCCCGTCTGTCGCGGCGGCGTGCACGCTGCCGCTCCAGAGATGCCTGTCCCGCCCGGTCCGTGTGCCTGAGAGGTTCCGGGGATGTTGCCCCTTCGGCGCCCGCCGCTAGACGGCTGGATCTCTCCCGGTCGGTGTCATCAGCAGTTCAGATCTTACCGGAGAAGAACCAGATTGTGGGACAGTGCTATCTCCCGGGGGGTCGACCCCCCGGGGACCCCCCCCGCGGGGGGGGGGGGGGGGGGGGGGGGGGGGGGGGGGGGGGGGGG
>JBOHCG010000035.1:0-26270 GCA_050698735.1 Streptosporangiaceae bacterium | reverse complement strand
GCACTGCCTATCCCGCCGGCACTGCCTATCCCGCCGGCACTGCCTATCCCGCCGGCACTGCCTATCCCGCCGGCACTGCCTATCCCGCCGGCACTGCCTATCCACCGGGGCCCGGCCAGCCGCAGGGAACCGGCCAGCCGCAGGGAACCGGCCAGCCGCAGGGCGCCGCGGGTCCGGGCCGGGTGCCGTATGCCGCCGCCGGCCGCCGGCCGCCGCGACCGCGCGATCACGTGCCACCTCGCGATGGCATGCCGCCTCGCGAACCGACCGGTCCCGGCGGATCCGTGCCGCCGCGAGAGGCCATGCGTCCTGGTCGGCCCGTCCCTCCTCGCGAGCCCGGCCGTCCGGGTGCCTACCGCCAGGGCGCTCCGAACGCCGCCGGATGGCAGGCAGGCGGACCGGGCCAGGCAGACCCGACCGGACCGGGCGGCTGGAGACCGGGACCACGGACCGGGGCGCCGGCCGGGGCCGGTTCCGCCGCGCCGCCCGAACCTCCTGCCGGACCGCCGGCCGGGCCTCCCCGCCCCTCCGGGCCCGTCGACGGCGGATACGCATACGTCATCCGGGCGTCGGACTACCCCGTTCCTCCGGTCACCCCGCACCGTCCGGTGCGACCGCAGAGCCCTGCGGCCGAGGATCCCGCGAATGTCTACATCTACCGGGACGGCGGACAGCAGGTCGGCGCCGCCGGACCAGACGAGAGCGACGCCGCGTACTGGTACGGCCGTCGCGAGGAGGAAGACCAGCCAGCGGCCCAGCAGGATACCCGCGGTCCCTTCGAGCCGCTGGTGTCCTCTACCGCGCCGCCGCCAGATCCGTCGGCCGACGCGTCGCGGCCCGATCCCTTGCGATCCGGCACGTTGTATCCCGACGCGGTTCCCGCGGACACGATCCCCGCAGACGCGGTGCCGCGCGCAGACGGGCCTGACGACCCCGGCCGCGCCCAGGCGCGGAAGCTCGAGCAGATCAAGGATTTCTACCTGACCGCGGAAGCGATCGGCGAGGAGAACCTCGACAAGCACTTCGACCAGCTTCTGGCCCACCAGCGCGAGCTGATCGGCGATTACTTCAGGCAGTCTGCCGCCGCCAAGCTCGGCGGCGCGGCCGAGTCCGAACCGCCGGAGCAGGCCGCCCGGCCGGAAGCGGTGCCTGACGAGCCGTTCGTCGCCGAGAAACCGCGGGCATGACGGCTCCGGGCGGCCGCACGCTGGTCATCGCGGTACTTGGCCTGGGGGAGGCGGGCTCGGCCATCGCAGTTGACCTGCTGGCTGCCGGGGTATGCGTCCGCGGTTACGACCCGGCCGCGGCGTCGCCCGAGGGGATCACCGATACCCGCGGTGAGGCCGAGGCGGCTCAGGGAGCGGACGTGGTGCTCAGCGTCAACAGCGCGAAGGCCGCGGTGGAGGCGTTCGATGCCGGGCGCCATGGCCTGCGGCCGGGCGGCCTGTGGGCCGACCTGAACACCGCCTCACCCGGCACCAAACGTCGGCTTGCGCAGATCGCCGAGGAGTCCGGCATCCCGTTTGCCGACGTCGCGATGATGGCTCCGGTTCCCGGCCGCGGCCTGCGCGTCCCCATGCTGGCCAGCGGGAGCGGGGCCGGGCCGTACGCGGATGCCCTCGCACCGCTGGGTGCCGACATCGAAGTGCTCGACGGCCCGGCCGGCCTTGCGGCGACCAAGAAGCTCCTGCGCAGCGTGTTCTACAAGGGCATGGCCGCGGCCGTGGTCGAGGCCCTGGAGGCCGCGCGGGCGGCAGGCCACGAGCAATGGCTGCTTGAGCACCTCGCCGACCAGTTGACGGCGGCCGACGCCGGCACGCTCGAGCGCATTACCGAAGGGACATACCGGCACGCGGTGCGCAGGAGCGCCGAGATGGAAGCGGCCGCGGCCATGCTCACCGAGCTTGGCGTGTCCCCGCTGATGGCCGATGCCAGCCGCGCGCTGCACGAGCGCCTGGCGCAGGGCGCCGCGGTCAAGCCAGCGGCGCCAGCGCCTCAGCGAGAGGCCTGAGCGCCTCGGGCCGCACGTGATGCGGGAGGTTGATGATGGCCAAGTCGGCGCCGACGTCACGATAGGCGGCGGCCTGCGCTAGTACCGGTTCCAGGTCGGAGTCCGGGTCAATGCGCACGTTGACCGAGCAGGTGATCTCCTTCACGTCGCGGCCGATGCTCTCGCAGTGCGCGGCGAGGACCTCCTTCAGCTCGAGCCAGTCCTCCGTGCCTTGCGTGATGGCGTTCCACTGCTGCGCCCAGCGCGCCACCGTGCGCAGCGTCCGCGTCTTGCCGCGCCCGCCGATCGTGATCGGGGGACAGGGCCGCTGCACCGGCTTCGGCTCGCAGCGGGCGTCGGTGAGCCTCACGTACCTGCCGTCGTACGTGGTCGTGGTCTGGCTGAGAAGGAGGTAGATCGCCTCGACGCCCTCGTCGAACCGGTCGAACCGCTCGCGCATCGGCGGCAGCGGGATCCCGTAGGCGTCGCACTCCATCTGGTTCCAGCCCGCGCCGAGCCCGAGTTCCAGCCGTCCGCCGGAGATGATGTCGACGGTCGCGGCCATGTTGGCGAGCACCGCCGGGTGGCGGTAGATCATGCCGGTGACCTGGCAGCCGATCCGGATGCGCCTCGTGGCCTGGGCCATCGCGGCCAGCATCGTCCAGCCCTCGAAGTTCGGGCCGGTCAGGTCGCCGGTCAGCGGATAGAAGTGGTCCCAGTTCCACGCCGATTCGAAAAGCGGGATCTCGTCAGCCGCGATCCACGCGTCGCGGATCTCCTCCCACGTCTGGTGCTCGGGCCGTGTCTTGATCGCGAAGCGCATGCCGCTGGCGTCCCTCCTGCCCCGTGGGCCGAAAACCGGATACCGGTATCCTAACGAGGCAGGAGGTCGCGTCATCTGGACAACCGTCGGCTATGGCCGCGCGGGGATGACGTAGGTCACCAGCGAGCGAGCCGGCAGGGTAGCGGTGAACGAGCCGCCCCGGATGCCGATGCCCGGCTGCGCGGCGGTGTCGTGGCTCGCGTCGGTCAGGTACGGAGTCGCCGCCAGCCCGAAGGCGCCCGTGCCGCGCAGCGAGAACGCCGCGGTCTGCGCGGTCGTGGCCGTGTTGAGCACCACCACGGCGACCGAACCGTTGAGGTTGCGGAAAGCCGTCACCTCAAGGTTCCCGTTGATGCTCGAGGGTGGCGCAGCACTCGGCCTGGGTACGCAGCCCGGACCGCAGCAGCGTCGGGCCCAGGAACTGCATGAAGTTGGCGGTCTGGGCCGGGGTCATGATCATGCTGTCGTAGCCCGGGCCGATATTCGCCTCGTTCTCGGGTCCGACATAGCTGAGCGGATCGCCGGCCGCGGCGTAATCCTTGGCGTACTGCGCGAGGTAGTTGGCGTAGGCCTGACGCCAGTCGCCGCTGGCGCAGGTGGCGCCGGGCACGCCGCACAGGGTGCCGCCGTTGATCTGGGAATCGTTCGTCTTCATGAACGCCGGCGCGCTCCAGGCGTCGGCGAACACGTCGGTGACGCCGTAGTCGGCCTTTGATCTGCTGGGCGAACCAGAGTTGCCCCTGGTCCTGGTCGACGGCGGCCAGGGACAGGTAGGCCGCGGTAGCGCCGGGGCTGCTGGGCGCGTTGGGCTCGATGGTGATGCCGGGATCCGCGCTGATCTCGTTCCGCAGCATGGTCAGGCCGGCTCCGCTGGTCGGGCTGTAGAGCAGGCTCAGCACCTGCTGCTGGACCGCGGCCGGATCATTCATCACCGTCTCCGCCTACTGCGGAGCCCCGATCCACCACAATCTCCCGGCCGGACGACACCCTACCGGCCGGACGACACCCTACCGGCCTCGTTACCCACTCCCGTCCCATCCTTCACTTAACAGCTGGAAGGTACGCGAATCGTCATCAAAAATTGAAATGTAGGCGGATCGTGACGGAACATTTGGGCCTGACGGAAGAAAAAGGGTCATATTCAGCACCCTTTCTTCCGCCAGGCACCAATCTTCCAAGATCTTTTGCGAAATCCCGCTCGCCTTGTCGTGCCGTCTTCGTCAGCGGCCACTGGCGCAGCCGCGCCGGCGCAGGGAGCGCCGTCAGGCTGGGCCGCGGCGCCGTCGCCGGGCAACAAGGCGTCGCCAGCCCGAAGCGCGCCGCTGTCGCCAAAAGTAGCTCGACATCAAGATTTTTTCCGGGGACCCCTCCCCAAGTAGCTTGATATCGAGATACTGTAGGTTGGACGCAGGCGAGGGACGGCGGGTATGAGCAAGGAGGCTCAGCAACGATGACGGCGAACAGCTTCGGCAGCCGGGCGGCGCTTGAGGTCGCGGGCGAGCAGTACGAGATCTACCGGCTGGACGCTGTGGACGGGTCGGCGAGCCTGCCGTTCAGCCTGAAGATCCTGCTGGAGAACCTGCTCAGGCACGAGGACGGCGTCAACATCACGGCCCAGCAGGTCAACGCGCTCGCGAGCTGGGACCCCGGGCAGGAGCCGGATACCGAGATCCAGTTCACCCCCGCGCGGGTGATCCTGCAGGATCTGACCGGCGTGCCCGCCGTGGTGGACTTGGCCGCCATGCGCGAGGCCATGCAGGCCCTGGGCGGCGACCCGACGAAGATCAACCCGCTGATCCCTGCCGAGCTGGTCATCGACCACTCGGTGGTCGCCGACGTGTTCGGCCGTCCGGACGCGTTCACGAGGAACGTGGAGATCGAGTTCAGCCGCAACCGCGAGCGGTTCGGCTTCCTGCGCTGGGGCCAGCAGGCGTTCAGGCAGTTCAAGGTCGTCCCGCCGGGCACGGGCATCGTGCACCAGGTGAACATCGAGTACCTGGCCCGCGTCGTGATGACCCGCGACCACGTGGCCTACCCCGACACCTGCCTGGGCACCGACTCGCACACCACCATGCAGAACGGCCTCGGCGTTCTCGGCTGGGGCGTGGGCGGCATCGAGGCCGAGGCGGCGATGCTCGGCCAGGCCGTCTCGATGCTCATCCCGAAGGTGGTCGGGTTCCGCCTGTCCGGCGAGCTGCCGAGCGGCGCGACCGCCACCGACCTCGTGCTCACCATCACCGAGCTGCTGCGCCGCCGCGGCGTGGTGGGCAAGTTCGTCGAATTCCACGGCGAGGGCGTGGCGGCGGTCCCGGTAGCCAACCGCGCCACGATCGGCAACATGTCGCCGGAGTTCGGGTCCACATGCGCGATCTTCCCGATCGATCGCAGCACGCTGGATTACCTCGCCCTCACCGGCCGCCCGCGCGAGCAGCTGGCCCTGGTCGAGGCGTACGCCAAGGAGCAGGGCCTCTGGCATGACGAAGGAAGTGCGCCGGCCCGGTACTCCGAGGAGCTCGGCCTCGACCTGTCCACCGTGGTCCCGTCGATCGCGGGCCCGAAGCGGCCGCAGGACAGGATCGAGCTCGCCAACGCCAAGAACGCCTTCCGCGACGCGCTGCCGAACTACGTGGCAGAGGCCAGCCTGGACAACGGCCTGGCCGGCACCTTCCCGGCCTCGGACCCGGTAGCGACCAGCGACGGCACCCGCGCCTCCCACCCCGTCCAGGTCACGCTGGAGGACGGTACGACGACCAGCGTCGACCACGGCAGCGTGGTGATCGCGGCGATCACCTCCTGCACGAACACCTCCAACCCGTCCGTCATGGTCGGCGCCGCCCTGCTCGCCAGGAATGCGGTGGACAAGGGCCTGGGCCGCAAACCCTGGGTGAAGACCACGCTGGCGCCGGGCTCCAAGGTGGTCATGGACTACTACGAGCGGGCCAGCCTGCTGCCCTACCTGGACAAGCTCGGCTTCAACCTGGTCGGCTACGGCTGCACCACCTGCATCGGCAACTCCGGGCCGCTGCCGCCCGCGATCAGCGAGGCGGTCAACGACAACGACCTGGCGGTGGCCGCCGTGCTGTCGGGGAACAGGAACTTCGAGGGCCGGATCAACCCGGACGTCAAGCTGAACTACCTGGCCTCACCGCCGCTCGTGGTCGCCTACGCGCTGGCCGGGACGATGGACATCGACCTGGCCCGCGAGCCGCTCGGCTCCGACGCCGAGGGCAAGCCGGTCTACCTGGCCGACATCTGGCCGTCCCCGGGGGAGATCGCCGACGTCGTGCAGAACGCGGTGGCGCAGGAGATGTTCACCCGCGACTACGCCGACGTGTTCACCGGCGATGACAACTGGCGTGGCCTGAGCGTCCCCGAGGGCGACACGTTCGCCTGGGAGGAGACGTCGACCTACGTCCGCAGGCCGCCCTACTTCGACGGCATGCCGGTCGAACCTGAGCCGGTCACCGACATCGCCGGCGCTCGGGTGCTCGCCATGCTCGGCGACTCGGTGACCACCGACCACATCTCGCCGGCCGGCGCCATCAAGTCGGACAGCCCGGCCGGGAAGTACCTGACCGAGCACGGGGTGGACCGCAAGGACTTCAACTCCTACGGGTCCCGCCGCGGCAACCACGAGGTGATGATCCGCGGCACGTTCGCCAACATCCGGCTGCGCAACCAGCTAGCGCCGGGCACCGAGGGCGGGGTCACGGTCGCCGACGGCGAGCAGATGACCATCTACGACGCGTCCCGGAAGTACATCGAGGCGGGCACCCCGCTGATCGTGCTCGGCGGCAAGGAATACGGCTCGGGCTCGTCCCGCGACTGGGCGGCGAAGGGCACCCTGCTGCTCGGCGTGCGCGCGGTGCTCGTCGAGTCCTTCGAGCGCATCCACCGCTCCAACCTGATCGGGATGGGCGTGCTGCCGCTGCAGTACCGCCCCGGCGAGTCGGCGGCCTCGCTGGGCCTGACCGGCCGGGAGACCTTCGACGTCCGCGGCATCGAGGAAATGAATTCAGGAAATATCCCGAACGAAGTCGTGGTATCCGCCGACGGCAAGGAATTCCGCGCCGTCGTGCGGATCGACACACCCGGCGAGGCCGAGTACTACCGCCACGGCGGCATCATGCAGTACGTGCTCCGCTCGCTGCGCAGCGCCGGCTAGGCGCCGCCGATGCCAGTGCAGGCTCCCGAGATCGTGACCAGGCTGCGCGCCGCGGGCTGCGTCTTCGCCGAGGAGGAGGCCGGGCTGCTCGTCTCGGCGGCGCGGACGCCGGAGGAACTGGCCGTCATGGTCGACCGGCGGGTGGCCGGCCTGCCGCTGGAACAGGTGATCGGCTGGGCCGAGTTCTGCGGCCTGCGGATCGCGCTCGAGCCAGGTGTGTTCGTCCCGCGCCGCCGTACGGAGTTTCTCGTCCGGCAGGCGCTGCTTGCCCGGGGGGGACGACCCCCCCCAAACCCCCCCCGATCCTGGGGGGAAGCCGTTCCCCCCAGACCCCCTCGGCCGCCGGGCGAGGAGATCGCCCGCCAGGGGGAGGTCATCGTCGACCTGTGCTGCGGGACGGGCGCGATAGGCGCGGCGCTGGCCCACGCGCTGGGCGGGGCCGAGGTGTACGCGGCCGACATCGACCCGGCCGCCGTGCGCTGCGCCAGGCGCAACGTTCCGGGCCCGGTCTACCAGGGCGACCTCTACGACCCGTTGCCCGCCAGGCTAAGGGGCCGGGTAGGTCTGCTGGCCGCCAACGTGCCCTACGTGCCGACCGGGGAGATCGGGTTCCTCCCCCCGGAGGCACGCTCCCATGAGCCGCTGGTGGCGCTCGACGGCGGGCCGGACGGCCTCGACATCCTCAGGCGGGTCGCAGCCGGCGCGCCGCAGTGGCTTGCGCCCGGCGGCCACCTGCTGATCGAGACCAGCGATCGCCAGGCCGCCGCGGCCGCGGACGCCTTCGCGCGTTACGGCCTGGCACCGCGGGTGACACGGTCCGCCGACCTTGACGCCACCGTGGTCATCGGCTCAAAAGCCGGGGAAGTGCCGCGGTAGCTGGTTGTTTTCCACGGGTACGTCTCCGTTCGGGCTGATGGGAGGATGGCGGGAGGTCGGGAAGGCCCGCGATGCGATCGTAGCGGTGATCACCGCGGCCGGCTCCGCCGCCTAGACTGCATGGGAAGACCGAAGGCAAGAGCAGCTCTCGTTCTGGTCAACGGGGGAGCAGTTGGCGCAGGACACTCACGAAGCAGGCCAGCCCGGTAGCGGGCTGGACTCGGCCGACGCCGTAGTCGCCTGCGAGCCCGGCCGGCCGGACCGGCCCTGGCTCGGCCGTCGTCGCCTTATCGCCAGCTACGCGGTGTTCGCGGGGTACGCGGTCCTGTTCGCCGTCTTCTCGCGCGGAGAAGACCAGGTCTGGGCGATCTGGGCCTCGTGTGGCTATACCGCGGCCCTGCTCATGCTGTGGCGCTGGCCGAACCGGACCGCCGCGGTGCTGGTATCGGTAGCCGTGGCGGTGATCGCGCCGCTGCTGTGGCTGTCGGTCGCCTACCCGCTCGAGGCGGGGATGATGGTCATCGACAGGTCGGCGACCCTGCTGCTGCACCACGGCTCGCCGTACTTCACCTCCCAGCAGGTCACCTCCTGGCTGTCGTACAACCCCTACCTGACCGTGATGACCCTGTTCGGCCTGCCGAGCGCGGCCGGCCTGGGCGGCCTGGCCGGGAATTCCGGGGTGTGGATTGCCGTCGCCACGGTGGCGCTGCTGGCGGCGGCGTTCTGGGTCGCGGTGCCGCACCGCGGCTGCGGGCTGTGCCGCCGCGATGCGCTGCTCGCCACCGCGGTCGCCGTGGCCTCCCCGGTGATAGGCCTTAACATCGCGGTGATCACCACGGACCCGCCGGTGCTCGCGCTGATCCTGCTGTGCATGGCCTTCGCGGCGCGCCCGCCGACCGCGGCCAACGTGCTCGGCTCCGGTGCCGCCCTCGGCGTGGCCTGCGACCTCAAGTCCACCGCGTGGCTCGCGGTCCCGGTCATGGCCGCAATGTTCGCCCGCCGCGACGGTGCGCGTGCCGCCCTCAGGTTCTTCGCGGCGTCGCTGGTCACCGCCGTCGTCCTGATCGTGGCGCTGGCTCCCGCGGTGCTGATCAGGCCCGCGGCCGCGGCCGCCCTGGTGCAGAACAGCGTCCTGTTCCCGCTGGGCCTCACCCACGACAAGACTCCGGCCGAGAGCCTGCTGCCCGGCCACCTGCTGACCGACCTGGGAACCGCGGGACACGTGCTGTCGGTCGGCCTGCTGCTCGCCGTCGGCCTGGCCATCGCCGTCTCGCTGGTGATCCGGCCGCCCGGTGACGTGCCCGCCGCCGCCCGGCGGCTGGCGCTCGGGCTGACGCTGATGTTCCTGCTCGGCCCCGCCGTCCGGTTCGGGTACTTCATCTATCCGCTCGGCCTGCTCGGCTGGCTCGCCCTGAACCAGGGACCTGACCCCGGCCCGTCTGGGGCAGGGCCTGTGGCAGGCTTGGCGGGAAGGGAGAGATGAGCATGCGCGTGATCGTGGCCGAGCGGCTGGGCGGTCCCGAGGTGCTGAGCGTGGCAGAACGCGAGGCGCCGCGGCCCGGCCCCGGCCAGGTCGTGGTCGAGGTCGCCGCGGCCGGGGTGAACTTCGCCGACATCTATCAGCGCGAGGGCGTCGGCGGCTATCGCGGCGAGTTGCCGTTCGTGCCGGGCATGGAGGGCGCGGGAACGGTGGCCGCCGCGGCCGTCGGCGTGACCGGACTCGCCGTCGGCGATCGGGTGGCCTGGACCGGCGGGGCCGGCGGTACCGGCGGCTACGCCGAGCAGGTCGCGCTGCCCGCCGATCGCGCCGTCCCGGTGCCCGAGGGGATCAGCCTGCAGATAGCGGCGGCCGTGATCCTGCAGGGACTGACCGCGCACTACCTCGTGACCAGCACCTGCCCGGTACGGGACGGCGACGTCACCGTGGTGCACGCGGCCGCCGGGGGAGTCGGGCTGCTGCTCACCCAGATGGTGAAGCGGCGCGGCGGCACCGTGATCGCCACCACATCGGGCGGACCGGGCGGAGAGAAGGAAGAGCTCGCGCGCAACGCCGGCGCCGACCATGTCACCGGCTACGGCGGCTTCCGCGAGGTGGTTGATCGGGTCACCGGCGGCCGGGGCGCGGATGTCGTTTACGACGGAGTGGGCAAGGACACCTTCGACGACAGCCTGGCGGCGCTGCGCCCGCGCGGCATGATGGTCCTCTACGGCGGCGCGAGCGGGCAGGTGCCGGCGTTCGACCCGCAGCGGCTCAACGCCGGCGGATCGCTGTTCCTCACCAGGCCCACCCTCGCCCACTACATCGCGGACGCGGCGGAACTGCGGTGGCGGGCCGGCGAAGTCTTCGGTCAGGTGGCCAGCGGCGAGCTCGACGTGCGGATCGGCGGCAGCTACCCGCTGGCCGACGCGGCCAGGGCACAGCAGGACCTCGCCGCCCGCCGCACCACGGGCAAGCTGCTCCTAATACCCTGACCCGGCGGGTGCACCACCGTTCGTTCGGCTAAAAAAATGTTTTTGTTTTCATATAACTTCGGATACTGATGCCTGACAATCCGGCGACCGGCCGACGCCGGCCCTATCAGACCGCGCTGCTTGTCGTTGCCTTGGCGGCGGCCGGGCTGAATCTGCGCACCGCGATCACGAACCTCCCGCCGTTGTTCCCCGACCTGGCCTCGCGGCTGCACCTATCGTCGGCGACGCTGTCGCTGCTCGCGGCCACGCCGGTGATCTGCTTCGGCGTGGCCTCGGCGTTCGCGGCGTGGCTGAACAGGCGGTTCGGCGAGGAGATGACCTTGCTGGCCGCCCTCGGCGTGCTCGCCACGGGCATCCTGCTACGCGGCCTGTGGCCGGGCGCCCTGCTGTTCCCCGGGACGATCCTGGCGGCCAGCGCGATCGGCATCCTCAACGTCCTGCTGTCCAGCCTGGTCAAACGGCGCTGGCCGGAACGCGCCGACCTCCTCGTCGGCATCTACCTGACCGGCCTGTCCGTCGGCGCGATTGCCTCCTCGCTGCTGAGCGTGCCGCTGTACCACGCCTCCGGCGGCTCGATACCGCTCGCGCTCGGCGTCTGGGCGGGACCGGCCGCGCTGGCCATGCTGCTGTGGCTGCCCCAGCTCAGGTACCGGGCGCCCGGCCTGGGCCGGTCCGCCGCCACAGTGCCGCCGGTATCGGCGCAGCGCGGCGCCCCGGCCGCCGCGACCGCGCCCGGCGGTCACATCAAGGTGTACAGGTACGCGCTTTCGTGGCAGGTCATGTGGTTCATGGGGCTGCAGAGCCTGCTCTACTACGCGGCGCTGTCCTGGCTCCCCACGATCTGGCAGGATCACGGCGCGTCGGCGGTCGAGGCGGGCAACCTGCTCGGGCTGATGGGCGCGGGCAACATGGTCGCGGCGTTCTTCGTGCCCGCCCTGGCCCACCGCAGCTCCGACCAGCGCGCCCTCGTGATACCGAGCATGGCGCTGGTGGGGCTCGGCCTGGTGGCATGCCTGTGGGCGCCGATGAGCCTGGCCGCCATCTGGACATTCCTGCTCGGCGTCGCCCAGGGATCCTGCCTTGCGCTCTCCATCTTCTTCATGATGGCCAGGGCTCCCGATCCGGGCGTGGCCGCCTCGCTGTCCGGCTTTGCGCAGTCGGTCGGCTACCTGGTCGCCAGCGCCGGGCCGCTCGAGGTCGGCCTGCTGCACTCGGCAACCGGCAGCTGGGACATCCCGATCGCGCTGCTGCTAGTCCTTGCCGTCGTCGGCATCGTCGTCGGCGTCCTCGCCGCCCGTCCGCTCGTGTTGCCGGCGGGGCCAGGGGGGCCAGGGGGGAACGGGGGGGCGGACAGTCCCCCCGTGCGCGGGGGGCTCCGGGGGGTCATCCCCCCGGGCTAGCACAGGGTCGCCCCCGGGCTGGCACTGCCCAGCACCACCTAAACCCCGACACGCGTGTCGGTTACCGGGCGATGGCCACGAGCTATCTGCAGGCCGCGGCCGTAGACTCAGGTCGTTCGCGTTCCTAACAGGCCCGCGCAGGACGTGAGGAGCAGCCGACGTGACCTTGCTCGAGTGCATTAACGGCCCGGAGGACCTGAAGGAACTCAGCCAGGACCAGCTGACCCGGCTGGCCGCGGAGATCCGCGACGTCCTCATCGAGTGGGCGCAGGGACCGACGGTGGTGAAGACCAGCGGCCATCTGGGCCCCAACCTCGGCGTTGTCGAGCTCACGATCGCGGTGCACCGCGTCTTCGACTCGCCGAAGGACAAGATCGTCTTCGACACCGGCCACCAGTCGTACGTGCACAAGCTGCTCACCGGCCGGTTCGCCCGGTTCGGCACGCTGCGCCAGCGCGGCGGGCTCACCGGCTACCCGAGCCGGGCGGAGTCCGAGCACGACCTGGTGGAGAACTCGCACGCCTCCACCAGCCTGTCCTATGCCGACGGGCTGGCCAAGGCGTACAAGCTGCGCGGCGACCCGGACCGGACCGTGGTGGCCATCATCGGCGACGGCGCCCTCACCGGCGGCATGGCCTGGGAGGCGCTGAACAACATCGCCGCCGCCAAGGACTCGCGGCTGGTCATGATCGTCAACGACAACGGCTGGTCGTACCAGCCGACGATCGGCGGCCTGGCCGAGCACCTGGCCGCGATCAGGATCTCCCAGCGATATGAGAACGTGCTGGATTACATCAAGACCACGGTGTCGCGGGCCCCGCTGGTCGGCGTTCCGCTGTACGGCACGCTGCACGGCATCAAGAAGGGCATCAAGGACGTCCTGCAGCCGCAGGTGATGTTCGAGGATCTCGGGCTGAAGTACCTCGGCCCCATCGACGGGCACGACGAGCGGATGCTGGAGCACGCGCTGCGGCGCGCCCGCGACTTCGGCGGGCCAGTGCTGGTGCACGTGATCACCAAGAAGGGGTTCGGCTACCCCGCGGCGGAGCAGAACGAGGTGGACTGCCTGCACCAGGTACCCGCCGCCGGAGCGCTGCCCGGCTCGTGGAGCCGGGTGTTCGGCGACGAGATGGTGGCCATCGGCGCGCGTCGGCCGGATGTGGTCGCGATCACCGCGGCGATGCTGTACCCGACCGGCCTGGCGCAGTTCGCCGCGGCCTACCCGAACAGGGTCTACGACGTGGGCATCGCCGAGCAGCACGCGGTGACCAGCGCGGCCGGCCTGGCCATGGGCGGCCTGCACCCGGTGGTGGCGATCTACTCGACGTTCCTGAACCGGGCCTTCGACCAGACGCTGATGGACGTCGCGCTGCACAAGCTGCCGGTGACGCTCGTGCTGGACCGGGCCGGGGTGACCGGGCCGGACGGCGCCAGCCACCACGGCATGTGGGACGGGTCGATCCTGCAGCTCGTCCCCGGCATGAAGATCGCGGCGCCGCGGGACGGGAAGCGGGTGGCCGAGCTGCTGGGCGAGGCGGTGGAGGTCTCCGACGGGCCCACCGCGGTCAGGTTCCCCAAGGGCAAGGTGGGCGGCGAAGTCGAGGCGATCGCCAAGCTCGGCGGCATGGACGTGCTGCGCGCGCCCGCGGCTGGCCTCGGCAACGATGTCCTGCTCGTGGGCGCGGGCCCGATGGTCCTGACCGGCCTGGAGGTGGCGGACCGGCTGGCCGGCCACGGGATCGGCGTCACCGTGGTGGACCCGCGCTGGACCAAGCCGGTCGACGAGGCCCTCGTCGGCGCCGCGCAGGCGCACAGGCTCGTGGTGACCGTGGAGGACAACGGGCGCGTCGGCGGGTTCGGCGACGCGGTGGCCAGGCTGCTGCGCGATCACGACGTGGACGTTCCGGTGAAGGCGTTCGGGCTGCCGCAGGAGTTCCTCGCCCACGGCCAGCGCGACGAGGTTCTCGAGGAGGCGGGCCTGACGCCGCAGCAGCTCGCCCTGCGGATCACCGAGGCGGTCGCGCGCCGGTCATCCGGCGATGCCCTCGGCGGCGGCGACGCGCCCGTGTCCGCGCCTTCGCCGGCGCCCGCGCCGGAACGGTGAATGGTCTAGTAGTTTAAGTTTCTATGCTGAACGTAGCCGTGGTCGGCTCTGGTCCTGCCGGGCTCTACGCCGCCGAGGCGCTGGTGAAGCAGGCGGCTGCGCTGCCCGTGCCGGTGCCCGTCCTGGTCGACGTGATCGACCGGCTGCCCACGCCGTACGGCCTGGTCCGCTACGGCGTCGCGCCCGACCACAAGTCGATCAAGTCGATCGCGCAGTACCTGCGCAAAGTGCTGGAGAGCCCGGATGTCCGCTTCGTCGGCGGGGTGCTCCTCGGCGAGGATGTCACCAGGGACGAGCTGGTGTCGGCGTACGACGCGGTGATCTACGCGACCGGCGCGATGCGAGACCGCAGGCTGGGCATCGACGGCGAGGACCTGCCGGGAAGCTATGCGGCGACCGACTTCGTGAACTGGTACTGCGGCCATCCGGACGTGGATTCCGGCGCATTCACCCTGGACGCCGAGTCGGTCGCCGTGATCGGCGTCGGCAACGTCGCCGTCGACGTGGCCCGGATCCTGGCCCGCGACCCGGCGGAGTTGCACCCTACCGACGTGTCGCAGCCGGTCCTCGACGCCCTGCACGCGAGCAAGGTGCGCGAGGTGCACATGATCGGCAGGCGCGGGCCCGCGTTCGCCAAGTTCACCACCAAGGAACTGCGCGAGCTCGGCGAACTGCCGGGCGTCGAGGTGGTGGTCCATGCCGACGAGGCCGACCTTGGCGCGTTCGACCTGGCCGGCGAGGGCGCCGGGCTGGCGGGGGCCGACCGCCGCGTCCGCGGCAACATGGTGGCGATCTCCAAGTGGGCGCAGGGCGGCCAACCCGAGCCGTCCGCATCCGGGCACACGCGGCGGCTGATCCTCAGGTTCTGGCTGCGCCCGGTGCGGATCCTCGGTACCGACCAGGTCACGGGCATAGACCTCGAGCGGACCAGCATCGACGCCAGCGGGGCCTTGATCGGTACTGGGGCGGTCGAGACCCTCGACGTGCAGATGGTGCTGCGGTCGGTGGGATACCAGAGCGTGCCGCTGCCCGGAGTCCCGTTCGACCCGCGTGCCTCGGTCGTGCCGAACGCGCTGGGCCGGGTTCTGCGCCCCGACGGCTCGCCGCTGCCCGGGGAGTACGTGGCCGGCTGGCTCAAGCGCGGCCCGACCGGCGTCATCGGCACGAACAAGTCCGACGCCGCGGAGACCGTCCGGTGCCTGCTCGAGGACCTGGCCGGCGGCCCCGGCGAGGGCGACGCCCCGCTGCCCAGGGCCGGCCTGCTCAGGTACCCGGAGCAGGCCGCCGCGGCGCCGGCGCAGGGGGAGGGCGGGGAGGACGATGAAGGCTGGCCGCTGGCGAGCGTGCTGGCAGGCCGCGGTGTCGCGCCGGTCTCCTACGCCGAGTGGCTCCGCATCGAGACAGCCGAGACCGACCTGGCGAAGGCGCTGGGCCGCGGCGAACGGGTCAAGCTGCACAGCCGCGACGCCATCTGGTCCGCCTGCCGCCCCCCGCAGCCCTGACCCGGGCGGGAAATGTCACTGCTCCCGCGCATTATGGCCCCAGAAGGCGGGACGGCCATGGGTGCGGACAGGAGAGCGGGATGGTTGACCACAATGGCGTCCTGACAGTGCAGCGGCTGCTGCTGGCCGGGACGCTCGGCCTGGCGATGGCGCAAAAGGCGGCGGAAATCCTCGACGGCGGGGCCGATCCCGTGAACGCCCCGGATCCGCAGGCCGACCGGAGTCCGGACGGCGCCGTGCTGCGGGCCATCCTGGACGCCGCGAACGAGTGCCTGGGCCATTTCGATGACAGGCCGCCGAGCGAGCGGTGGTGTGACACCCTGCTTCACCTGCTCGACCTGGCGGCCTTTGCCTCCGACCTCGGCTAGCCGACGGCTAGCCGGCCCCGCGCGCAGGCAATCCAGCCCAGGCCGGGTATCCCCGGCTTCACCATGCCCTGACGGCGGTCCGCCTGCGCCATTCTGGATAATAAAGATCGCAAAGGTCTTGGCGTTTCCCTCTGATCGTCGCGTGGGGAGAATGGGTCTCATGGGTGTCAGCCAGGCGAGCATCCCTCCCGCAGAAGGATCGTTCGAAGAACCGTACGAGGGACCGTACGAGGGACCGTACGAAGGGCCGCGCGAAGGGCCGCGCGAAGGGCCGCGCGAAGGGCCGCGCGAAGGGCCGCGCGAAGGGCCGCGCGAAGGGCCGCAAACCGAAGGAGATAGCTCGGGGCTGCCCGCCGAGCGCTACCTGGACCGCGAGGAGAGCTGGCTCAGGTTCAACGAGCGCGTCCTCGAGCTCGCGGAGGACGAGTCGATACCGCTGCTCGAGCGGGTCAGGTTCCTCGCAATCTTCGCCACCAACCTGGACGAGTTCTTCATGGTCCGGGTCGCGGGCCTGGCGCGCAGGATGGTGGCCGGCTTCCCGGTCGAGGGCGCCGGGGTCCGGCTGCCCGGCCAGGTGCTCGCGAACACCCTGGACCTGGCCGGCGAGCTGACGGTGCGGCACGCCAGGGCGTTCAGCGAGCGGGTAAACCCCGAGCTCTCCGAGCGCGGAATCGAGATCCTTCGCTGGAAGGAACTGTCCGCCGACGAGCGCGACGCCCTCGGCGAGCTGTTCGCCCAGCGGATCTACCCGGTCCTCACCCCTCTCGTGGTCGACCCGGCCCACCCGTTCCCTTTCATCTCCGGGCTGTCGCTCAACCTCGCGGTGATGATCGCGGACCCGAGGACGGACGCGACCGTGTTCGCCAGGGTGAAGGTGCCGCCGCTGCTGCCCAGGTTCCTCGCGCTGTCGCAGAACCGCTACGTGCCGATCGAGGATGTCATCGCCGCGCACCTGGCCGACCTGTTCGGCGGCGTGGAGGTGCTCGAGCAGCACGCGTTCCGCGTCACCCGCATCAGGGACCTCGAGGTAGACGAGGACATCACGGAGAACCTGCTGCAGGCGATGGAGCGGGAACTGGTGCGGCGCAGGTTCGAGCCCGCGGTGCGGCTCGAGGTCGAGGACACGACGTCGGCCGACGTGCTGGACAGACTGGTCACTGAGCTCGGCATTGACGCCAGGGCCGTGTACCGGGTACCCGGGCCGCTCGACCTCGGCGGCCTTTCCGCCATCGGCGACCTGGACATCGGCGAGCTGCGGTATCCGGCCTTCGTCCCGTCCACCCGGGCGGTCTTGCAGGACAGCAGCATCTTCACCGCGATAGCCGAGCGCGACATCCTGGTCCAGCATCCCTATGATTCCTTCGTCGCGTCGGTCGAGCGGCTGATCGAGGAGGCCGCCGAGGACCCCGGCGTGCTCGCGATCAAGCAGACCCTGTACCGGACCAGCGGCCAGTCGCCGATCGTGGATGCGCTCATCGACGCGGCCGAGGCGGGCAAGCAGGTCGTGGTCGTGGTGGAGATCAAGGCGAGGTTCGACGAGCGCGCCAACATCGCCTGGGCCCGCAAGCTCGAGGAAGCGGGCTGTCACGTGGTCTACGGCTTCGTCGGCCTTAAGACGCACTGCAAGGTGGCGCTGATCGTGCGGCAGGAAGCCGACGGCTCGCTGCGCAGGTACTGTCACCTCGGCACCGGCAACTACCATCCGACCACGGCCCGGCTGTACGAGGACTTCGGCCTGCTGACGGCCGATCCTGCGGTCGGCGAGGACGTCACCGCGCTGTTCAACCACCTGACCGGGTACAGCCGCACGGGCTCGTTCCGCCGCCTGCTGGTCGCGCCTGACTCGCTGCGGGCCGGCATCGTGAGCCGCATCGACCGGCAGGCCGACCGGGCGCGGGCCGGCGCGCCGTCCAGGATCGCCTTCAAGACCAACGCGCTCGTCGACGAGGTGGTAGCCGACGCGCTCTACCGGGCCTCGCAGGCCGGGGTCCCGATCGACCTGTGGGTCAGGGGCATCTGCGCACTGCGGCCGGGCATCCCCGGCCTGTCGGAGACCATCAAGGTCCGCAGCGTCCTCGGCCGGTTCCTCGAGCACTCCCGCATCTACTGGTTCGGGGCGGCGGAGGGGGAAGGCGGGGCGGCCGGGGCGGACAGCGAGGTCTGGATCGGCAGCGCCGACATGATGCACAGGAACCTGGACCGCAGGGTCGAGCTGCTCGTGCGGGTGACCGATCCCGGCCACCAGCGGCGGCTGAGGCGCCTGCTGGACCTCGGCATGGATGACGGCACCTCTTCCTGGTGGCTGAACGCGAACGGGTTCTGGCAGCGGCACAGCAGGGACGAGGCCGGAAACCCGCTGCGCGACGTGCAGGAAACCCTGGTCAGGGAACGCCGGGTTCGTTCGGCTGATGAGTGACGTCATCCACTCCGCGGGCGCGGTCGTATGGCGAGACGGCGCCCAGGGGGTCGAAGCGCTGCTCGTGCACAGGCCTCAGTACGACGACTGGTCGCTGCCCAAGGGCAAGCGCGAGCCCGGCGAGCACGAGCTGCTCACCGCGGTGCGCGAGGTGTTCGAGGAGACCAGCGTCCGTGCCGTGCTCGGTCCCCGGCTGCCGACCATGGAGTACCTGGCCTTCGGCACGCCGAAGAAGGTCGACTACTGGTCGGCCACGAATCCCGGTCCCCGGGCCGCGGCGAGCCACGAGATCGACGCGGTGTCGTGGCAGCCGCTCGGCACCGCCGCCGCACGGCTGAGCTACCCGAATGACGCCGCGGTGCTCGCCGCGCTCGTGCCGCGCGAGACGGTGCCGCTCATCCTGCTCAGGCACGCCTCGGCCGGGTCGAAGCGCGACTGGCACGGCAGCGACGAGTCGCGGCCGCTCGATGAGCGCGGCGCGGCCGATGCCCGCGCGCTGGCCGGGCTGCTCGCCTGCTTCGCCCCGCGCGCCCGTGTCATCAGCTCGCCCGCCCTGCGGTGCACGCAGACCGTGGCTCCCTACGCGGCGGGCTTCGGGGGGTCCGTCGAGGCCGAGGCCGTACTTGCCGTGCACGGCCGCTCCAGTGATCATTCATTTAGCAGAACGGGAGGTGGTGTCACTCCCGGCTCTGTCATCCGTGACCTGGTGGTGGCGCAGCAGCCCGCGGTCGTCTGCCTGCACGGCGAGAATCTCGCCGAGGCGCTGGCGGCGGCCTGCTCGGCGCTCGGCGCGACGCCGCCCCGCAAGGCCGGGACCCGCGGCGCGGCGCTGTCCAAGGGCGCCTTCTGGATAGCGCACGCGGCCGCGGGGGAGCTGGCGGGCCTGGAGCGCTACGAGCCCTCCTGACGCTCAGCCGCCGCCTGCTCCACGACCTCCTCCGCGGGTTCGCCGGGCGGCTGGCGGCGTGCCTGCCCGCGGCGGCGCAGCAGCCGCCAGGCGATGAAGCCGACTCCCGCCGCCGCGAGCGCGATCAGCAGGTACAGCGCGGCGTGGTTGATGTCGGCGTAGATCTCCTCGATGTGGTCGCCCGCGAGGTACCCGATGCTGATCCAGGTGGCGACCCAGGCGGCCGCGCCGACCGCGTTGAAGACGGTGAAGGTGATCCAGCGCATCTGGCTGATGCCGGCGATAAGGCCATTGGCCTCGCGCAGCCCCACGATGTACCGGGCGACGATGACCACCAGGCCGCCGTAACGCGACACGATCGCCTCGGCCCGGTCCAGGTGATGCGGCTTGAGCAGGACGTAGCGCCCGTAGCGGAGGATAAGCTCGCGCCCGGCGAACCTGCCGATGAGATAACCGAGCTCGGCCCCGACGAACGAGGTGGCGAGGGCGACCACGCCGACCACGACGACGTTCAGGCCGGCCCGGCCGGTGCCGGCGAAGATCGCACCGACGATCATCGCGAGCTCTCCGGGTATCACTGGGACGCCGAGGTTCTCCAGCAGCAGCAGGAGCGCGATCGCCCAGTACCCGTAGTGATCGACCGTTCCGGCCAGGGAGTCGAGGAAGCCGGGCAGATGCGGCGAGCCCAGCAGGCTCGTACCGGCGAAAGCGAGCAGCTTCACCTGTCCGCGCCGTCGTCGGCGCCCTCACCCTGGTCCCCGCCCGCGACGCCCAGGGTTCCGGTAGCCCCCGCGGTGAAGGCCGCGGCGACAGGCGCGGCGGTCAGCCCGATCTGCCAGGGCCTGGCCCCGTACCCGGCGAGCGCCAGCGCGACCGAGTCCGGGTCGGCCGGCCTCGGCGGATCCCAGCTGAGCCTGCGCAGCGCTTCCGGGGACAGCAGGTTCTCCACCGGGAGGTTGCTGGATTCGGCCACCGCCGTCACCACCGCGCGGGCAGCCGCCAGCCTGGCCGCGGCGGCGGGGTCACGCTCCGCCCAGCGATGGGCGGGCGGCGGGCCGTTGGGCAGCTGCCCGCCGCCCGCCTCGGGCAGCTCGTCGTCGGCGTTGGTTCTCGCACGCTCGACCGCGGCCAGCCACTCCCTCTCGTATCGCCGGGCGTGGCGGCCGGAGAACCCGCTGACCCGGGACAGGTCCGCGTGGTTGGCGGGGAACGACCTGGCCGCCTCGACAATCGCCGCATCGGGCAGGACCCGCCGCGGCGACAGGTCCGCGGCCTGGGCGATCCTGTCCCTGGCCGTCCAGAGCTCGCGCACGACGGCAAGCCCGCGGCGGGACTGGACGCGGTGAATGCCAGAGGTGCGCCGCCACGGATCGGGCCGCGCCCCGGTCGGCTTGGCCGCCAGCACGGCAGCGAACTCCTGCCGCGCCCACTCTGCCTTGCCGGCCTCCTCAAGCTCGGCGGCCAGCGCGTCACGAAGCTCGACCAGCACCTCGACGTCGAGCGCCGCGTAGCGGAGCAGTTCCTCGCGCAGCGGCCGGACCGACCAGTCGGCCGCCGAGTGGCCCTTCTCCAGGTGGAACCCGAGGATCTCCTCGACCAGCGTGCCGAGCGCCACCCTCGGATAGCCGAGCAGCCGCCCGGCCAGCTCGGTGTCGAACAGCAGCCGTGGCCGGAAGCCGACCTCGGCCAGGCACGGCAGGTCCTGCGATGCCGCGTGCAGGATGGCTTCGGCGTCCTCCAGGGCGGCGTCGACGGCGGAAAGGTCGGGGCAGGCGATCGGGTCGATGAGCACCGTGCCCGCCCCGGCGCGGCGGAGCTGGACCAGGTAGGCGCGTTGCCCGTAGCGGTAGCCCGAGGCGCGCTCGGCATCGACCGCGACGGGCCCTGCGCCGCTGGCCAGCCTGGCCGTGACCTCGGCCAGAGCCTCGCCGGTCTCGACGACGGGAGGCAGGCCGTCACGGGGCTCGAGCAGCGGGACAGGCGCTTGCGGCCCTTGCTGTCCGCCAGTCTCGCTGCCTGCGCTCACCCGTACCCCGGCTGCCGCAATGCCCGCGTCCCGGGCGGTTCCAGTCCGGCCGCGGCAGACAGGCAATCACACCAGGCCGCGATGTGCGAAGGAAGGTCAAGGACGTCCAGGTCGACCGCGCTCGGACCGGACTTGCGGCCTTTCCGGCCCCGTGGCTTTCCCGCGATCGCTGCGCTCCCCCCGGGCCCCCCGGACCCGCCGGGGCCCGCTGGCCCGACCGGTGACCAGGAGGCGCGGAGCTCGAACCCGCTCAGCGGCGACTCGTCCTGCTTGCCGCCGAAACCTTCGGTGATGACCCTGGTGACCGTGCCGCTCGGTACCGCGTAGCCGGGCACGTGCGCGTCGAGCGCCTCGGTTAGCCAGCTCCAGCCCACCTGGCCCAGCAGCGGATCGGCCGCCATCTCCTGGTCGACCTCGGCCCGGATATAGGCCACCAGCCTGAATACGCCCTCCCAGCCCTGCTGGCCGTCCGGATCGTAAAGCAGGACCAGCCGGCCCCAGGCCACGTCCGCATCGTCACGACGGACGGCGGCGGCGATGGCCGTGGCGTAGGGTGCCAGGCGCTTGGGCGCGGGAACGTCCTCGAACACGAGATCCCGCTGAACCTGGACCTCCCGGCCCGCGAGGAAGGCGGCCGCGGCCGCCGTGAACAGCGTCTCGGCCGGCGAGTCGGCAGCCCGAGGGCCTTGCCCTGCCGGTCCTTCGCGGGTCGCCTTCAACGTTCCCTGTGCTTCCCGCCGCGTGCCAGGCACGCGCCCTGGGTCGGATGCCGCACCCGATCGCATGGCCTTCCCATCCCCTGACCCGTCACTCGGCCTCATGAACCGAGCGTACGTGTCGGTCATCCGCTTTCGCGCCGTGTCGCCATTGAGTCATGCCGAGACACCGTGGTTCATGAAATTTGTCCGGTTCAAGGTTCTCTTTCAGTTCAGTTTAGAACCCGGGAGGAACCGGTCCGATCCGATAACGCGGCCCTGGACGCGGCATCGGCGCTGGCGCACTCGGTCACGCTCAGGCCGATTATCAGAGCGTCACCGCAGGCGGTACAGCCCCATTCCGGGCAATCGCCGTCCGGCGCGTCAGGGCAGCTGCCGGGCTCCGCGTGAAATTGCTCGAATAGCCGCTCTGTGCCGCATCCGGTGCAGTACCGGGTCAGGTGCGTCATGCTGGCGACCTCCTCCTTGCCGTGCAGCACCGGGCTGGCCGGAGTTAGGGATAGATGCCGATAGTGGCACGGTATTGCGGCCAGGCGTGGGATCTCGGGCGGCGTGTCCGGCGACTGCCGGCGATGTGAGACGATCCAAGGCGTGACCGTGAGTCAGGCGACTTCCGCTTTCCTGCTGGCCTGCCGGAGGGAACCAGTTCCGCGTACGCCGGTCTGGTTCATGCGGCAGGCGGGCCGGTCGCTGCCGGAGTACCTGCAGGTGCGAGAGGGCATCTCGATGCTCGATTCCTGCACCCGTCCCGAGTTGATCACCGAGATCACCCTGCAGCCGCTGCGCAGGTACGACGTGGACGCGGCGATCCTTTTCAGCGACATCGTGGTACCGCTGCGAGCGGTGGGCATCGACGTCGATATCAAGCCGGGTGTCGGGCCGGTGGTGGGCAGCCCGATGCGGACGCCGGCAGACCTGGAGCGGCTGCGCCCGCTCGATCCCTCCGACGTGCCCTACGTCACCGAGGCGGTCCGGATGCTCGTGGCCGAGCTGGGCGGGCTGCCGCTGATCGGCTTCGCGGGAGGGCCCTTCACGCTCGCGTCCTACCTGATCGAAGGGGGGCCGTCCAAGAACCACGACAAGACAAAGGCGCTGATGTACGCCGACCCGCCGCTGTGGCACGCGCTGCTCGGCCGGCTCGCCGACATCACGATCTCGTTCCTTCGCGTCCAGGTGGCGGCGGGGGCATCTGCCGTTCAGCTGTTCGACTCGTGGGTAGGCGCGGTCAGCCCGGATGATTACCGGCGCTCGGTCCTGCCGCACACCAGCAGGGTCTTCGCCGCGCTTGAGGCGGCGGGGGTGCCGCGCATCCATTTCGGCGTCGGGACGGGCGAACTGCTCGGCCTGATGGGGGAGGCGGGCGCCGACGTGGTCGGGGTCGACTGGCGGATCCCGCTCGACGAGGCCGCCCGGCGGGCGGGGCCGGGCAAGGCGCTGCAGGGCAACCTCGACCCGGCGGTACTGCTCGCGCCCTGGGATGTCATCGAGCAGCGCGCCGTGGACGTCCTCGAACGCGGGCGCGCGGCCGAGGGGCACGTGTTCAACCTGGGACACGGCGTCCTGCCGGAGACCGATCCCGGCATGCTGGCCAGGCTGGCCGACCTGGTGCACGCCGACCTGGTGCACGCCGGGCCGGTCAGGTCGACCAGTGCGCGACGAAGCCCAGGTACCGTTCGGTAACCATGGCGGCCGCGTGGCGTGCCGCGGTCTGGCTGCGGTCGGACGCCTCGTACTCGCGCACCGCGTCTTCCCAGATGCTGCGCCCGATCGCGAAGCCGACGAACTCGCTGACCTCACTGGCCACCTCGAGCCAGTGGTCAAGCCGCTCGGCGGGCGCGTCACGGCCGAGCACGACCAGGTCAGCGTCGCGGTGGCCGACCTTGGCCTGCGCAGCCACCTGCCGGGCGGCATCGACGGTTTCCAGGCCCTCGACCTTCCACAGCGCGGGCTCGACGGCGTGCGCCTGGTTGTCGGCGATGACCTGGCAGACCAGGCCTGGCCTGATGTCCCTGTCGTAGGTCATGGCGTCACCGCCCGCCTTGGCAAGCTGGGCATCGGTCGCGGGCACCAGCAGCTCATAGAGGAGCGGCACGCCGGCCCCGTGCAGCCCGGACGAGATCTCGGCGAGCCGGGCGAACTGGCCCTCACGCTGGCCCGCGTCGAACTCCGGGTTGTCGCGCACGAGGATCTTCGCGTAGTCGGGCTTGTTCGCCTCGACATGCTCCAGCCACTGGTCGCCCCACTCGAGCGTGAACCACTCGTGCCCGCTGGCCTCGATCGGAATCGCGAGCACGATCTGCTCGCGGTCGCTCTTGGCCTCGTCGATGACGCCCTGCCCGTAACGCTCATCGACGAGTACCCCCGGGCGGCCGGTCCTTATGGCCGGAAGGGCCGCCCGCAGGCCATCGAATATCGTCAGCTTGGCCGAGCTCATCGCCTCGCGCTCGGCCTGGTCGGGATCGTCACTCTTGACCCCGAACAAGGTCCTGCCGAAGGACTCACGGTGGTCCATCGCGAGGATGAACAGCGGATCGTCGTGACGTGGCCGCCAGGCCGGATTGTCCGTCATGCTGGCGACGGTACCCTAGCTCTCCGGCGAGGCCGGCTCGGGGGCGGGCCTGCGGTGCAGCACCCACCGCCTGCCGCGGAAGACCACATAGGCGGCGACCGCCACGACCGCGGCGAACGGGGCCACGGCACCGAGGAAGGCCAAGGTCCAGGTCACTGTGATCCGCAGCGCGCGCCAGCCTGCGCCGAAGCCGCCCGCCAGGCTGGGCGGGGCCTTCGCCTTCGTCCGGTGAACGACCGCCTTGACCTTTGGGCCGAGGATGGTCACGGTCACCGTCGCGTACGTGGTCTCGTGGTCAAGGGCACGCTGCTGCGCCTGCATCGACTCCAGGCTGGCTTCCTCGACGTTGATCTGGTTCTGCACGGTGAGCAGCTGGCTCACCGAGCCCGCGTGCGATAGCAGCGCGCGGAGCTGTGCGATGGCCGCCTCGTCCGAGGTCACCTGGCTGTTCACGTCCGCCACCTGCTCGGTGACATCCTGGGCCTGCTGCTGCAGCGACAGCTGAGTGCCCAGGGTCTGGGCCAGCCTGCTGAGCGTGACCGAGTACGCCGCGGCCGGAATCTTCAGCTGCACGCTGGCCGTTGCCTGCGACGGGTGACCGGGGTCGGCCGAGGTCGTCTCGCTCGAGACGTAGCCGCCGACGCCGTCCGCGATCTGGGTCGCCTCGGCGGCGGCGGAACTGACGTTCCCCGCCCGCAGGGTCAGCTGTGCCGTGTACACGATGTCGGCCGCCGGCGCCAGCCGCGCCGTGGTCCCGGCACCGCCGCCCTGGGTTCCGGCCGGGGGCCCTGCGGGCACGAGCTCCGTGGCCGCCCCGGCGGCCGCTGATGGCACGGGCGCCTGGGCAGGCGAGCTGACCGCAGCCGATGGGCTGCCGGAGCACCCGGCCAGGAGCAAGGTCCCGCCGAGTATGGTGCCGCCGAGCATGAGCCCGGCGACGGTTGCGTGTCTAGCGCGCCGGTTGCGGCGCGAACCCCGTATGTTCAGCATGCCGTTGTGACGGAGCACCCCAACCGTGCGGTTCCGCGCCAATGATCACGATAAGGCACCGGCCATGCGGCACCCCGGTCACGAGCCCTGCGCCGCCCGATTGCGTCGGCCCGTGGAGCCGTCACGGGCCGAAGATGTCCGCAAGCGATCCTGCCGCCACGGTCAGGCCGTCCCACCTCCTCTCGCCTACCCGGAGTGCCATCGACCGCCTGGCGACGGGCGCAGCCGAACGCGCTCGATGTGCCGTTGGGTGCCTTCTAGGCCACCGACTGAAAAAGATCATGGAGCTTTCGGGTTTCGTGGAAGAAAAGGTGGACCGGGATCCACCGGAATTTCCACCTAGCCCGGGTATTCCACTTTCTTTAGAAATCTTGCTCGATCTTCATCCCGCCCGCAACACCCGCCACCAGCACACCGGACCTCCCGGCCGGCCTGGCCCAAACCCAGGCGATCAGAGGAGGACTATCGCTTCGATTACCAATCGGCGGGCGGCGCAGGCGCGTGCACAGTTGGTGCGCGCGGCGCTGGCGGCTGGGCTATTGAGATCGGGACCCGCCCCTGTTACCCGGATGGACGGTCTGCGCGATGCCACGCCCCTGGCGCATCCTAGGCGCGGGTTCGGCTGGAAAGTAGCGTAGGCGGGGGCCCGTGTCCGGTCCGGCCGCCGACCCCGCGTAGACGCCAAGGTGATAGCGAAGGAGGCCCCGGCCATCACAGCCGACGGCGAGGTGCGCTAAGCGATGGCATCCGCTATGGCGGCGCGGATGCCCTGCATGATGAGCGTGCAGGCAGAGGGCGTGGCCGCTCAACTCGTCTGGTTCGAGGGCCGGCAGGCGTGTCATCCGCCAGCGGGATGGGACCAGTGGCTCGCCATGACCTAGGGACCACCTTGGCCGGTTACGTGAGCATCATGGTGTGGCTGGGGCGGGGGCGTCAACTCCGGGTG